>CBCXVS010000028.1:0-38813 GCA_965178525.1 uncultured bacterium | reverse complement strand
CGGCGACCACCGTGTTTAGCACGTTGAATGCACTCACGCTCAGCCCAGCTCTAAGCGCGCTTGTCTTGCGGCCTTCCCCAACCCAACGCCATCCGCTGTTTCGCGGCTTCAACACGCTCATCGCCCGCAGCACGCAGTCCTATTCGCGGGTGGTCAGCGCTGTGTTGCGACGCAGCGCCATGATGTTACTGCTGTATGTGGCCATCGTGGCCGTGGCGGGATGGAGCATGATGGCGTTACCGAGCGGTTTTTTACCGCAAGAAGACGAGAGCGTTCTGTTCACCAATATCCAGCTTCCCGATGCGGCGTCACAAGAACGGACCCGCGAGGTCATCGATCAGGTGCATACGATTCTGGCCCATACCCCTGGGGTTGAATACGCGACCTCGATCGGGGGCTTCTCCCTGTTGTCGGGAACCCATGCCTCCAATGCGGCGACCTTTTTTATCTCACTGACGCCGTGGGCCGAGCGTCAGGCACCAGGGTTGCATGCCAACGCCATCCTTGGGCGTCTTTACGCCCAATATCAGCAGATCCAGGAAGCCGTTATTCTCCCGTTCGCGCCGCCGCCGATCAGTGGACTCGGCAATGCCAGCGGGTTTGACCTGCGGCTGCAAGACCGCGGGGGCATAGGCATGACGACCCTACAACAACTGACCCAGGAGTTCGTTCAAGATGGCAATGCCCAGAATGGGTTGACCGCGCTCTATAGCAGCTTCCGCGCCAACGTGCCGCAACTCTTTGCCGATGTCGACCGAGTCAAAGCGAAAACCCTTGACATCCCGCTCAATACCGTGTTCGGCACGCTTCAAGCGTATCTGGGTTCGGCGTATGTCAACGACTTCAATAAATTCGGCCGCACGTATCAAGTGAGAGTGTAGGCCGACCCGGCGTTTCGGTCCGAACCGGACGATATTCGGCGTCTCGATGTGCGTACCCGTGAAGGCGAGATGGTGCCGCTCGGCGCCTTGGTGACGATTGAGGAGTCGTTTGGCCCACAGATCGTCACGCGTTACAATCTCTATCCCTCCGCCACCATCACCGGCCAAGCGGCGCCCGGTTATAGCTCCGGGCAGGCGCTCACGCTGATGGAGCAGATGGCCAACCGGAAGTTGCCTGCCGCCATGGGCTATGAGTGGACTGGGATTGCCTATCAGGAGAAGCAAGTCGGGGCTGAAGCCCTATTCATTTTCGCACTCGCCATCGTGTTGGTCTATCTGGTGCTGGCGGCGCAATACGAAAGTTGAACGAGCTCGGCGGCGATCATTCTCGCGGTGCCGCTGGCGCTGTTGGGGACGGTGGTCGCTTTGATGATGCGCTCGATGGACAACAACACCTATACCCAGATTGGGATGGTTCTGCTCATTGCCCTGGCGAGTAACAACGCGATTCTGATCGTCGAGTTTGCCCGGGAGAATCGCGCGGCGGGGCAGAGGATTTTAGACGCCGCGCTCGAAGCCGCCCGTTTGCGGTTCCGGCCGATTCTTATGACCGGCTGTTCGACCTTGCTGGGCATGGTACCGCTGGTCATTGCCTCCGGGGCTGGCGCGGCAGGCCGCCGTGCCTTGGGAACGGCGGTGTTTGGCGGCTTGGTGGCCGCGACGGTCCTCGTGGTGTTTTTCGCCCCGTTACTCTATGTGATGATGCAGCGGCTAAGTGAATGGCGCAGCCCCGCCGAGGAAACCGCTCCGGCCTCAGAGCTTGGGGCGCAGGAGTGATTCTTGCGGTCCTCCTTTGCGCCCCTTCGCGTCCTTCGCGGATCCTGTGTTCATCTTCTCAGTCACCCGTCAAGGTCTCGCCCCGGTCCAAGTGGCGCAGCCAGGGCAGACTGGGAACGAAGAAATACTCCCCACCCAGAAACGTCACGAAATTCGCCATGGTAAAACGTAATTCCCCGTTCATGACCGCATCGCCACCCGGGCCGTCCGCGCTTAATGGGCGTGTCCACTTCTGCGGCACGGGCGCACGGTTCTGCCCGATCACGGCATCGGCCCCGACGCCGGGATTCACAAAGTCGTTCGAATCCGAGCCGTCTTGCTGGATCTCAAAGTTCCGGAGCCGCCCTTGCGCACACATAAATAAAAGCCCCACACCGGTGTTGGGTGGCGGCGTATTGGCCTCCGCATGCGGCGCCAGATCCGGCCGGTCGCCGTAGGTCATGCCGCGCCGGGCGATGCGGAAACTGCGCTCCAGCTCCAAGGACAGACTCGGGCGAAGGCCCGACGGGCTGGTCAGATCGCCACGCGGGTTGGTTTTGCGAATGTGGGCGTGATAGGGGCAGATGGCGCCAAAGCGATCCTGATCGAAGTTGAAATCGTTGCCGGGCGCACCTGACGGTTCGTTCCGAGTTGGAATGATCGGATTGCCATTGCGAAAGCGTCCGACCGCCATGGTGCCGGCGAATTCCCGGTCGTCGCCGCGTAACCCCAGCGCATCGGCAAGCTGTTGTTCGGCGGCCAAGAAGTCGCGCACATGCTGCTCGAGCTTGCGGTAGACGAAGTAGCTACCGTAGGTGCCGCTATTGGCGTATTCCTCCGCCAGCAGCAGCCCGAGAGGCGCGGCGGGATCCCAATGGTCAGCGCCTCGCACGGCGATTTCGCTCGCCCTATCTTGAACGATCACCCGGGGCTGGCTCACCCCATCGGCAAAGCCGAAATGTTCGATTTCGAGTTCCCCGGTGGCGGGATCTTGCCGGGTCAGCTTCTCGCCTCGCTCAATCACGAGAATATCGCCGACCGGTTCGACCGAGGCGCAAAGTGCCGTGAGGCTATGTTCGAGGCGCGTGTCGTCCTGATCCGCCAGGATGGCCAGGGCATGGATGTCGCCACGGTAGGGCGGTTCCCATGCCGCCACCTCTGGGTCATGCTGGCGCAGTACAGGGGACTGCTTCATGCCGACCCTGAAAATGGCGTCCTGCGGTCATTGTGACTCTGGGATGCCGAGCGCCTCGTAGCCTGCCGCCGACAACGCCAGCATGGCGAAAGGCCCGCCATCCCCGGTCTGGGCTCGCCGTTGCGCACTATGCCGTTGTTGCAAGGCAGACGTGAGCGTGTGGCGGGCCATCTGCGCTACCGATGACCGTATGGCGCTGGGGTCCGATGTGAACCGCAGAACGACCTGGGCGCTCAGAGGTCGTCCATGCCCTTTCAGGATATTGCCCTGGATGCGGTCGAGAAACGCATCTGCGCCGGGGTCGTCCAAATCTAGCGGTTGATCCAATGTGATCATGTGGCGTCTCCTGCTATCTCCTTGGCCTCAAGTGGTGATCGAGGCCGAGTTTCTGAAGTCACAAGAACCTCATTTCAAGGATGCCGTGAGAGGAAAAAATGTCAAGTATGTCCATACATTCACCCCGTTGTGGAGTGGCGTTGTGTACGATAACCCGCTAGACTTGCTGGACACGCTAGATGCCCCTATCCGGCCTGGCTGCCGTAGGCTGCCGCGATACACACTGGATATTGCCAGGACAATGCCTATGCGTTTCTTTAACACCACCGGTCCGGTCAATCCTCAGGACCACTACTGTCTTCCGCCTTTGGAACGGTTCGATCTGGACGCTATTTTATTGTTGATCCAGCAGAAAAAGTACTTTGTGCTACATGCCCCTCGCCAAACTGGTAAGACCTCTGCTCTGCTGGCGTTGATGACGTATTTGAACGGTCAGGGGACGTATCGCTGTGTCTACATGAACGTGGAGGTCGGACAGGCAGCACGAGAGGACGTAGCAGCGGCCATGCAAGCGATTCGGGGTGAACTTGCGGCCTGGGCACAGTCGATTTTGCAGGATACCTTTGTCGACGATATCTGGGACGAAGCGTTCAGCAAATATGGACCGTATGGTGTTTTCGGGGCTGTACTGAGCCTTTGGGCGGCTCGTGATGCAACGCCTTTGGTCGTGCTCATCGATGAGATTGACACCCTGATAGGAGACGCCCTCATCGCCGTATTGCGGCAGTTACGTGCCGGCTATACGCGGCGGCCCGGCCACTTTGCGCATAGCATCGTGCTTTGTGGCGTACGCGACGTGAGAGATTACCGCATCCATTCCCACAGCGAGCAGGCGATGATTACCGGCGGCAGCGCCTTTAACATTAAGGCCGAATCCTTGCGCCTAGGCGATTTTTCCAGAGCCGATGTAGAGGCGCTGTATCGGCAACATACATCCGAGACCGGGCAACATCTTACGACCGGGGCCTTAGAGCGGAGCTGGGAGCTGACCCAGGGGCAGCCGTGGCTGGTGAATGCGCTGGGTTATGAGACCTGCTTTCGTTGCCCGACGGGTCGCGACCGCACCCAACCGATTACCCGGGAGGCGGTGGAGCAGGCGAAGGAACAACTCATCTTGCGGCGGGAGACCCATCTCGATCAGCTTGCCGACAAGCTGCAAGAAATGCGGGTGCAACGCGTGATGGAGCCGCTATTGGCTGGGACGGAGTCCCCCGAAGATCTGCCGGTGGATGATCTGGACTACGTCCGCGACCTTGGGTTGATCCATCGAGAAGGCAGTTTGCATATTGCCAACCCGATCTATCGAGAAATCATCCCGCGTCAGTTGGTCTACAGTACCGAAGCGACCATTCATCAGGAAACCGCATGGTACATCAGGGCCGAGGATGGCCGTCTGGACCTGCCCCAGCTCCTGGCTGCCTTTCAGACCTTTTTTCGCGAACACTCGGAACACTGGGTGGAGCGGTTTCAGTACAAGGAAGCCGGACCGTACCTGCTCCTGCAGGCGTTTCTACAGCGTATTGTTAATAGCGGCGGGCGGATCGAACGCGAATACGGCCTGGGCCGGATGCGCACGGATTTGCTGGTCATCTGGCCCTATCCTGGTGGCATCCAAAAGGCGGTCATTGAACTCAAACTCCTGCACCGGAGCCTCGAACAGACGATCACAAGCGGGCGGCAGCAGGTCCAAGCGTATCTGGATCGGTGCGCTGCCGAAGCAGGACATCTGGTGATCTTCGATCGAACACCGGGCAAGACGTGGGAAGAGAAGCTGTTTCAGCGGCAGGAAACCGTGCGGGGATACCCCATCACGATTTGGGGCATGTGAGGCGCGTGTGCCTCTCGATCAACATTAAACAAGGAGACGATCCATGGCTCAGCAGATGCAAGATCAGACCGCGGCCGTGACAGGGATCATCGATGGAGATGGGCACTTTTTCGAGCGGGACGAGTTGCTCTACCCGTACTTCGATTCCCAGAAATACCCCATTGAGGGGCTGCGCCGGTATTATCTCTTTCCCGACCTGGACGGCTGGCGGCGGGGTCCGGCCGGCCGGCCCTACGGCGATGACGTGCAGGGCTGGCATACGTTCATGGACGAGGCGCAGATCGCTGAGGCGGTGCTCTATCCCACCGCCGGCCTGGGTTTTGCGCAGGCCCGAGACCCGGAGTGGGCGGCGGACTTGGCGCGTGCTTACAATGATTTCGTATACGACCACTACCTGGAGCAGAGCCCCCGGCTGAAAGCGGTGGCGCTCATCCCGTTGCAGGAGCCAAAGGCGGCAGCAAAGGAGCTGCGCCGGGCTGTGACGGAGCTGGGGATGGTTGGTGCCGTTTTACCTGCGCCGGGCTTGTCCAGCCCCTGTGGAGACCGGGCCTTCGATCCGCTCTATGAGGCGGCGAACGCCCTCGGCACCATGCTCGCCGTCCATGGCGCAGCTCGGCGGGGTCTTGGCTTCGACTTTTATCATACGTCGGAGACGCGCCCGGAGAGCGCTCAGGGCGGCTTCATCGTGGCGCATCCGTTTGCCTAGATTGTTCAGTTCGTGAACATGACGCTCGAACGGGTGTTCGAGCGCTTCCCTGACATGAAGGTTGCTTTCCTAGAGGCGGGGTGCAGCTGGGCGCCCTACTTCGTGGAGCGGATCGATCGGCGCACGAACGGTCTGGCTTCGGCGCAAGTGCGGCATTATCCGGTGTATTTCCACGCCGAATTAGAGGAGAAGGAGGTGCTAACGACTTGTATCGAGGTGTTGGGGGACGACCGGCTGCTGTACGCCTCGGATTACCCGCATGAGCCGGAAGATGAGATTATCGTGTCGTTGCAGCATTTCCTGGCGCGGAAAGACTTGAGCCGGCATACCAAGGAGAAGATCTTGCGGGATAACATCAAGGTGCTCTACGGTATGTAACGGAGCCGTGAGACGGCGGTCGTGTCCACGAGCACGATCATAACTATTTCCTTGCCAAATTTTGTTCTAGTACTGCGTACCGCAAATGGTTTGTCGGTTGAGTTCATTGAATGTGTTATCCTTGCGGCGCTCAAACCGCCGACGGACTTCCGCCGGCGTGTACTAGCACGTTCTCATGAAATCGAGACCGATGGAGAGGATGGTTCGCCAGGCTACAATCGTCTCCGGAGTGCCCTCTCCTGATTCCTCAAGGGTCTTAAGGAGCGCCTCAAGGAAGCTGGTATAATGACGCTCCTCAAGCTGGAGTCTCTTGTGATGAGCGGCGATACGCTCCAGTTCCTGGCGCGTGTCCGAGGCGTCAGGACGGAATGCGAGGAGGAGACGGATGGCGCGGTTGAGGACCTGGTACTGCCGGATCATCTTGACGACTTTGAAGTGGGGGTTGATGTCAGGAGCGGCTGAAAAAAACTTTTCGTAGAACTTCTCGTAGAACTCGCGCTCTCCCTCGGTCCCCCTGGCCTGGATTCTCAGGTAGCTGGCCTTGGCCCGTTTACGCTTGAGTTCCTGCTCGAACTCGGCGACCTCGATTTCCTCAGGGCCAGCGCTCTGCCGACTCGGTCCGCAGCATGCGGCACACCACGCCAGCGAACTCGGGCGAGCGTTTCACCCAGTCACCGGTTCCCGACTGCAGCTTGTCGAAGACGCTGCGTTTGAGTTCCAGATCGCATGGTCTTGTGACGCGCGGCAGGCAAGGACCACCGAGCAGCTCACAGGCGATAAGGCCGAGGGAGTACTGATCCGTGAGCTGGGTATGCGGCAATCCGTAAAAGCGTTCCGGCGACATATAGGTGAGGGATTCGCGGTCGACCAGGAAATTGCCGGACAACTGTGCCTGGTCTCGGAAGATATTCGAGAAATCGAGCGCTGAAAGACGCGCCATGCCGGTCGGGTCGATGAGAATGTCCGATGGACACAGCTCACCCCGCGCATAGCCCCGTCTGTGGGCCTCCTCGAACGCCCTGGCCAGGTCGAGGAGAATGGACTTGACCTGGGAAAGCGGTGAATGGCCTTAAGTCAAGCCAACTCCTTTCTTGATGAAGCAGTTACGCCGATTGCCTGAGACCGACTCTCCTCTCATGATGAGGGCCTTCATTCCCCCCACTGACAGGAGAAGCGCTCCGGATATCCCGTATCACCCCCCGGCTGCAACGCCTCCAGGCCGACTGCGCCGCCCACCTCCCATCCGAGGCCATTCCGGCGGCGTGTGAGGCGGTCGGCTATACCGAGTGGCGCGACCGCCTCCTCCATCCGGTCGTCACCGTCCAGGCCTCTCTGGGGCAACTTCTCCCTGGCCATGCCGCCTGCCGTCATCTCCCGCACTGAACGGGTGGCTACTCCAGTGCCTCGGCCTCCTGCCCGGCTCCTACCCAGCTGCCTGGAGGCGTGCTGGACCACCTCTGCGAACGCGTCGGCCAGTCGGCCCGGCCACGGCCTTGGAGGACGGGCGCTGGCATGGCCATCGCGTTTTCTTCGTCGAGGCCTCCGGGGGCGCCAGGCCCGATACCCCGGTGTGGCAAGACGAGGTCGGCCCGCCCGGCGAACAACCGCCCGGCGGTGGCTTTCCCGTGGCCCGGCTGCTGGCGCTTTTCCATGCGGGCAGGGGCCTGCTCCCCCCCCTAGCGGCGTCTGCTTTGAACCCCCACGAGTTGTCCCCAGTCCAACCGATGCATCCGGCCATGGAACCAGGTGAGGTGCTGGTGACGGAGCGGGGCCTATCGTCCGATGCCCAGATGGCCTTGCTCAGACTGGCCGGTTTGCCCGCCCTCATGCGAGTCGGTGCCCGACAGATGGTCGCTTTCACCCCGTCTCGGCCCTTGGTGATCCCCGCTACCCGACCGACCCCTCAGAGCCAAGGTCTACCCCGCTCGCGGTGGATCATGGCCCATGGCCAGCAGGACCAACGGGTGGAAGGGTTCCAGCCCAAGACCTGGCCGGCTGGGCTCGATCCCCCAACCTTGGCAGCGTTCCCTGCATCGCTTTTCCTGCCAGAGTTGCGGCATCAGGTGATCCAGCCCGGCTTGCGCTCGCGAGTGCTCACGTTGGTCACGACCTGAGTGGATGCGCCATGCTCTTCAAAAGATGATCTGGCCGAACCCTCCTTCAAACGCTGGGAAGCAGCAACGCGTCTGAGACCACTCAAAACTGCGATGCAGATGGATGCACGGCCCGGCAAAACCGTGGTGGGAGTACGGCAAGAACGGACCGTTTTCCTTCTGCTCTACAACCTGGTCCGACGGGTCATTGTCCAATCGGCCAAGCATCAACCGGTGGATGTTGAACGGATCAGCGTTATCGATGCTCTGCGGGGGTGCAGTGAACCCGACAGCGGGGGGCCCTGAGAGGAATTATTCGTCCACCTCTCTCGTCCGAACCGGGTCGAACCCCGCGTCCAAAAGCGACGACCCCAGACCGCTCCCCTCATGACAAAACCCCCTCATGTGTTGGGTCAACCGTTGACACGACATGCAGTTAGAGCTTCACTTAAGGCCATTCCAGGTTGCGACCTTAATTCAACAGCAATTCGGCGTCGATTTTTGTGCTTTCCACGTCGGACGTATCCTTACGTCTCACGGCTGGACGTTACGCAAGTCCGACCACAAAACACCGGCTCTGAGTAAAGTGATTCGATAACTCGTAGACCGCCGCGGCCTTTGGAGAAGGCCGCGGCGGTTGCGTTGTGTGTCGCGATGAGCTTTCCCGCTACCCGTACCCGTTTCACTCACGTTGATGCTGCTGCCGCCTCCCATATAAGGGCTGGGCCGGTTGCTGCGCCGTACGCCCGCCGGTGTTGTTCGCGTGGATAACCCAGACAATGAGAAATATACCGGACGCCATCAATGCACCGGTCACGATTGCGATGTTGGTGTCCATAGACATGGACCCTAGAGCCAAGACGCCGAATCTGGGCTTCAATGCCTGCACACCCGGCCACGCGGCTAAAGTTGAAGCTCGGGTGTGGATCCCTCCAGAAGGTCGTACCAGCAGCGCGCAGCTCCTCACGGGTACTATAGATCAACTCCGTACGCGGCACAAAGTGGCTAAATGAAATGATGGGCGCGTCATATTCGCTGGCAACATGTGGTTCGTTTAGACGGAGAAAATAGTCCGCTACCGTGCTACCATCCACTTGCCGTGGCCATGCGGTAAAATAATTGTCACTCCACATCGACAGCGTTGGATCCTCTCCCTCTTTCGCTACAAACAAGCTTCCAGGACCTTCCTCGGGTTTGACGTACCACGAGAAGAGTGGCACGATCCACACCCCGCTTCTGTTGTCAGCCCCGTCAATTTTGAGCGGACGGATATGCACCCCAAGAGCGTCACACAGGCGTAAGATCTGCTGGAACTTGGCGACCGAGTGGCTACATTCCTTGCGCCGTACCCATAACTCATGATTGCCTGGGACAAAACAGACATGGGCGAACGTCGCTCGCAGATGCAGGAAGGCGTCCTGCAAGACAGCGAGGTTGTCACTGACGTCGCCCGCAAGGATCAGAGTGTCTTGGACATAGTCTGTCACAGAAAGCTGCCGCAGCCAGGTCATATTCTGTTTGATATCTGCGTGGATATCAGACAGCGCAAACACACGCGATCTCGCCCTAGAGGCTACGGATTGTGGCGGGTATGCTACGATCGGCATAGGCGGCACTAGCTCATAGGATGTAGACATCATCATGCTCGCACGCTCACGGCGTGTGAACCCATACTATTTGTAAATCGTTTATGCGCTATTGTAAAGGAAAAAGATATCGCTGCAAAACAAAGCGGCGCGTATGAAGTCCTGTCGATGCAGCTGTAACACATTGATTTGGCATGATAACACCCGAGGCTTCGGAAGCTTGTATTTGCAGATCATTGGGCGCCATTGGAGATTTCTCTCCCGTCATTGACATGTCTGGACAGATTAATCCTTAAATTGCTACTTTAGGCACTCATTTATATTTTTTCTGAATTATTTGTTGATGTATAGATAAAATATTTATATAGATATTTATACAATAAATATTTATATTGAAAATATATTTCAAAATAAAAAACGTTATTTAAAAAATAGAAAATTATGAATATGAGATCAATGACGCATGAAAAAACGATATCTTTTTACTCTTGACAGACATAATGCCATAGCTATCATGCTACTCATAGGTTGAACATGACGCGATGCATGAAGGTATATTGCCTGTGCTGGGCAATAACGTATGCTTGTGCTCCGTCCTCGGCTAGGACCTCGGCAAGCGTATCTTGTCGTCTGCTATCGCAAAATCTACTGAGTCATGAGAGACGAATATGGCGATGCGATTGTTTGTGTTTCCCATGTCCCAACGCTGGGGGGAAGTGAGCCGCATGGGTTTTCTTTTAGGGCTAGTCGCCGTCCTGGGCCTTGCCCAGTTGTGCGCCACAGCTTCCCTTGCCGCCACCTATGCCTTCTCAGTCCTTACAACAGCTACCCAGGCAGAGTCAGGTTGCCAGACAGCTCTAGCATCTGACGACCGCGACATACACGATCGGCCCAGGTGATATTATCGGTGTGCGTGTTGAAGGAAAACCTGCGTTGTCCCGTGAAGTGACGATAGACGCGGAGGGCGCGTTTCTCTACCCCCGCGTTGGCAAAGTGCAGGCTGCGGGCCTGACTTTGCCGCAACTGGAAAAGCAGATGGGACGACAGTTGGCGAAAACGTCACGCGGGCGGCCTAAGGTCAAAACCACGGTGGTAAAACAGCGCAGCGAGTCTGTCAACATCCTGGGCGAGGTGCGTATACCCCGATTACATCCGATGAAGCCGTATGCGACCCTGATCGATGTCGTGTCTCGGGCCGGGGGGCCAACGCCGCATGCCGGGTGGATTGGGTTGGTGATGAAAAACCATAACCACACCAACGGGGCAACGCCGGGCCACAATGGCAATGCGGAACCCACGATTCCCATCCGTTTTGATTTAGAACGGCTTATGGCTCGACAGCATACCGGCAGTACCGCTTGACCATGGCGATACCGTGTACATCCCGGAAGCTGCGGAATACTTCGTCTATGGGGAAGTCCGCCATCCCGGCCAATACCGCTTGCGCCGTGACACCAACGGTGATTAAAGCGATCACGCGCGCCGGGGGCTTCACACGCTTTGCGTCAGAAAACGAGTTGCGCCTCTGGCGCTATCATGTCCACGGCGAGGCGTGCGGCGGCGACCTGGGTCTGTGGGGGACGGCAAAGCGTGTGGTGGACGAACCGCCGGAACAATTTCGCGTGCGTTTGCACGATCGTATACAGCCTGGGGATGTCGTGGTCGTCCGTTGAGACGATGCCGCTATGGCCGCTATAGCAGCCCGATCATGCAGGTGCCGGCTGCTGGCGGTATCCGACGTGCTTGCCGCCACTGATCAGCCTACCACGCTGCTTGCAGCAAGGTGAGCATCTGGTTGGTATAATCGCCAGGCCGATTCCCCGGGTTGGCATTGAAATTCTTCAGCGTATCCTGCGCCAGTAAGGGCAGGTCGGCTGCAGGGATATCGAGTTCATGGACGCGACTCGGCATGCCAATGTCGCGGTAAAGCGAATCGAGCGCTGCCCCCGTGGCCTCGGCAGCCGCTGCGGCTGACATGCCTTCCTGCCAAACCCCGAGGGCCTGAGCAATGCGCGCCGCGACGTCGGTGTCTTGCGGTGGCCTCAGTCGCGTCACCATTGGCATGACTGCGGAGGTGGCTTCGCCTTGCCAGACGTGATCGTAGCGGATGTGCAGAGCGGTGGCGAGGGCATAGGCACTGCTGGAGGTGGGGTCGCGTTCGCGGCGCCGGCCCTGGTCGTCGTCGGCAGCCCGGTTTTCCAGAAATGCTGCGGTACATAGATCGATGCGTAGGGCGGCATTGTCCGGCTCGGCCATGATGCGCGGCAGCGAGCGATGGAGCAGACGAAACGCCTGCTGTCGGTCGCCTTCTACCAGCGGGTTCATCGACCGTGCGCCGAGGGCGCGCAAGCCACCCGAAAACGTGGTAGTGGCCGTCGAGCGGATGAGTTCCGGCGGCGCGGTGAGGAGGGCCTCGGCATCCCAAAAAATGGCGACGGGCCGCGTTTTGGGATCATAAAATTCCATGCGGTGATCGAGGGCGTCGTTCTTCAGACCTGAACCGCCGCGGTTCATCGCCGTCGTCGGGGTGGTGATGACGTTGATGATCGGGGGCTTGGGCGCCATGAGGCGCGGGCTGTATGCCGGCTTGCCCTCCGGGTACTGCGTCATCAGGTGATACGGATCCCCCTGTTCCGCCAGGAGAATGGCGATGACGCGTGTGCCCACGATGACGCTGCCCCCACCGGCCGCAATGAGCAGGTCGGCATCCGCCGCCCGTGCCGCCTCGACGCCCTGTTGCACGGCGGGCCAGGTGGAGTCTTTATCCATGGCGTCGAAAGCGCCGGCATACACCGATCCCAGCTGAGCTTGCAGGCGCTCCAGGAGGTTGGTTTTGTGGGCCACCGTCTGGCCGCACACGACAAAAGCGCGCTGCGCCTGGCGCCGCCGGATTTCGGTGGCAAGATGCTGCAGGGCGTCGACGCCGGCGTACAAGCGCACCGGGTAGTTGACGGCGCGAAAGGTGTGGGATTCTAGAATCTGCATGATGATATGTCTCCCATGATCCTGCGAGGCGGCACTCCGTCGATTGCCACCTACCCCCGACTCGTACTACAATCGGGTCGCAGTCATCTTTCTCCAGTTGATAAGTGCCGGAACAAAATTAAATTTATATCTTTTATACATTTCTCCGGCCTCCGGAGAAATGTATCAAGGTCATTCTGTCCAGGTACTGATGTTCTCAGCAAGTATGGAGGCCCGCTATGGCGCCACAAGGTGTGCTACATGGTATCCGTGTGTTATCTCTAGAGCAAGTTCATGTCCTGCCGTGGGGAACCGCTTTTTTAGCCGACTTCGGGGCACAGGTGATCCGCATCGAGAGTGCCGACCACATGAACGACCGCCGCTCTGGCCCCTTTCCCGACGGGGAGCCGGGCGACACGTGGTGGAATGAAGGGGGTACGTTTGCCTATTGGGCGCGGAACAAGGAGAGTCTCTGCGTGCAGGTGGCGCATCCTCAAGGCAAAGACGTGTTTATGAAACTCGTCGCCTACAGCGATATCGTGACCGATAATTTCCGTCCCGGCACAACGCGGCGTCTGGGGCTCGATCACGACCGTCTCGTCGCGGTAAAGCCGGATATCATTTCCCTCAGTTGTACCGCCTACGGACACACGGGGCCGTGGCATGCGTATGGCGCTCGCGCCCGTACCGTGGATGCCGCCTGCGGCTTGTCGTCGCTCACGGGGTATAAGGGGGGAGAATCGATCCGCGCCAGCAGCAATTACATGGACCACACGGGTGGCCTGAATGTCGCCTACTCGCTACTTCTGGCGTTATACCGTCGGCGGCGCACAGGGCAGGGCATGCGGATCGATCTCAGTATGTACGAAACGGGTGTCTCGTGTATTGCGCCGGCCATCCTCGAAGCGCAGCGTGGCGTGGCGCGTCCGCGCCTTGGCACCGCCCATCTGCGCAAAGCGCCGCATCATGTTTACCCCTGTCAAGGCGAGGACCGTTGGATCACCATCAGTATCGCCACCGACGAAGAGTGGCAGCGCTTGCGAGATGTCATGGGCGAGCCTGCCTGGGCATCGGAGCCACGTTTTGCCACCGCGCTGGGGCGTTGGCAGCATCGGCAGGAACTCGATGAGCAGCTTGCACAGTGGACCGCGGCGCACGATGACCAGGAGCTGACGCATCGCTTACAGGCCCACGACATCACGGCTGGGTCGGTGATGACGGCCAAAGACCTGGTGGACGATCCGCATCTGCGGGAGCGTGATTATTTTGAGGTTTTTACCAATGAAAATGCGCCGAGTGTAGGGCCGCGCGTCTATGCCGGCCGGCCCTTCCGGTGCGCCAACATGCCCGTCTCGTTGCATCTCGTGTCGGCGCTGGGGCAGCATAATCTGCACATTCTGCGCGATGTCGCCGGACTCCGAGACCCGGAGATCCAACAGTTGGTCGACGCCGGCGTCATCCATACCCAGCCTCGCGATCCCGGCAAACCCGGTGCGGGCGCGGCCGGCTCACAAGCCCGCCCGCGGGACGGGTCTGCCGATGCCCATTACAAGGAGGCGGTGCGCCGCCTTGTCGAGCGCAAAAGCGGTGTGGCAACGAGCGACGCCCATGTCTAAGAATGACGCGATGCAAGGAGCAAGACATGCTGGGACTACTCGATGATGTCCGCGTACTAGAACTGACCCACAGTTTGGCCGGGGCGTTTTGCACCAAATTACTGGCCGATCAGGGGGCCGATGCCATCAAAATCGAGCCGCCAGGCCGAGGTGATCCCGCGCGCTACGAACCGCCATTTCTCGGAGATGAGCCGCACCCGAATAACAGTTCGCTCTTCCTGGCCTTTAATACCAACAAGCGCGGTATCACATTGGATGTCGCGACCGCGAGTGGCAAGGAGCTGTTGCTGCGTCTCGTGGCCGAGCGGGATATTCTCGTCGAAAGTTTTGCGCCGGGATATCTGGCGGATCTCGGCTTGAGTTATGCCGACTTGCGGCAGGTCAATCCGCGGCTGATCGTCACGTCGATCACGCCGTTTGGCCAGACCGGCCCCTATCGGCACTACCGTGGCGCCGACCTCGTCGCCCAGGCCATGGGCGGCTTTTTGAATACGACCGGGCAGGGCGATCGCCCGCCTATGGGCACGGCGTTGGAACAGACCGAGGTCGTGGCGGCGCGCAATGCCGTGATCGCCACGATGGCGGCGCTGCTGCAACAGCGTGAGACAGGCGCAGGCCAGCATATCGATGTGTCGGTGATGGAGGCGGTCGTGAGCACGCCGCCGAATTTCATCCACCAATACAGCTTTACCGGCGCCATTGCCGGACGGGGGTTTTTCAGTGATCGCGCCGTCATGGACGGGATGCATATTCCGACCCGTGATAGTGACGTCACCCTGACGACGGCTGGGACCGGCGGCAATCCCATGGAGACGTGGGCGGAGTTTCTAGATGAACCGCGCCTGCGCGATGCCAAGTTTAGCACCGGGCAGGGCCGGGCGGAACATTGGCAGGACTTGCTGGAGATCATGCGGAGCAATCTGGCCAAGTGGAACGCCCACGACTTCATGCAACAAGCCATGGATCGCCGGCTGGTGGTCGGAGTGGTGCAAAGCCCCGAGGAAGTGGCGAACTGTCCGCACCTGGCCGCGCGTGGCAGTTTGGTGTCCCTGGCGCATCCGGACGTCGGCCCTTTGCAATACCCGGGCGCCGGTTTCCTCATGGACGGAGACAACCCGGTCGCCGCAGGACGGGTCGCGCCGCGTCTCGGTGAGCATAATCGGGAGATCTATTGCGGCGAACTCGGCCTCTCCGTCGACGCCCTGGCGGTGCTGCGTGCTGCTGGCGCCGTCTAAGTACAATGCGGAATGCGGAATGCGGAATGCGGAATCAAGGACATCTTGCACATTCCGCATTCCGCATTAGGCTGCGGATGGGGGCTCGGCATACTGCTCTTTAATCGCCATCACGTCTGGTAGAATGGCACAAAATCGGTCGACGAGCCCCGGATCGAAATGCGAGCCGCTGTGGTGCTGCAGCTCTGCCACGGCAGCCTCGACCGGCCATGCCTGCTTGTATGGCCGCTTGGATGTCAAGGCATCAAACACATCGCAGATGGCCGTAATCCGGCCCACGAGGGGAATGGCCTCGCCTTTGAGCCCCTGCGGATATCCGGCGCCACCCCACTTTTCATGATGCGTCAGGGCGGTCTGATGCGCCATCTGCATGAGGGCGGAATCATGCCCGGCAAGCAGCTCGGCGCCAATGGTCGTGTGGGTCTGCATAATCGCCCACTCGTCTGGATCCAGACGTGTTGGCTTCAGTAAAATCCGATCCGGAATGCCGATTTTGCCGATGTCATGCATCGGGCACGCATGTAACAATAAGTCGCACGCCGCTGACGTCATCCCTGTGGCCCGGCCCAGGGACGCGGCATAGTGGCTCATCCGGATCACGTGCAACCCGGTTTCATTATCGCGATATTCCACCGCCCGGCCCAAGCGGCGCACGATTTCGAGCCGCGTCTCGTGCAGCTCTTGGGTGCGCTGAAGGACCCGTGCTTCCAACACGGCATTGTGATGCCGCAGAGCTTTGTGCAGCAGCCGCACCTCGATGAGGTTGCGGATGCGGGCCAGCGCCTCGACCGCATCGAACGGCTTTTGCAGAAAATCCTTGGCGCCACTATCCAAGGCGCGCTGCCGCACTTCTGGCGTCGTATCGCCGGTTAACACGAGAATGGGTAAGTAATCGAGTTCAATGGTCTTGAGCTGCGCCATGACGTCAAAGCCATCGAGATAGGGCATATGAATGTCAAGCAGGACGAGATCTGGCTGCCACTCGCAGTAGGTGTCAAGCACGTGACGCTCATCGGTCAGGCTGTGTACCCTGGCGTAACCCGCTGTGTTTAACATGTCTTTGAGCAAGAGCACGATTGCTGGTTCATCATCGACGATGAGGATTTTGGCCTGCTGAAAGGACAGATCCGCCTCCATCGTGTTCTCCCTTGCCTTGTTGTGATGGGATTAGATAGTAGAATACTACTGATGTATTTGGGATACAATAGGATTTTCTCATGTTTGTACAGCTTTTGGACTTTTACAATCAATGATAGATCAATTTGATTCTATAAAGAATTTTGTAATACTGAACCTGATTTCTTTATATTTTATTGACCAATGGGTTGCGTGCTGGTGAGGTATCAGGCGTGTAAATGCGATTGGATAGCAGATGTGAAGGCGAGAAAATCATCCAAGCGATTTTCGACGATGTCGCGCATGATGCTTGGATCGATGCTTTGATAGCCATGTACAACGATGTTGCGGAAGCCGGCCATCTTGTGCATGATGTCCGCGAGTGCGGGTGACAGCCAGTGATGCCGCTGTAGCAAGACGAACAGTTCCCGGTTGGTCCGCGGCTCGCCCAGCCGCTCGTCGGACACGATATGGGAAGCGATATCCAAAGCCGCCTGAATGGCGATTTGCAACGTGTGAGCGACAAAGCGTTCCTCACGGACATCGTGATCGATGTCTTGCGGTCGGCTGAGCTGGCGAAGTTCGCGTACGCAGGTTTCGATGAACGCCAATTTTTTTTCGATGAGATCGACATCCGTCATGATGGCGGCCCCTGTGTTGCGCGACGATATTGGCGCAGGTAGGGAAGGAGATCAAAGTAGGCGTTACGGGCTTGCACCTCGAAGCGGATGCGGAAGGACGGATCACGGTCGCAGACTAACACCCCATCCCGTAAGACGCGGTGAATGAGGTCCACGGACGCCCGATTGAGGATCAGGAGGTCAATCGGCCTGTCGAGGCGCCGTTCCAGTTTGTCGCCGAGCTCTACCCCCAGGCCCTCGATCGTCGGCGGTGGGTCCTTCGTGTATAACACCGCGATATCGATGTCGCTCTCCCGGCGGCCTTCTCCACGCGCCAAGCTGCCATACAGATAGGCGCACACGATACCCGCGTGATCGCGCTCGAAATACGCACGGAGCGGTTGGATAAGTGATGCTTGGGAAGCCTGCAGAGCCCAACTCCTTGATGTTTGAGATGCGTCGATCCCTTCACGTACCGCATCCGTGAAGATAAGAACTTTGAATACGCTTTGCAAGCGGAAGCCGGCTAGCGTGCCCACGAGCTTGCAACGGCCTGAGCGCCTTGCTACCCTTGGCGACAAGATGCAATGACGCTAACCCCAATCTTGAAAGGAGTTTGCACCGATGGCGCTTGTGCTGCATCCCACGCAAGAGCGCGTCATCCTGCACGGTGTGACCTGGGCGACCTTTGAACGCCTGTTGTCTGATCGCGGAGACCGCGCTGGCGTGCGGCTTGCCTACGATGTCGGAACCGTGGAACTTACCATGCCTTCGTCCGAACACGAAACGGTGAAACATTTTCTCGTGCTCATCGTGGATGCCTTTGCCTTTGCGCGGGAGCTCCACTTCCTAAACGTTGGCTCCACCACGTTTATGCGTGAGGACCTCGCACGTGGGTTTGAACTGGATGCCTGTTTTTATATCCAGCATGTGGACGCCGTACACCATCCGGAGCATATTGACCTTAGCATCGATCCTCCACCTGATCTGGTTATTGAGATCGATGTCACCCGTCCGTCCTTGGACAAACTCCCGATTTATGCTGCGCTCGGTGTGCCTGAGGTATGGCGTTATACCCGTGAGGAGATGGGGCTCTACCGGCTTGGTCAGGAGGGGTATGAGTGGGTAGAGGTGAGTACGGTGCTGCCCGGTATCACGCGCCATGATCTTGTGCACTTTCTGCACACGGCCCGGATCATGACCAATCGCACTGCGTGGTTCAAAGCTGTCTTCGCCTCCGTGCAGAGCCGCGATCAGGAAGCGCATGAGGCTAGCAGCGAGATGGAATAGAGCGTGAGTGAGTCGCAGCACGCCATGAGACCATAGGGAGGATGCTATACATGCTCACCATACAGATAGAGCTTCCTGACGAGGTGCGTCTCGCCTTGAAGGAGACACCAGAGGGCCTCTCACAGGTGATTCGGATGGCCGCCCCGTGCAAACTGGTCAAGCGCTCGTTCGATTTTCACCGCCCGCAAGCCCCGCTCTAATAACTCAACTAGAAACGCCTTGTTGGCTGCGCACAATTCTTGTGCTAACGCGTCTGGGAGGTGCAGGGTGAAGGCTTCAGGAGACATCCTTCCTCCTCAGAGGATAGGAAATCGGACAGCTTGGAAGCACATAAGGATTTCAAATGCATATTTCAAGAGGGTTCTGTGTTCCTCTCGGCACAGCGCGCATCCCCTCATTTCTTCTCTGCCCATTTCTCTCTCGACTCTGAGAACGGCAGATTGTGGTTGACCGGCTAGCCAATCTTTGTTACTTTGCGATAATCAAAGCCACATCCCCGTCAACGAGGCATATACAAACTTTCACATGCTTATCACACTAGTGTTAGGCAATGTCATCACCAGAGCTACGCGGCTAGTTAAGTAGTGGTTGGTGATAACGTTTCTATTGGATTGTATGCCTTGTTCATAATGGGCAATACGTTGCGGATTGAGAGTTGTAAATCAGCTGCTGACATCTGACTCATCAGAGTGAATATGACAAGTGGTAGAGAAACCACAAGAAAATAAAATAGTCTCACTTTGTGGGAAGGAAAGACAGCAATGATTACTGAATCCTATGCAGTTTTCCTTAGTTATAATGACGAAGATCGTCACGTAGTAGAACAAATCGCTGTCCTATTGGCCGACAAGTCGAAATTGAATCCATGGTTTGATCAATGGGCCCTCATCCCAGGAGAGTCTTGGGTGCGAAATCTTGCGCGTGGACTGGAAGCTGCCTCATCATGTGCTGTCTTCGTGGGGCAGAGCGGTGAAGGTCCCTGGCAGAAGCCGGAGGTTGAAACGGCTTTGCAACAGCACAGGAATAATCCGAATTATCGGGTTATTCCTGTGTTGCTGCCACAAGCGCCACAAAAACCAGTGCTACCTCCGTTTCTTGATGGTCATACCTGGGTTGATTTTCGTAACGGCCTAGACGATGATAACGCATTATGGCGTCTGGAGGGTGGGATTCGTGGTGAGGAGCCCAGGCGAGGAAGGCCACCACAAACAGGCGAACGACAAGAATCGGTTGATGATCAGAGTTCATCTTCATCAGGAAGTGCGCAACACGTTGAACCTCCACCCCATTTTGATCCACTGGATCTTATCATTCCCGGCGGCGCTTTGGACATAGACTCGCGTTTCTACATTGCGCGTGATACCGATGAGCAAGTCTTCCATGCGTTGGGTTTGCAGCGCGCACTCGTGACCATACGGGGGGCCCGACAAACCGGGAAAACCTCGCTCATCATGCGCATGTACGCCGCCCTTCGTGCCCCCGACCAGCAGTGTCGCACAGCTTTTGTCGACCTACAGGCGCTGCCGCTTCACGAGTTCCAGTCCCTCAGTACCATCTGGAGGGCCATCGCTATCGCCATCGCCGAACAACTCCAATTGGACGACTGGGACGACACGACTTGGCAGTTAGACGGCAGTTATACTCGCCAAGTTTCCCAGTTTCTGGATCGTTCGGTCTTCGAGGTAGAGAAGACACCTCTCCTCATCTGCCTGGACGAAGTCGACCGGGTGTTCCATACCCCGATTCGTTCTGAGTTTTTCGCCTCCCTACGCGCCTTCTACAATCGCGGTGCACTAGACCCTACCTGGAAGCAGGTGCGGTGGCTATTGGGGACTGCTTCTGAGCCCAGCTTCTTCATTGAGGACCTGACTCAGTCTCCGTTTAACATTAGAGTTGTTCCTCAATAGCATAAGATCAGGTTCCCTAGCCCAGCCCAGATGCCCACCGAATCATCCTCAAAGTGATCTTTGCGGTTGCGGAAACGCTGCACCAAAATGTTGAAACGCTTCATACCGCCGATGGCATGTTCGATCAAGATGCGAACTTGACTCACGGCATAATTCGCCGCCTGCTGCTCCGCCGTCAATTCTGGAGTCGGATTCGTCTTGCTCTTCCGGGGTTTCTTGTGTGGAATCTCAAGCATTTCGCCTTTGTAGTCCGACTGAATCCCCTGATAACCCAGGTGCACCCAAACTTCTACGTCACTAAACCGGTCTAAGTCCGGTGGGAACTCTTGTTTTAACATGCTGTAATCATGGTTGTGACCACTAAACGTACGGCCCAGAAAGACGATCCATTTATCCGGCATCGACATCACTGTATTTTTCAGCGTATGGCTTTTTTTTACCACTATAGTGTTCACGTTGGGTCGTCTCATCTTGTGACCGGCGATAGCTTCTTTCAGTCGCATCAATAATCAGTTGATCCACACCTGACAACGCCTCCCTCAACGACTCTGGGGTCTTCAACTCTCGATAAGGCATGAGGTCTAACTGCACTAACGTGTCATACAGGATGGGAGAGAGCTTATGGAGATTTTCATTCGCTTTCGAACGTACCATACCAAATTGTGCACCAAGAACATCAAACGTCGGATACGTCTTGTAATAATATAGAACGAACAGGAGTTTGTCTGACAGAGTGGGTAATTTGCCTTTGATACCTGCACCCGGCTTTCGGCTGCGTTTGCCAGCTTGGACACCCTCCTCATAGCGTTTTTGCTGAGCCTGTTGATAGACGTGGCTGAAGGCGGGCAGCAAGAAGTCAAATTGCGTCTGAGACACACCGGTTAAGGCTTTCATCTGACGATCATCTCGGATAACCAATGACCTGGCTGGGCTCCCTCCATCGTTTGGGGGAGGATAGCCTACCTCATTAACTATTGGGGAACAACCCTATTACTCCGCGGCAAATTTGTGTTGGAACAGACAACATTGGTAGTTCCGGATATTGATGCTATGCTCATCTCCAATTGTGATAACCTTCGGTAAAACAGGTTTATGAGAGTTGTGTAGACCACATCCATGTGTAGACGGCAGCTCAGTCAAAAGAAATCTAAAGAGTCTATTAAGGAGTCTTAACCATATTACAGTATCTTAATTTTTTGAGAAATACGAAAGTAGGTATTAAGATCGGATTGATGATATTTTTTATGATTATCCCCATCATTAGCCTTATAGGTTTTTTATTCTCATTACAGAGAAAATCTATTAAATTTGCAAAAAATGAGTCTATTGGTGTAGAGTTCCTTATTAATATAAAAAATATTTATTTAAACATACAGCAACACCGAGATACAGTCAAATTATACCTATCTGAAAAAATGAAACAAGACAATCAAGTAAAATCACTACAGATTGCCATTGATAAAGAATTTCAAGAATTAGAAGGTATTGATGCAAGCCACGAGTTTTTAACGTCTACCAACGATACATTGAATAAACTTCAGAGGAATTGGGAGGAAATAAAACGTACGTGGCAATCTGCAGGTCCTCTCACCAACTATGATAAACATGTCCGGCTGGGTAGACAAACTATAGAGCTTATGCGATATGTCAGCAATCAGTCAAACCTCCGACTTGACCCGGAGCTGGCTACATCTAGGTTATTAGATTCCCTCATTGATACGCTGCCGGGAATCATAGGTATTATAGATAACTTGCGTGGTTTAGGAACCGATATTGTAACACGACAGATTATAACGTTAGAGGAAGAAGGACGTCTAAACAACTTCATGATTCAGCTAGAAGGTCAACTTGAGGATTTATATACTACAATGCAAGTTGTAATGGAAATTCAATCAGCTCTGCGATCGAGACTTGAACCATTGGTTGTCTCTGCACGCGATAGTGCTGATAGTTTCTTAGATACTGTACGTGATGATCTCATTGACGATGAATCGCTTACTATAAATCCGGGAGAGTACTTGAATGCAGGTACAGAAACCCTGACCAAATTTGTAAAATTTTATGATGCAGCAGCAAAAAGCGTGCAAACACTCCTACAAGATCGGGTCAAAAAGGCGACAACTGGACGGAACCTGCAGTTATTAATCGCGCTTATGTTGATTGCTGTCGCCAGTTTAGTTGCTGTTATTACGTATCGATACATTACGAGCCAGATCGGTGCGATCATCCATGTTTTCGACGACATCGACAAAGGCGACTACGAAGCGCGTGCCAAGGTGTTTTCCACGGATGAACTCGGGACAATGGCTGCTTCCCTCAACGAGATGCTCGACCGTAATCTGTTTCTGATCCAATCCCAGGATGAGCGTGATGCGATTCAAAACTCCATCATGAAATTGTTGGATGAGGTGTCTGATGTCGCTGGCGGGGACCTCACGGTGGAGGCCGAGGTTACCGAAGATGTCACCGGAGCTATCGCGGATTCGTTCAACCATATGATCAATCAGTTGCGCCAGATTGTCACGAATGTGCAGAATGCCACGCTGCAGGTCAGCTCCTCGGCAAATCAGATTCAGGCGACTGCGGAGCACCTTGCCGATGGCAGTAGCCTACAGGCGGAGCAAATCGTCGATAGTTCGGCCGCCCTGGATGAGATGGCTGTTTCCATCCAACAAGTCTCCGAAAATTCGTCTCTTTCGGCCACTGTGGCGGACCAGGCCCTGGCGAACGCCAAGCAAGGCACGGTAGCGGTGCAGAACACGATCCAAGGTATGCATCGTATTCGTACGCAAGTACAAGAAACGGCCAAACGCATCAAGCGTTTGGGTGAACGCTCGCAAGAGATTGGCGAGATCGTCCAGCTCATTGGTGACATCGCTGATCGTACGAGCATCCTCGCCCTGAATGCTTCGATTCAAGCCGCTCGGGCTGGTGAAGCAGGCCGTTCCTTTGCCGTGGTGGCTGAAGAAGTCGAACGTCTGGCGGAGCGCGCTACAGATGCCACCAAGCAAATTGCAAGCTTGGTCAATACCATTCAGAGCGAAACGAACGAGGCGGTGACAGCCATGGAAGAGAGCACCCATGAGGTCGTGCAGGGGTCACAGGTCGCTGATAGGGCCGGACAGGCCCTGGGTGAAATCGAGAGTGTGTCCTCCCGATTGGCTGAACTCATTCAGTCTATTTCGTTAGCTGCAACGCAACAAGCCCGTGGATCGGACAACCTGTCCAAAGCGATGGCCGAGATTTCCGAGGTGACGCAGCAGACAGCCACTGGAACCAAACAAGCTGCTGGCTCGATCAGCTCTCTGGCGACCCTGGCGGATGAGTTGCGGGATTCCGTCAGCACCTTCAAGTTATCTATAAATACAAGCGGGTAGAGTTACCGCACATCGAAACTCGTTGAGGAGTAGGCAGCTGTTTTGGGGCGGCTGACGCCTTAAAAATGCCAAATGAAGGTGCACGAAAGGGAAGACCATGATCGGCAAAATACAGCAATCGATACAAGCCAAACTGGTGGTGCCTATTCTACTGAGTGCGATCACCGTGGTGAGACTGAGCATCGCCTGCATGATGTATCTCAAAACTCGGAATACAGAGCTAGCCGGTATCACAGCAGCACGTGCTGCTGCGCAACAAATTCAGAGCCTACGAGAATTTTATAGCCATACTGTGATTCCTCGCGTCAAGAAGGCAGGTATGCAACCTCACTTTGATTTTGCTGATGACGAGAATAGGTTGCCAATCCCTGCAACACTGGTCAACGTGCTTGGCACTGAGCTACAAAAAAGTTCTTTGGGCAATGGCTTACGCTTGTACAGCGAGTTTCCCTTTGCTCACCGGACCGGTACGGTGACTCTGGATTCGTTTCAACGGGAGGCCCTCGCCGCCGTGAAGGCGAATCCCGAGAAGCCCTTTTATCGCTTGGAAGACGTCAACGGCCGCCTCTCCATACGCTATGCTGTGCCAGATATCATGCGCGCTTCGTGTGTGGGGTGTCACAACACGCATGCGCAATCCCCGAAGAAAGATTGGAAAGAGGGAGATGTGCGCGGCGCCTTGGAAGTGATTATCCCTGTGGATGAAACTGCCATAGAGATGAATATGGGCACATTCATGTTAGCAGGGCTGATCAGTCTGGCATTGCTTGGCCTGACCGTGGTGACCGTCATGATGTGCCGCCGAAAACTGATCAAGCCTGTCTTGGCTTTGGCGATGACGAATGATCGGATCAAAGAGGGCGATCTGCAGGCCCGTGCTGACGTGCAGAGTTATGATGAAATCGGAACGATGGCGGCAGGATTCAACAGCCTACTCGATCGGTTGGTCCATCTGGTCAAGACGACTGAAGCTGACCGTGATAACATGCAAGAATCGATTATGAAGCTGTTGGGTGAGGTTTCTGATGTGGCCACGGGTGATTTGACAGTCGAAGCGGAGGTCACGGAGGATATGACCGGGGCTATTGCCGATTCGTTCAATCATATGATCTACCAGTTGCGTCAAATCGTCACGAACGTACAAGAAGCGACTCAGCATGTCAGCGCCTCGGCCAGTGAGGTACAAACAACCGCAGAGCGGTTAGCCACCGGCAGTATCTCGCAGGCGGAGCAAATCGTCGATAGTGCGGCTGCCCTGGATGAGATGACTGTTTCTATCCAACAAGTCTCTGAGAATGCCACCCTGTCGGCGTCGGTAGCCGAGCAGGCCCTAGCGAATGCGAAACAAGGAGCTGCCGCCGTACAGAACACCATCCAGGCCATGCATCGTATGCGCGACGAGGTACAGGAAACCGCGACCCGTATTCGATCGCTGGGCGAACGCTCGCGAGCCATTGGCAACATCGTCCAGCTCATCGCCGATATAGCCGACCGTACGGGTGTTCTCGCTCTCAACGCTTCTATCGAAGCCGCATTGGCGGGTGAGGCCGGGCAGGGATTCGCTATTGTGGCCCATGAGGTGGAGCGCCTTGCCGAACGTGCGACTGAGGCACGAAACAGATCCACGAATTGGTGGATAGCATCCAGGGAGAAACGAACGAAGCCATGGCAGCAATGGAAAAGAGCACCCGTGAGGTCGCGCTCGGCTCAGAGGTCGCTGATCAAGCCGGACAGGCGCTACGTGAGATCGAGAGTGTCTCTACGCGTCTCGCCGAGCTCATTCAATCCATCTCATTGGCCGCGACTCAACAGGCGCGTGGCTCGGAAAATCTGTCGAAGGCGATGAGCGAGATTTCCGACGTGACGCAACATACAGCGACCGGGACCAAACAAACTGCATTATCGATCAGTCAGCTGGCGACCTTAGCCGATGAATTGCGTGGTTCCGTCAGCACGTTCAAGCTACCTCTGGCCTCTCCTGGGCCGCGCCATGGCGCCTAAGTGTTCGCTCATGATACCGGAACAACAAGCTGTATCCCAGCCGGAGATGCCAGCATATGAGTCTGCACTCTGGCAGGAGCTGATCCGCCAGCGCTGCGGTCTGCACTTTTCTGAAAGCCGGTTGCGTAGTCTCACGCGAGGGCTATGGGAACGGATGCAGCTGTACCGCATGAACAGCTATCGCGACTACTACCACTACATCGAGTCTCATCCGCCGAAATCGCCGGAGTGGCAAGCGCTTCTGGACCATTTGCTCAATCATGAAACCGGCTTCTTTCGTCATGTACCATCTTTTACCGCGTTGACCGAATATGTGCTGCCTGATCTGATACACCATCGACAACCAGTAGGCCCCGTCAAAATGTGGAGTGCGGGATGTTCGGTGGGACAAGAAGCTTACTCCTTGGCCATGGCTTTCTTGAATTTCATCTCCCCACCGTCCGCTGGCCATCGTCAATGCATGGAAAGCGGTGTCGAGGTGACGTTACAAGTGAAGGTGATTGGCTCGGATATCAGTCAGCGTGTTCTGCAAAAGGCCCGTTGCGGAGAATACAAGCCTCACGAGACACGCTCTACCGGATTAGGCTATCGGCAACATTATTTCACGCAAGTCGGTGACGGTCACCATATGGTCTACCAGGTGGCGCCGCAAGTGCAGAAATTCGTAGAGTTTGGTTACGTGAACCTGCACGATCCGGACAGCTCACCTTTCGCACCGCTACCGTTCATCGGAGGCAGAGGTGAAGGCATAGACGTCATCTTTTGTCAAAATGTGTTGATCTATTTTACGTATGAGGATCGAGTGGCAATTGTCCAACGGCTATGTCAACGTTTACGTCCCAGTGGCTATCTGTTCTTAGGGCCAGCCGAAGCCACGGGATTACACCTTCCCGGCATGCAACCCATCCGCCTTGACGACATGCTCATTCACCAACGTATTCCCTAAGTGCTGTGCACTGAAAATGAAGAGCTTTCAGCTATTCGCTTTTAGCTATTCTCAGCCCCCTCTTTGAACGATGCATCCGGCGTATCCGACGAGTCCACCAACCGCAATCCTGCCGGTAACGATTCTCCAAAGATGCGCGCCACATCTGTACGGGCTGGCGGTAGGTACTCGTAAAGGCTTTGGCGTAACGTCTCCGGACACCTAGCGGCAGACAGCTTCGTCAATGCGACATGGCGTAGTTCGTCGTTGATGTCACGTACCGGATCATCAGTGCGTGCGCCCAGTTGGATAATGGTAGATGCGATGTCAGGTGTGAGGTTTGGCAGGTCTAGTAATGCCTGGAGCCACGCCGCTGCCGTGTCGGCCGGTATAACGCAATTGAGAGGACCGGCGAACGGTATGCGTGCCCCCAGCCGTCCCAGGGACCACACGTAGCTCTTGTTCGTGGGATGTTGAGTGAGCTTGCCCAGGAGTTCTTGACCTAGGGCAACACGCTCAGGTACGGGCAGTCGTTCGAGGCTCGCCAATAACCGCCACGCTTCCAATTCCACTTGGCGATTGTGTCGTTTGTTCCGTTTCTTCCCACCAGCGCCCACCAAAGCCAAGTGTCGTTGATAGAGTTCGTGCTGTTGCCCCGCATTCAGCCCGCCAGCGACCCGCCGCCATAAGATGAGCCACTGCACCTGGCAGTCAAGATGGTTGGGATACGTGAGCCCGGCCAGATAGATTTTGCGTGCCTGCTCGATGCGCCATTCATCCAGCACCGCGCTAAAGCCGGGTCGTAAACAAAAGCCAAATAGGTTGAGCCAGCGGGCTTCGACCTGCTTGTTTTTCTTGCGACCTTCCGCCACGTCTAATAACTGATCACACAGCGTACGGATGGTGACTAGCGGCCAGGAATCTCGGCCATATCCGAGCGTTGCTTCTAGTTTACCAATAAGCTCCTCGGGCGTGACAGGCTCGCCCTCGATCCGATCTTTCGATCCGCCAAACACGGCACGAATCCGGCGTTCGGCAGCATGTAATGATGCGTCGGAGATCAGGTTCTGGGTGGCGTCAGATGGCGGCGCTTCGGTCTCCTCACGCGGTGTGGTCCCCCGTAACTGAAACTGCAACCGCCAGCGGTGTTCTGTCTTTTGCGACTGGCACCAGAGTTCAAGCGTGCCGACCTCGGTAACGTGTCCCGTCAACTGCACAGCCAGCTCGACTTGCCGTGATCGTTTGCCATAGCGCAGTACCGTGATCAGCGGCGCATGTCGACGTACGTCGTCCTCATCGAGGGTGACCACGGCGCCGTGGGCATCGTGTCGCGTCGTGGAGCTATAGAGCGCGAAGGAGACCGGCTGGTTAGTGAGAACGGTGAACACGTGATGTGACAATTCGAGCACCGTGCTCTCTTCGGTTCCACGTGGCATGACGCAGACCGCCTGCACCTGATAGTCCGTAGGATGCGAGTCACTCTGTACACCCACGTAGTACACGCGTGCACTACCGCCGTGAATGCGTAAACCACCCGTATGCCTGACATGACCATAATACGCAGCCCCTACAGCCACTGCTGCATCCGGGGTGTCATTCCGCAGCACTTTCGGACGCCACTGTAGCCCATGTTCGGAAAACCAGGTGGTGATCACATCCACGATGCGCTCACGCGTGAGGGGGGGTGCGAAAAAACCGCCGTTGAACAAGATCGCGTCGGGGCAAGCCAACTCAGGTTGCGACTCACCATGGGCGGCGAGCGTCGTCGTCGCTTGGAAATGGTCGGCATCGACACTTGTCGCCAGAAAGCGGGCTAGATGTCTGGTAATGCCCGGGTCATGCGCATAGGGCAGACCGAGTTCGCGTAGGCCGACGCGCCGGTCACGTCCGGGTATCTCATCGCGTTCCGTGCACGGTAGAAAGCCATCGAGGAGTGTGTCTATGACTTCATCACGTGTCAGCTCCGTGTTGAGCGCCTCACCTACGACGGCACGTCCGCTCCCAAGGATACTGATAGGGAGCCGCTCCGTGTCGGGATTGCTGAGCAGGTGTTCCTTGGCCGTACAACTTTGCCGCCGTAGCGCCTGGCGCTGCCGAGCGGTGAGCTGCGGATGGCCTAATTTTGCCTCAATACGATGTGCTAAAGCCAGGTCCACGTTGTCGCCGCCCAGCAAAACATGCTCGCCAATAGCCGTGCGCTCAAAGTGGATCGCGTCGTCAATGATACGCACACGAATCAAACTCAAATCCGTAGTGCCACCACCTACGTCACAAATCAGCACCAGGTCGCCATCCGTGAGGTCATGCCTGAGGGTGTCATGGTGCGCCACACTCCAGGCATAAAAAGCCGCCTGCGGCTCTTCCAAAAGCGTCAGGTGTTCGATGCCGGCGTCGCGCGCCGCTTGCACGGTCAGCTCACGCGCCTCTTCGTCAAACGAGGCTGGCACGGTCAAGACAATCTCTTGGTGCTCAAAGCGGAACGCCTTGTACGTAGCAGCATCGGGGGCAAATTTATGATTCCACGCCTCGCGTATATGCGACAGGTAGCGTGCCGCGGCCTCAACCGGCGAGCATGCCTGCTGCGTCGGCTCGGCCCCCCAGGGCAGGATCTTGGCCGTGCGGTCCACCGCATCGTGGCAGAGCCAGGATTTGGCTGAGGCGACCCAGCGTCCCGGCACGAGCGCGCCTTGCTCGCGCGCCAGCACACCGGCCACGGCCGTGGGGTGCTCATCCCAGGGCAGCCGTAAACCACCCGTATCACGCTCCGTTTCGCTGGTAAAGTAGAGAAACGACGGCAACGTTGGCCGCCGCTGCAGCTCGCCTTCGGCGACGAGTTGCAGGAGGTCAAAATTCACCATGCGAGGCAAGTCGAAATGTCCGGATTCTCGGGTATCGATATAGGCGACGGCCGAATTGGTCGTGCCTAAGTCGATACCAATCACATAGCGGCTTGTGGATCTCATAATGTTATGCTTCAGCCCGGGTGGACTGAAGCCCTACTCCTCATCTGGCTCGCGGATGTTCAGCTCCAGCTTCCAGCGCTGCTCGCCGTCACGCGAGACGCACCATAGTTCGAGCGTGCCGACTTCCGTCACGCGGCTTTCGAGCCGCACGGGCAGCACCGTGTCCTCTTGGCCCTCGAGTTCGAGCGTGACCTCGAGTGGACTCAACTCTTGCACCTCATCATCCCAGTCGTCGATCAGCGTACCGATCGCATCGTGTTTCCGCACGGTTGAACTCAAGAAGCGAAACTCCGCGGTTTCGCCAACGATCAGCCCGAACTCGCGCTCGGGGATCTGCGCTTCGGTGCCTTCTTCCATGCCAAAGGGAACCACGCAGAGCGCCTTCATCGGCGCTTCCAGCCCCGGCACCGCCGGCATGGCGCTCTCGATGCCGATATAATACGTGCGCGGAGCGCCACTGCGAATCCGCACGCCGCGTCCGCGCCGCGCCTGACCATAGTAGGCCGCGCCACGCGCGACAGCCTGATCGAAGCTGGCTACATCGAGCACGTTGATCGAGTCAAAACCCTCTGTCTGCAGCCAAGTGTTCAAGACGGTGACGAGGCGGCCACGCAACGCTGGCGCCTGCATGACCCCGCCGTTGAAGAGAACGTGCGTCGGGCAGGCGAGACCACTCTTGCCTCGCCGAATCACTGTGGTCTCGGCGTCACTTGGGCTCTGTTGGGCGAGAAAGCGCGCCAAGTGTTTGGTCACAGCCGCATCCGCGGCGTACGGCAATCCCAGCTCTTGTAAGCCAACGCGGCGTTGGCGCGCCGGCATCTCGCTACTTGCCACCTCGGGAAAGAACCCGTCGAGCACCACCTGCGTGAGATCGTCGCGGGTCAGTTCGGTCTGGATGGCGCCGCCCACCAGCCGGGTGCCCTGGCCCAGCAGGGTGATCGCTTCTTTCTTGCTCCTCGGTGATGCAAAGAGCTTTTCTTTGGCCAGACGGCTCTGATGCCAGAGACTGTACAACTGCCCGGTGTCGACGCGATGGCCATCCGTCTCTAAGCGCTGCTGCAGCAGGCGGGCTAGCGCCAAATCCATATTATCGCCGCCAAGCAAAATGTGCTCGCCGACGGCGACCCGTTCGAGCGTGAGTTCACCGTCTTCTTCCAAGACCGCGATTAAACTGAAATCCGTCGTGCCGCCTCCTACATCGCACACCAAAATCAGGTCCCCGACGGTGACCCGCCGGCGCCAGCGCTCGCCCTGACTTTCGATCCAGGCGTAAAACGCGGCCTGCGGTTCTTCCAGCAAGGTAACCTGCGGCAACCCTGCCTGCTCGGCAGCGCGCACCGTTAACGCGCGCGCCTCTTCGTCAAACGACGCAGGGACCGTCAGCAGCAGGTCTTGCGCCGGCAGGGCGAGTTCAGGGTTGTCTTGCGCCATGGCGTGGTCCCAGGCGCTGCGCAGATGTTCCAAGTAGCGCGATGACGCCTCGAGCGGCGATAGCTTTGGGACTTCCTCGGGTGAGCCCCATGGCAGAATGGGCGCCGTGCGGTTGGCTTCGGCGTAGGACAACCAGGACTTGGCCGAGGCCACCAGTCGGGTGGGATTTTCCGCCCCGCGATTCCGGGCGAGTTCGCCCATGACGAACGGTGACGCGCTTTCCCAGGGTAGATCCAGACTGCCTTGCGGAAAGTCGAGGTCGCTCGGTACGTACAAAAACGAGGGCAGCGAAGCGGGTGTGGCCACCTCGCCGGGATTGACGAGTTGCGGAATGTTCTGCACCTCGATCTGTACGTTGTCGTCATCCATGGCACTATCGAGATAAGCCAGCACGGAATGGGTCGTGCCTAGATCAATGCCGATGATATATCGCGTCTCCAAAGACCTCTCCTTATCAGGCAATCTCCACCTCGGCTGGCGCCACCACCGAGCGGCCCACCCCCTCGGGCAACGGTGGCAACTCTATCCGGGTGGCGCGCCAGCCGCGATGCCGTAGCACCCCACGCAGCGGTGGCGTGCCCGTCACGTGCCCGATCAGTTTGGTGGTGGCCGGATCCACGTCTTCCTGCACCGTCACAGGCTGCCCTTCATCTGAGGCGATAATGGCCTCGAGCGTGACGTAGCGTTCGAGTACCTGTCGGCAGCTTTCGTGCACGCTGCGGACGGCGGCGCCGACTTGCGCATCTGAGTAAGGCGCAATGTCTTCGCTGAAAAAATCGATTAACCGCCCATCGCGTTGCAGCAGGGCGAGTATTTGCACCGCACGATCACCCGTATCCGGCGGCGGCTTCTCTACCTCCGGGGCCGGCAGGGGTGTGGGCGCCAGCAGTTCAGGCGCTGTGGTCATGTCCTGTACTACGTCTTCCGGTAACTCGCCACGGGCGAGCGCCGCGAAGAACGATCGAAACGCGTACGATATCCGTTTCCCCAGTCCGATCATACGAGCTCCCTTAGCGGTCAGGGACACCCAAACGACGATGTCGTATGCAAAGTTTACACCAATGATACACGGCGAATAGGAAATTCAAAAGGATTTTTGACGCGATGAGCCGTGGCCATTCGCGTGTTCCTGGTCTCAGAGTTGACTACTGCCCCACGAAGTAGTATGGTGCAAGGTAAAATGTACCCCATGTGCAAGGATATACTTCATGCAGGTCACGATTGAGATTCCCGATGCTCTCGCTATGAGGTTACAAACACAGTGGCGCGATATGCTCTCGCATTACGTGTTCGAACGGATCGTCATGGAAGGCTACCGGGATAACCTCCTGACGACACGTGAAGTCCAGGAACTCTTGGGCTTGGATAGCCGCTTCGCCATGTATGCCTTGTGTGGCGTCCGGCAAGCCGCTGTCAACGCGCTAGCGGAGCACCGAAGAGTGGAGGATGTTCCCCTGTTTCGCCACTTGGCCCAGAGTAATCCAGCGGGAGGCGTTAGGCAAGCCGCCATCAACGCGTTGGTGGAGTATCGAAGGGCGGAGGATGTCACCCTGTTTCGCCGCTTGGCCCAGAGCGATTCAGCGGGAGGTGTCCGGCGAGCCGCTGGCAACGTGCTGCTGCAAATGGAGTCTTCGGTTGACTTGAAGAGATAGCTGGAAGACCATACTTCTGCAATGCCCATCGAAGTCCTACATCTCTTGGATCGATATTTGTACTGTCCCGATTGATCAAGACCGGTATTCTAGCAGGAAGGCTCCGCATAACGTTGACGCTTCCCAGGTCGCCTGAAGTGGAGCAGTACGTGACATCAAAAACCAAGTGGCAGAACATCTCTCCCATTACAGACCCTCCCTTTAATTGGGATAGTGAAGTGTGGGCTCTACCGTGACAGGTTAGAGAAATGCAAGAGAACATTATTTATGCTACTAGCACGTTTTTCTTCCTGTTCATGATGACTGCGATGGCTTCCCCTTTGTCCTATCAGCCAAGCAGAGCTCAGGAGTTTGGTTTCAACCTCGTTTCCTGGGATCGGACAGGAACCGTTGACGGCCATGCGTGGAAGCAGGTCGTGCGGGAGATGCACCATGCTGGTATTCAGAGTGTTACGGTCATCACCTATCGATTTGTGCATAAAACAAGGGGTAACATCTCTACAGTGAGCCAATATGGTTTGGCACCCCCACCTGGAGATGACGCTATCATAGCTGCGCTAGAAGAGGGAAAGCAATGGGGAATGCGGGTTAGTCTGAACCCATTCACTGAGATTGATAACCCGAATGGCATTGGGCATAAGTGGCGCGGCATGCTTAACTTCTCAGGAGAAGAGTTGCAAACCTTTTTCAAGCACTACCGAGCCTACATCACTAGGATGGCTCAAATCGCAGCATCCCAAGGAGCAAGTCGACTCTATATCGGTTCTGAATTGAAAGCGCTTGCGCGCAACCCAGAAGCACAACCCTTCTGGTCTCAGATGATTAATGAGGTACGACGTGTTTTCGGGAGCAAGGGGACCCTCGCCTACGCAGCCGATCATGATAATTACAAGCACGTCCCTTTTTGGGATCAGCTGGACGAAATCGGTATTGATGTGTACTTTTCTCTTGCAAGCCGCTCCAATGCAGAAGGGACAGGGAAACCACCCGTACGTGTTATCGAGACCAACTGGGACGGCCGCCTCAAGGCGTTGCAGAGGTTTAGTGAGCAGCAGGAAAAGCCTGTCATACTTAGTGAGTGGGGAGTCACCCCATTTGATTTAACGACCTATCAGCCCTGGAATTGGAAGCCTTCTGATACCGTGGATCCCCTAGAACAACGAAATGCCTACCATGCAACGATTAATGCTGTTGTAGGTCAAGGAGATTGGCTCAGGGGGATTCATTTCTGGCACTGGGGAATGGAAGGGAGCTTTGGCAGCAACTACAGCATGACGCCGAATTCCGACGCGGGACAATGGCTCCTTCAGCAACTCATCGGGAGGGCACGTTAATATGGCAACCTGTAGAAACATTTTTATCAGCCACAGCTCGAAGGACAAACAGTTTGCTCGCATGTTGACAAATCATCTTTCCGAATACGGTATCGAGGTATGGCTAGACGAGACCGAATTATTGCTCGGTGATTTCCTGACTGAAAGAATAAGGGATGCGATAGAACAAGTTGATTACCTAGCTATCATCCTTTCATCTTACTCTCTACGGTCGGATTGGGTTAGGAAAGAGTTAGAAATAGCTCTAGAGAAAGAAAAGCAGCTGAGAAGTACCTTGGTTGTACCGATCTTGCTCGATAACATTGACATCCCACAGACTCTCCAGGATCGAGTCTATGCAGACTTCATCGACCAGGGGATGTATCATAAAGGATTTCACGATGGTCACCAGCTTGAGCGCCAAGAGCAGCTCATCATTTTTTCGGATGCACGGAAACTGGGATGGGAGAACTGGTCTTGGGATTGTGATTGTGACGAAAAATCTACTCGGTACGTCCGCGGCGGACAGTATTCGATGAGCGTCACACTGCGCGGGTTCGGTGGACTCGCATTTGCCTTTCGGAGTGGTATCGAGACAGAAGGCTATAGGAAGCTTGAGTTTTATATAAATGGAGGTGATGTTGGTGGGCAGCAATTGAAAGTCTATGTGAATGACAAACTTGGAAACGGGATCAGAAAACCGGTGGCCCTCGAAAAACTTTCTCCGCAAGAATGGAAGTTGATCAGTATTCCGCTGCCAGACTTAGACGCTGAGAATATTATTATCTGCAAAATAAACATCAGCGACACACCAGGACAAAGTACACCGACATTCTTCCTAGACGATCTCAGCTTAGTTGCTTAGGGAGGATGCACTCCCCACGAAGAGACACTTATAGAAACTGCTGGCGATTTCAGCCAAAACAGATTGCATGAGAAATATCCAATGGAGTCATGGGTAAAAAAGTTGATTTGAACCTATTCCAGAACTTTATCAAAATCTAATAAACATTTATCCTAATGTCAATCTTTATAGATTGGCACTCAGCGACATGAAAGGTGAGACATCGTTCCATCATGTTGTCAGCAACTCTGGCTACAGTGGTTTTAGAAAAAGACGCTATGACCGTCCGTATGAGTACGTTAGAGAGATCACAGTAGAGGCTGACCTTCTTGACAATATTATTCCAAGAACTCTACCCATTCACTTAATAAAAATAGATGTTGAAGGCGCAGAGTTGCAAGTATTCAAAGGAGCTATTAGAACTATATATAGAAATAAGCCTATTGTAATTTTTGAACATGGAATTGGCGGAGCAGACTGCTATGGTACAACTCCTGAAGATGTTTATGATCTACTTACAAAAGAATGTAAATTGCATATTTCATTAATGAAGGATTGGCTGAGTAATAAGCATACCTTGAGTCGGCAGGAATTTGTTGATCAATTTTACCAACACATGAACTACTATTTTATGACTCACTCATAAATGGATCCTTTGAGGACAGGAATTTTAAACACGTTTTTGTCTCCATAAGCTCGGCCGCGGGCTTCCAGGGAACCCCAAGGCATCGCTTCGCCAGGTGATACAGTTCACACGGACCGTGGTGATGTTTGCCGCACGATGATGCGCTGTGTCAGGCTGAGCCTGCGCTATCAAACTGCCCTTGCTGCTGAGAATCTCTTATTAAAACAACAGTTACAGTGAACTGGCCAACAGCATCCAACTGGGTCTGAAACGACGTCAGCCCGCCGCTTCCGGAACGATTTCGCCTCGTTCAATCGTATACATTTTTTCGACGAAGCCGAGCCGCTTCACATCCGATTCAGCGACCGGGATTGCCAACTCGTCGTGTTGTAGCTCCTGAATGGCCCCGGCAAATTTATCCCCCATGGCGGGAGACAACCCCTCATCTCACTTAGCGCCTTGCTACCGCATCGCGGCCGCTGGCAGCGCGTGTCGCCGCCCGGCGGGTCCCAGCCGTCGGCTCCCGGAAGGCGCGTCTCACTCCTGCGTCGCCAGCCACTGGCGTAGACGCTGCGTGCGGGAGGCGAATAAAAAATTCCTGATTGTAACGGATTCTGTTGATGGGCAAAAATGACCTTGACGGGGCTATCGAATACCTCATGTTGAGGATCATTTTGGTTCTCAATGCCTCTCAAGAGCCGCAAGTACTGCTCAAATGAGCATATTTTGACAGGCTCGGAGCGGGCTGGATCGCCTTCCTGAACGGCCAGCAACAATATCAACAGAAAACGTTATAACTGAAGTTTTGCAAATTGAGCCGATCGGCGTATAGTGTGTGGGGTCAATTTTGACATCTCCAGGAACCATCTCCGTCGCAGGAGGAGCCCACGATGCCGTCCATTGTGGACTTTCCCACCATCGTCAAAGAGGCCCTCGATGTCTTTGGTGACCTGTTCGACAATGAACCCGCTCGACAGCATTTCGCCGAATATTTGACTGGTTTGATGGTCGCCGAACACAAAACCGTCAGCGGAATCAACCGGGAATTTGCCATCACCACCGATCAGTCGTGTTTGAATCGCTGGCTGACGGAGGCACCCTGGGACGAAAAGGCGCTTAATGATCGCCGTCTGGAGTGGTTACAGCAGGACCCGAAAACCCGCTATAGCCGCCGGGGTGTGATCGCCATTGATAATACTCTGGTCGAGCATAGCGGCAAACTGATTGAAGATGTGGGGTGGTTTTGGGACCATGCGGATAAGCGTTACCTGATTGCCCACGATTATCTCATCTCCAATTACGTGTGTCCCTCGGGAGCTCACTATCCGATTGAATGGCGCCGGTTTCGCAAGAAGGACGCCTGTGAATCTGGGAAATTTAAGGATCATACGGAGCTGTGTATCGAGCTGATTGATGATGCGATCACTCACGACGTCCCCGGGGATTTCACCTTTGACAGCTATTTCACGAATGCCAAAATCCTCTATCACATCCAGGGCGAGAAGCGGGCCTATGTGGGCGACCTCAAGCTCAACCGGAACGGGGTCTTTGAGGGTCGCCAGGTCAAACTGAATGAGTTGGCCCGTGAGATTCGCTTCGAGGGCAAAAAGGCGGTGCGCTTTGGCAAGCGTCGCTATTGGTGTTTCAGTAAACGGATGCGGATACCCGATGTCGATCATCCGGTGCGCATCGTGTTGTTTTGGAAAGAGCGCGGTGCGCGCGATGCCAGTAAGGCATTGGTGAGCAATCGCTTAACGTGGGAAGTGATTCGGATGGTGTTGGTGTACCGCCATCGCTGGACGGGCACCGAGACCTATCATCGGGATGGCAAGCAGCATTTGGGCCTGGGAGATTGTCAGGTGCGCAGCGGCGAGGGGCAGACCCGCCACATGTATCTCGTCAGCGCAGCGTACAGTCTGTTGATGCGCTCGGTGCATCAGAGCCGTCCGCATGGTTGGGCTCGGCAAACGCTGAAGACCATCGGCGAAGCCTGTCGGGCGGTGAAATCCGAGTTGCTTGATCGCCTGGTCGATTGGATCATGGACACTTTGAGCGACGACCCCGGGGCGGTTCCTCGAATTAAGGCGGTTTTGATCCGCCCGTAATGGCAACGAGGCAAATTGCAAAACTTCAGTTATAACCAGAAAAATTCAAAAGGACTTTTGGCGCGATGAGCTGTGACCATTCGCGTACCCCTGATCTCAGAGTTGACTACTGCCCCACGAAGTCGTATGGTGCAAGGTAAATGTACCCCATGTGCAAGGATATGCTTCATGCAGGTCACGATTGAGATTCCCGATGCTCTCGCCATGAGGTTACAAACCAAGTGGCGCGATACGCTCTCGCATTACGTGTTCGAACGGATCATTATGGAAGGCTACCGGGATAACCTCCTGACGACACGTGAAGTCCAGGAACTCTTGGGCTTGGAAAGCCGCTTCGCCATGTATGCCTTGTGCGATAAGTATAAAATCTCCGATTATACCCTTGATGACTTAGCACACGACCGCGACACCAACCAGCGCCTGGGGCTTTGATGCGTGTCGTAGCGGATATCACCGTCTTTCGATATCTTGTGATCATTGGCGCAATCGACCTCCTCCTAGCGCTGTTTGCCCAGGTCGTGGTACCGCCAGCCGTGGTTGCGGAACTTCGCCATCTCAGTGCTCCAGCCCCTGTCCGTGCCTGGATTGAGACCCCACCGCCGTGGGTGGTGATCCAGCCACCACGTCTTCCCCCAGACCCGACGCTCCGTCACCTGGGTGCTGGTGAGCACGAAGCACTGCTGCTGATATATGATCGCCAGGGGACTGTACTGCTGACGGACGACCGAGATGCGTATCGGGCCGCCCGGGAGCGGGAGAGCCCGGTGCTGCGCACCCTCCGCGTCTTGGAAATGGGGGCCGAGCGTGCGACCTGAAGACGCATAACTTGAGTGGTTTGAACCAGTTGAAGGAAATCCAGGTCCGTGTGCGGACCTATCGCCACCCTCACATGCGTCGCGGCTACCGGCGGGGTGTGAAGCTGAGGGGAAAAGCCTAAACCGAAGTTCCTCCCGTGATTCGGCGACAACTTGTTGAAATAAAAACTCAAAAGCCTGAAACGAATCGACCTT
>CBCXVS010000027.1:0-38922 GCA_965178525.1 uncultured bacterium | reverse complement strand
TGTCGTTTCAGGAGGTTGGATTGTTCCCATGTAAATGGACTTTTGAATTGGGCTAACCTGTTGATCTAATTAACCCTACGCCTATTCTGCCAGGGGAACTTCGGACTAGCGGAGATGCAAGGTGGGACGTTCACGGTGACGAATCTTGGCGGCATCGGCGGTTCGCATTTTTCCCCGATCATCAACGCCCCTGAAGTTGCGATCCTCGGCCTGGCTCGTAGCGGTATCGAACCGGTCCACATCGATGGCCAATTCGCCCCGCGTCTCATGTTGCCTCTCTCGCTATCGTACGACCATCGCCTCATTGATGGGGCCGATGGCGCCCGCTTTATCCGGTGGGTTGTCGAGGCGCTTGAACACCCGTTCCTGCTGACGTTGGAGGGTTGAAACGACATGCCGACACGTGCGACACAACTCGTGGTTATCGGCGGTGGTCCCGGTGGCTATGCGGCGGCGTTCCTCGCTGCCGATCTCGGGATGGACGTGACTCTCATCGATCAAGAACCCAACCCTGGCGGTGTCTGTCTATACTGCGGCTGTATTCCATCCAAAGCGCTGCTACATGTCGCCAAGGTGCTCGCCAACGCGCGGCACGCGGCCCAATGTGGGGTGACATTTGGCGAGCCCACGATCGATCTCGACGCCCTGCGCGCCTGGAAGGACGGGGTCGTCAACCGATTGACCGGGGGCCTAGGGGAATTAGGGAAACGTCGTCACGTCACATTTCTCCAGGGGCGCGCCTATTTTCAGGACGCGACGATGTTGAGCGTGCAGTACACCGATGGGAGCGAAGAGCGGTTACCATTTGACCATGCCATTGTAGCGACGGGCTCTCGGCCGGCGACCTTGCCTGGCATGTTCGTTGCCCCCCCGCGCCTGATGAATTCGACGAAGGCCTTGGAACTGCACGCCATTCCGCCCACGCTATTGGTGATCGGCGGTGGCTATATCGGGCTGGAACTGGGGACAGTGTATGCGGCGCTCGGGAGCCGTGTCTCCATCATCGAGATGACGGACGGGCTGTTGCCCGGGGTCGACCGCGACCTCGTGCGTGTGGTGAGCAGGCGGTTGGAACAGCAGGTGGAGACCGTCGCTCAAGACAGGTTGTGGCGTTAGAGAAGCCCAGGGTCTCCATGTCACCTTTGAGGGGTCCGAGGGCACGGCTTCGTCTCAGATGTTCGATCACGTGCTCGTCGCGATTGGGCGCATCCCGAATGCCAGTGGCTTGGGACTGAGTACAACCCAAGTGGTCGTAGATGAGCGCGGATTCATCGAGGTCGACGCCCAACGTCGCACCGCAGAGCCGACGATCTTCGCCACTGGCGACGTGGCTGGCGAGCCGATGCTGGCGCACAAAGCCGCACACGAAGGCCGCGTCGCGGTGGAAGCCATTGCCGGCCACCAGGTGGCGTTCGAGCCGCAGGCCATTCCGGCCGTCGTCTTTACGGATCCGGAACTCGCGTGGTGCGGTCTCACTGAAACCCAAGCCCGGCGCGCGCAGCGTCCGGTCGAGATCGTCCGTTTTCCGTGGGGCGCTTCTGGCCGCGCCACCACGTTGGACCAAGGCGATGGTCTCACTAAGCTCGTCATTGACCCGGAGACGGAACGCATCTTGGGTGTCGGTATGGCCGGCAACGGTGCGAGTGAGTTGAATGCGGAAGGCGTTTTGGCCGTCGAAATGGCTGCCCTGGTCTCCGACCTGAAGCTCAGTATCCATCCGCACCCAACCTTATCCGAAACGCTGATGGAGGCTGCCGAAGTCTTTTTCGGGCAGAGCACACATCTCTATCGCCCGCGGCGCCCATTGCGCACCCCCTCAATCAGCACGGCTTGACCCTCGGGAGCAAACCGGCTAGAATAGACGGCGTTTAAACGCTGTGACGCCTAGCAATCCTCGGACCTAACAGCCCGAGAAAGGAGTTGAGCCGATGGATATCACAATCGAATACTGCATTGAATGAGACTACCTCCCCGATGCTGCAAGTTTGCAGGACGCGCTTAAAGACCGGTACGGAGTCGTTGCCACATTGCTCGAAGGCCATGGTGGCGCCTTTGAAGTAGCGGTGGATGGGAATCGTATCTTTTCGAAACTCAAGACGTTTCGTTTTCCCGGACACGACGAAATCTTTGCGTCGATTGACAGTCTCCCATCTGTGTAAGACGTGGTCGTTGCTGTCGGACCGCTGCTTCGTTCTGTCCCCACAATTGTGGCTGGGGGCTGTCAGACGAACCGGAAAGGATACTTGACATCTTCTGCCCTTCTGTTAGAATGCATCGCATTGTTGCTTCGCCTCTTCCGCATGTTTCACCTTCAGGCCGAGGTAGCTCAGTCGGTAGAGCAGGGGACTGAAAATCCCCGTGTCGGTGGTTCAATTCCGCCCCTCGGCACTCTCTTTTCAAGGACTGATAGAGATCGGCACTTCTCGGAATTCTCAACAGTGGTGTACTTCTGCACTATGTGCCATGAGGTGAGTTGCCCTGTGGAGCGGTATTGGTGTACACCTCCGCAGGACGGCTCACTGAAAAAGCCTGACTAAAACGGCGCCTTCTCATCGGTCCTGGCCTCCTCTGGCACCTCCCAAGGGGTTATGAGTCGGGCGCGAGTCCGGCGGCCTGCATGACCAGAGAGGCAGGTGAAACCTTATCCACCATGATCTCCACCCGACCCGCCACGCCTTCTCGCAGGTGCTGGAACATAGATGCCTCGATCTGTGGAAGCAGTTGAACCTGTTGCTGTGCACGCTCTGTTCCGACGACGACCGCAGCAATGGCGGGGGCTGCTGCCCCGTCGCCAGCAGGATGAAAGATGGCCGATTGCCCCCGACGAATTTGGGCCAGTGACGCTTCAGAAAAATCGGCAACGATGGCGCCATCCTGAGTGACCTGGGCATGCTGACTGGTTTCGTAGATCGCAATCGTGGCAAAGAAAAACCAACCAAACCAGCCCAGCATCAACAGGATAAGAGACCCAAGCCCCGTTAACAGCAGCGGCAAATTATCGGTATAGATCGAACGCAGGGTTCGAGAAAACGGTGTGGATACCATGAGTCACATGTCGCTATGGGTGTACAATAATCATGCGGGTAGGGCCCCGATGGAGCATACCGTATAGCCCAACAACAAGAGCCCATTACCCTTGTAGTGCGTTGATCACCTCATCCACCCCAGCAACCCATGCCATGCGCGGAAAAATGATATCCATGCACGTCTCATGCTCTTGCACCGTAGCCGCTGCACAACAATCCCGTACCACAACGCAATCGTAGTCCTGATCGCGCGCATCCCGTAGGGAGCCCTCGACCACGCCCGTGGTCGAATACCCGGTCAGGAGCAACGTCGTCACGCCGAAGCGGCGCAAGTACACCCCGATATCGGTCGTATGAAACGGACTGGTGGTGTGTTTGGTCACCACCACATCCTCAGGGCGGGGGGCCAATTCCTCGACGATCTCGGCGCCAGTGCTCCCCTCAATGAGCATACGCGGACCAGCCGCCTCGGGCGGAGCACCGAGGGACAGACGTGGCGCATCGCGCATATCCGGCCGGCGGGTGACGCGCACGTGGATTACTGGCATGCCTACATCGCGAGCTTTGGCCAGGAGTTTTTGACAGTTGGCAATGAGCTGCGTGCCGCTGAGGGGGACAACCGTCCGCAAGTCACTTTTGAGGAGATCATTCTGTACATCTTGCAGCAATAATGCACACGTTGTCGTATCGAGCCTGACGTCAGCCATCTTCCCTCTCCTATGATGATCCCGTTGATACGACCGCCGATATCCTTACCCTTCCACCAACGGCGCACGGCGCGTATGCCAGGGTGTCGCCTGCTCGTAAGCATGGGCCGCCCGTAACAGCGTCGCCTCGGCAAAAGGCCGGGCGCCGAGCTGCAAGCCAACGGGCAAATGGTCAGCCGTGAACCCGCCGGGGATAGACACCGCTGGCAGCGCGGCCAGGGCAAAGGATGCCGTATACGAGCGCCGGAAGAAAAACCGGGCGCGCACATCCTCGGCGCCCACAAAGGGCGACGTCAAGGCCGTATGCAGGGGAGGCGGAAACGGCGACGTCGCCGACACCAGCACGTCCGCCTCATGCAGGGCCGCCATGAATTGTTGACGCAACAAGACCCGGGCTCTCATCGCCCGGTTTTGGATCGTCGCCGGCACCCGCGCCGCCGCTTGCAAGCGGGTGCGTGAGGCGGGATCCAGGTCCTGTGCTTGGGTGCGCAGAATATCGTCCCGAGCGCTGGCGTCCTCGGTATCGCCGACGCCCACGAAGATCGCGCCAGCCAGGGGAATCAACGGAATGGACACCTCCCGCACCTCGGCGCCCTGGGCGCGGAAGACGTCTAACGCGGCGTGCACCGCCTGCTTCACCTCCGGGTGCATGTCATTGTGCTCGTATAATTCGCGGATCAGGCCGACGCGTAGACCGCGGATGTCCTGCCCCAACGACGCCGTGTAGTCCGGCACGGGCTGGCGGCTCGTGGTGGGGTCCTTCGCATCGTAGCCCGCAATCGCCCCCAACACCAGGGCACAATCCGCCACCGTTTTCGTCATGGGGGCAGCCGCATCCGTGAACCAGCACATCGGCGTCATGCCATAGCGGCTGACGCGTGTAAACGTCGGCCGCAAGCCCACCGCATTACAATATGCCGCCGGTCCGCGGCCGGAACCGCCCGTATCCTCCCCCACCGACGCCGCACACAGATGCGCCGCTAACGCCACACCGGAGCCCGAACTGGATTCGCCCGGCGTGCGCGCCACATCCCAGGGATTTTGTGGAATACCCCAGGGCGGATTGCGCGTGCCGCCCATGGCCAATTCACTCAGATTGAGCTTGCCCAACAGAATCGTACCGGCCTGTGCCAGCCGTGTGATGATCGTGGCGTCCTCGTCTGGCACGAAATCTTTATAGACCCGCGAGCCATTGGTGGTCAGGATACCCTGGGTGCAAAACTGATCCTTCACCGCGATGGGCACTCCGAATAAGGCTCCCTGGGCTTCGCCACGCATGATCGCCTGCTCGGCCTGCCGCGCCGCGGCCAGCGCCTCGTCCCGCAGCACCGTGATATAGGCATGTAGGGTGCTGTCCAATCGCTCGATGCGGTCGAGGTACGCCTGCACCACGTCCACCGGCGAAACCTGTTTGGCTCGGATCGCTTGTGCGGTCTCCGCCGCGGACAGCAACGCGACATCGTTGCCGGCCATGCTACGCCTCCTCCGGAAAGATCGCTACGGGTTCAATGTCTGCCAGATCGAGTTCAGTCAGGCGCGTGAGTTCCTGCATCAAGCTCTCGAACCGGTCCGCCACCTCCGTGATCATGGAAGCCGCTGGAGCGGAAGCCGCCTTTGTGGGCACGAGCGGGGTGGTCGGCGCTTACACCGGCATGTCGGATGTGGGCGTGGCGACCCTGACCGAGTGTGTCACGATTGCCGGCTGGATCGCGCGCAGCGTCAGCTTTCCGGTCATGATGGACGGCGATACCGGCCACGGCGGCATCATGGCCGTGCAGCACCTGGTGACCGAATGCATCCATGCCGGCCTGGCGGGCGTGCGCATCGACGACCAGCCGATTGAGGGCAAGCGCAAAACCCAGGATGCGGGCCTGGAGGTGGTGCCGCTGGAGCTGGCAATCGCACGCTATCGTGCCGCGGTGGACCGCAAGAATGAGCTGGATCCGGATTTTGTCATTATGGCGCGTCGTCCTGGGCGTCCTATCGCTCGGTGAATAAGCGGACCGGGCAAGTGACGTACCAGCGCGGGGCGCGCACGTATCGGCGCCGGCTGGGATTGGCCGAGGCGGATAAGTCAACGGCAAGTGCGGGATACATGGCGGGCTTTACGGGCGTGCATAAGGGGAAAGACCCGTCGCCGCTGGTGGATGCCGACCCGGCTGCACGCATCAAGGATATGGATGAGGGAGGCGTGGATGTCAACCTGACCCTGCCGTCGGGCTGGTTTGGCACCTGGACGCTGAGTGAAGATATGGCGGTGGAAATGGCGATGTACCGCGCTTACCATCGCTGGATGGACGATTATTGTGGGGCGTTTCCCGAGCGCATCACCGGGGTTATTCTGTGTGCAGCTCGGGATGACCACGCCGCAATTTTCCGATCTTTATCTCCTCGCGGCGATGGCAGTCGAAGCCGCCGTGCAGCACGGCATTGGACAACCTCTACCGGCGCGCAACGTGCGTCAGGTGGTGCAGTGGTTCGCAGAAGTGACACAGGAAGATCGGGAGACCGTCAAGTCGGAACTAGGAACAAGGTAGTGAAATCAAAGAAGTCAAACTCAACTGAAACTGGGGATCGGGGAGGAAGACAACCGTGACCCGGCAGTCGTTAGTCGGACAGCAATCACTGCCGACCGCACCACCACTGTGGGTGTGGGTGGCATTTTGGCTCCCCCTGTGCCTCACGCTGATGAGCGTATCCGCATGCGCATCGCAGGCGCCACGACTCACACTGGCTGCGGGACAAACCGGCCGCATTCCCTTCCAGACCATCACCTTGACGCCTGCCCAAGTCTTCCGTGGCGTGACGGAGGGACCTCCGGCTGTCATTTGGGGCACGCTGCGGCTGCCACCGAAATCTACGGGGCGTATTCCGGCAGTGATCCTGGTTCATGGGTCAGGCGGGGTCGGGCAGCTCCACCGGCAATGGGCATCCAGGTTGCGTCAGGCCGGATTGGCCACGTTCCTCCTGGATAGTTTTACGGGCCGCGGGATCCGACGAACAGTGGAAAACCAGGGGCAGCTATGGTCATGGGCCATGATCGTGGACGCGTACCGCGCCCTCGCCCTGCTGGCCACACATCCCCGTTTGGACCCGAACCGTATCGCGCTCATGGGCTTCTCGAAAGGGGGTATTGTCAGCCTTTTCGCGGGACTCACACGATTTCGGCAGAGCTACGGTCCGCCAGAGGTGAGGTTTGCCGCCCACGTGGCGTTTTATCCTTACTGCAATTACCTACCGCAGGCCGCCGACCAACTCACGGACCGCCCCATCCGCATCTTCCACGGCGCCGCCGATGACTGGACGCCCGTGGCGTCATGTCGAACGCATGTCGAGCGCTGGCGACGGCTCGGCAAAGACGTCCGCCTCATGGCATATGCCGGGGCGTGGCATGGTTTCGATAGCCCAGCGCTTCCGCCCAAGCTATATCTGCCACGAGCCCAAAACCTGCGCCATTGCTTCCTGGTCGAGGGGCCGGATGGGCGTCTGCTGAATCAGGCCACCGGCCAGCCGTTTCAATGGTCAGACGCTTGTGTTACCACGGGAGCTACGATTGGGTATGATCCGCGTGCTGCCCGGCATGCACGCGAGACCGTTCTCAGATTTCTCACGCAGACTTTGCAGTAGCAGGTTGCTGATATAGGAAATGCCGCGTCGCACAGTTGCGGTGAGTGCCCTGTCATGGTATATCTGCAGCGCGCGAGGCAGCGCGCGAGGCGCAGTGGCGCCGACATGACACTCGGGTGATTTGGGAGACACACCATGGACAAACTCACAGTCTACCACAATCGGAGTTGAGGCCACTCCAGAGGCGCGTTGGATATCCTGCGCGACCGCAACGTCGAGTTCGACGTTATCGAGTATCTGAAACAGCCCCTCAGCCGCGAGGATTTGAATCGGTTTCTCGATCTGCTGCCCAATAAGCCGGCCGACTTAGTACGAAAGGACAAAAATTTTAAGGAACTCGGACTCAAGGCGGACGATTATGTCACGCGCGAATCCGTCGTCGACCTGCTGCTGCAACACCCTGTGCTGATGCAGCGGCCCGTGATCATCCGGGGCGAACACGCGGTGATCGCCCGGCCCTCAGACACCGTCAATAGCCTCCTTGACTGATTCCGTTCGAGGTTGAGACAGCGGCGGAGCAGGACACAAGGCTCCGCCAACCACAGTCGCCACCTCGACCGGCACGCATACCTTGCCCTACCCGCCTACGCCGTGCTATAAACGCATGGTTCCGTTCATGCCTTGATGACCTATGCTGCGACATCCGACCCAAAGGTTCTTCCATGCGTTCATCGCCGCAGACATCGCCCGCCTCCGCGAGCACCCCTGCTTCCCAAGTGACGCACGTGTCGCTCGTTGGCGTGATGTTCTGCGTCATGCTCGGCCCCTTCATCAATATTCTGGACTACAACGTGGTCAACGTGTCCCTGCCCAAAATGATGAGCGGGCTGGGCACGGACGTCCTGACCATTCGCTGGGTGGTGACCTCTTTTCTGATCTCCACCGCCGTGATGATGCCCACCCTGGGATGGCTCGGCCGCGTGCTCGTCAATAAAAATCTCTACGTCCTCGGCCTCACGGTCTTCACCAGTACGACCGCCCTCTGCGGCATGGCGCCCAACATCAACGTCTTGATCGCCCTACGTGTCCTGCAAGGACTCGGAGCCGGGGTGCTCATGCCGATGTCGATGGTCCTGATGGTGTCGAACTATCCGCCCGAGAAGCGGGGCATGGGCACGGCCCTGTGGGGTTTGGGCGCCTCGCTTGGCTCGGTCATGGGTCTGCCGCTGGGCGGATACTTCGTCGATGCTGTCGATTGGCGCGCGGTGTTTTATGTCAATGTGCTGCCGGGCAGCCTGGCGATTCTCGGGACCCTCTTGTTCGCGCCGGCTTCGCGGCGAGAGCGGCATGTGCCGTTCGATGTGTGGGGTTTCATCACTCTGACGGTCGTCCTGGTCAGCCTACTCATCGCGCTGAGCCAGGGACAACGTGAAGGCTGGGATTCGCCTTTCATCGTGACATTGTTCGCGGTGAGCAGTGTCTCATTGCTTCTATTCGTTTTCATCGAAAGCCGCCATGCCACGCCCCTGGTCGATATCCGCCTGTATACGCGCAGCTTGTACGTCAAGGGCACGCTGCTGGCCCTGACCATGGGACTCTTTTTCAACGGCAGTACCTTTCTGACCGTACTCTTCTCGCAACTGCTACTCGATTTCTCCGTCCAAATGACGGCGTTAGCCCTCTTGCCCGGCTCGCTGGCCATGGTGCTGACCACGCCCTTGGTCGGCTGGATGATTGACCGGACCCAGGGGCGTTTTCCCATGCTCATCGGGCTCGCCATCTATGGTGCCGGATGCTATGTCATGATGCTAGCCGACATGCGGATTGGCGTCATGTACATCACCTGGGCCTACATCCTGCGGGGCATTGGACTGGGTTTTCTCTATCCGCCGGTCTATGCCGTCACCATTCAGGGGATTCCGTTGGCGCGCACTCGGGCCGCATCGAGCATGCTCAATTTACAAGTCACCCTAGGGGGAGCATTCAGTATTGCGGTGCTCAGCACGCTGGTGGAATCACGGCAAACCGTGCACCAGGCCCACTTTGCCGAGGAGCAAGTGCTCACCTCGGTTGGCACGCAGCAGGCGCTGACAGCGTTTACGCGGCTGGCCAACTCGCTGGGCGCGAGTGTGGCCCACCTCAAACTGTATGCGTTGGGGCTGTTGCAAGGGATCGTACGGCGGGAAGCCCTCGTGCATGCGCTCAACGATTGTTTTCAGATCATCCTAGTGGTGACGGTATGTAGTATGGTCATGGCGCTGGCGATGCGTGTGGCACGGCATCGCTGAGTGAAAACACTAAGCAGCTACGCCTCGGCCAACTGCTCACGCAACGCCGTTTTGAGGACTTTGCCGTAGTTGTTCTTGGGCAGATCATTCACAAAGACATACACACGCGGCCGCTTGAAGCGGGCGATCGTGTCGAGACACAGGCGATCGAGTTCCTCTGTGTCCACCTCGCTCCCGGGACGGCTCACTACAAAGGCGACGACTTCTTCGCCCCAATCCCGATGCGGACGGCCCACCACCGAGACTTCCAGCACCCCCTGGTGGCTCAACAACACCTCCTCGATCTCGCGCGGATAAATATTGCTGCCACCACTGATGATCATATCTTTGGAGCGGTCTTTAAGCGTCAAAAATCCCTCGGTGTCCAAAGCGCCGAGGTCGCCCGTGTGTAACCAGCCGCCGCGCAAAGTCTCCGCTGTTGCATCGGGATTGTCCCAATAGCCTTTCATGACCACATCACCCCGCACCAAGACCTCGCCGACTTCGCCGGTTGGCACATCGCAGTCGTGCTCATCCACGACCCGCATCTCGACATCGGTGCGCGCGATACCCGCCGAGCCCAACCACGCGAGATAGCGCGCGTCCCCAGAGTCGATATGCATGGCTTTGGGCAGACCCGTGATGGTCATCGGAGCTTCGCCCTGACCATAGATTTGCGCCAGCTTCGGGCCAAACAGCTCTAACGCTTGCACCAGATCCTCGACGTACATCGGCCCACCACCGTAGACGATGGTTTTCAGATTGCGGGTATCGGCGGTCGCCACGGCCGGATGGTTCACCAGACGCGTCACCATCGTCGGTGCAAAGAAACAGGTCACCCCCTCGTATGCCGGGAGCAAGTGTAGAAACTCCCCAGCATCGAATCCGCCACTGGCCGGAATGATTTGGTTCGCAGCCTTGGCCACATGGGGGAGTCCGTACAATCCAGAGCCGTGCGACATGGGGGCAGCGCGAATGATGCAGTCGTGCGAGGTAATGGTGTCAATATCCGCGAAATAACTTAACGTCATGACGAGAAGATTGCGATGCGTCAACATCGCCCCTTTCGGCCGACCCGTCGTACCGCTAGTATAAAACAGCCAGGCGACGGCATCAGGATTGACGTCGCGCATGGCCATATTCTCGCCCGTAAACAAGCGTTGATAATCGGTATCCCCCGTCACCAGCACGGTTTCCAAACGGTCGAGGTCGGCCGTCAGCGGCGCTACCGTCTGCCCCACATCCGGCGTGGCAAAGCATACCCGGGCGCCGGAATGGTCGAGAATGTAGGCGAATTCGCTCGGGTGTAATTTCGCATTGATCGGCACGGCGGTGAGCCCGGCATACCACACGGCATACAACACCTCGACATATTCCGGGCAATTGCTCATGGCCAAACCGACGCGGTCACCGGCCTGTAAGTGCAATCGGGTGGTCAGGGTGGCCGCGAGTTGGCGCACCCGGTCTATCAGCATGCCATAAGTGGCGCATAAAGTCGTACCCTGCGATACCGCCGGCCGGCCGGCAAACGAGCGGGTGGCTTTCGTCAGCAAACTCGCGATATTCATGGCGTCCCCTTCTTGCAGACGACCTCAACTCAGGCTTCCCTGGCAAACGGCAACGGCACCCCCAATAGCCCCTCGATCAGACGGATATCGTTATCCAGATTGGCGCCCAGGTAGGTGCGGGACATACGGCGCGTAGGTTCGCCCGCGAAAAACCGCTCATAGAGATCCTGCCGGCCCCCGAATTCACTGCCCAAGACATCCCAGACGAGGCGATTCAGGCGCACGCGATCCTGCCCGCCCAACCCTCCGGCACTTTGGAAATAAGTTTCAATGTCCTCGGGCAGCGCGGCGATATCCTTCTCCGACGGTGTCATCATCAAGCCGCCGGCCCCGATCAGCTTGATGATTTCGCCCATACGCGGATAGAGCTGCGGGTAGAGATTCAGCAGCGTTTCCACGGCCTCATGGCCCGGCACATAGATGCCATTGGCATCAGGCTGCGCCGTCTCCGTCATGGCCAGAAGCAAGGCATCCACGACCCGCGTGTATGTCACCATCTCGCCCAGCTTCTCTTGCACGTTGACATAATGGTTGACGCCGATCGCCTGGGCCAGCACATGCCCAAGCGCGGCAAAGAAATGACTCTTAACCGCGTCTTTGACCGCCACATGCACACCGATGTGACGGATAAAATCGGTTTCCGGCACGATCCGGTTGTGCAACTCGATATTTCGATAGATAAAGAGCCGGTCCCAGGGGATCAGGACGTTGTCGAAGATGGCAATGGCATCCATCTCGTCGAAGCGGCTGGACACGGGCCGGTCGAAGCGACTACTCGGGCGATCATACGCATCCCTACAGATGAAACGCAACCCCGGCGTGGCCACCGGAAGGGCAAAAGCCAGGGCGTAGATATCCTCCTCGGGATGGCTCAAGACCGGTTGCGCAAAGTTGACCAATTCATCGCTGAACGGCGCCAGCGTCGCCAGCATGCGCGCGCCTTTGACGATCACGCCATCGGTGGTGTCCTCCACCACCGACAGATGCACATGCGGCTTTTGCTCACGCAGTGGCGTGAAGCGATCGGTCTGAATCGGCACTAGCGTATGCGTCATGCACAGGTCCCGGTCCCGGCACCATTCGTAGTAATTCCTGGCATTGTCGTCAAAACGCGGCTCGTCCTGGGCAAAGTAATCGGCATGCGTTCCCAGGGCCATGACGCAGATATTCATATAATCCGGGCTGCGGCCCATGAAGCCGCAGTGCACCTCGGCCCAGCGCCGCATGGCGTCATTACGCCGGCGCAAATCCGCCACCGAACGCGGCGCCACAAAGCTGAGATTGGCCAGATCACCGTTGTCCGTCCGATAGGTCATGGCCTCCCGCTGCTCGGGGTGGTGCTGGAAGTCGTAATACTCGGCCACACTACGGGCCATATTGGCGAGGAGGGGGTGCGTGGTCACATCTTTGACATGCTCACCACCGAGCCAGATTTCGCGATGATCATGGAGCCCTGCAAGGTATTCCTCACCCGTACGGATGGCCATCTATCCCCCTCCCTCCGGACGTCTCGCTCCCCAACAACTTGGGAGATGTGTAACATCGGTCGACACCGTGGCTCACTCTATGCAGCTGTCTCGCCAAAGTCAAGCTTGTTGTCCGCCCCACCGCTGACTAGCTCGCCATCCCATTCTTGTGTAGAATCCGGCCCAGACACGCTTCATGTTCTCAGCGCAGTCGCATCATGCGGAAGGTATCATCATGCACACACGTGGCCTCACCATCTATCAACCGGACAAAGCCTGTCATGGCTACACCCTGTTCACCCCGATGACCGGAACCGATGCCTATCTCCTCGATATGCACGGCGCCATCGTACACCGTTGGACGTTCCCGGAGCGAACCGCAACCTACGGCTACTTGCTGGACAATGGCCATCTTCTCATCAACAAACGCACCGGGAACGAACCGGCACCTTTTGGCGGCAGAGGCGGCCGCTTGCTGGAACTGGACTGGGATGGCACGGTGGTGTGGGAGTATGCAGAGGAGACCATGCACCACGACTTCTGCCGCTTGCCGAACGGCAATACCATGGTCTTAGGCTGGGAAACCGTCCCGGACACGATGCGGACGCGCATCCAAGGCGGCCTGCCCGGCACCGAGCACGAACAGGGGATTTGGGGCGATTATTTCCGAGAAATCACGCCGGACAAGCAGGTGGTGTGGGAATGGCACAGCTACCAACATCTGGACTTTGCCACCGACGTCATCGGCCCGCTGCATCGCCGTCAGGAGTGGACCCATGCCAATGCCTGCGAGGTCCTGCCCGATGGCAATGTTCTGACCAGCTTTCGCCTCCTCAACACCATCGGGATTATCGACAAACAAAGCGGCGCGTTCCTGTGGAAATGGGGTCAAGACGAACTCGGCGGGCAGCACGATCCCACCCTCTTGCCCAATGGCAACGTCCTCGTGTTTGATAACGGCTGGTTTACCCGGCGGCAGGGCGCCCAGTCCGCCGGCTCACGGGTGATTGAAGTCGACCCGCAGACCAGCGACATCGCCTGGACCTATGAAACCCGGCCAAGTTGGGATTTTTTCAGCTCCTTCATCAGCGGTGCGCAACGCCTAGACAATGACAACACACTCATTTGCGAAGGCATGAAAGGGCGGATCTTCGAGGTCACCCCTGCAGGCGAGATGGTGTGGGAATACGTCAATCCGTTTTTTGGCTACGATGAGCGCTGGGGCCATGCCAACTGCGTGTTCCGGGCCTATCGCTACAGTCCGGACTTCCCGGGTTTTCAGGGAAAAACGTTCTCCCCGCATGACTATGCTTGGTTCAGTCACCTCTATAGCACGGCTTAAGGGTGTCGGTCGACCCGGTCGGATGCGCGGTGTCTACGCGGGACACCGCATATCAGCGGTGTATCGCGCCCTGCTCATCCCCTTACGATGTGGCTCCTTGCCTCTCCCCCTGTTACAATAGGCGCCAATTGCCCACGTCGCCCATAACGTCAGAGGTGTCCCATGTCCATCGAGGATATCATTTTGGCCCATGACAAACGGGGCATTGCCGCCCTGCGTCCGCATCTGTCTCCACAGTACTGTGCCGAGGCAGCCCGCTTCATCCTGGCACACCCCGGCCCGATCCTGATTGCCACCGGCTTTTACATTCTGAATGCAGACGCTCCGGAAACCGATGGCCCGCTCGGCGCCCTCGCCCTGGGCAAGGCACTGACCGCCCTGGGCCAACCCGTCGTGTATGTCAGCGACGCGTACACCACGCCGCTCATGGCCCATCTCGCCGCCCCCGGCACGGACATCGTCGATTTTCCGATTACCGATGCGCCTAGCAGTCGTCACTACGCCAGCGAAGTGCTCGCCACATACAACCCGGCTCTGCTCATCGCCATCGAGCGCTGTGGCCTCACCCAGGCGGAGACCTATCTGAACATGCGCGGACGGGATATTTCGGCGACCACGGCCCGAATTGACGAACTCTTTCTGCAGCACCCGCATAGCATCGGCATTGGCGATGGCGGCAACGAAATCGGCATGGGCAATCTGGCGCCACACATCCCCGCCGTGGCGACGCTACCCGACCAGCCGACCGTGACGTGCACGACGCACCTCGTCATTGCCAGTGTCGCCAATTGGGGTGGCTATGGCGTGGTGGCGGCGCTGTCGCAGTTGGTGGGCAGGGATTTGCTTCCGGCTACCGATGCCGAAATGGCGATGATTCGGCAGGCCGTCGACTTCGGCGCAGTGGATGGCACGACAAGCGAAAGGGTTTACACTGTGGACGGGTTTGGTCTGGAGGAAAACGCGGAGGTGTTAGAGCGTCTGCATCACCTGCTTACAATGTAACGTGCGGTATATTTGTTCACACCCCGAGCATACATCTGATTAGAGTATACGAGCTAGGCCATGCACACGGTGCCTCAGGTGACGGCTTTGCAAGCTCAGGCAGCTGCCAATCTCTTCCTCAGCGGCCGCTTCAGCGGGTCATGTGACCACCATCACACCCAGGCCGTGTGACCGCTCACACCCCCAAGGTACTGGATACGGCTATACTCCTGCCTAAGCCTGCCTCAGAGCAGAGGCGATGGTGCGTCGTCGCCCAATCTAAGACTGTGCACCCGCTCGCCGACGGCCAGGCGCGACATACGCACCATCGCACGCCATATCGATGGCGAACCCGCCCCATGGCAAAAAGGAGTACTCACCATGGACTGCGACACGTGGCTCTGGTTCATCGAGTCGGTTGACAACTCGGGCATCCCCCTGGTCACGCGACACGATCAACCGTGCCGTGCGCACCACTCACACCCCCCATTACAATGCCCACACGCACCCGCCGCCGGGCGGGATTGAGGGCGCTGCTGCGTCGTGGCCAAGCCCTCCTCAGGGTGATCCGCCGCGTTGTTTTTGCCAAAGCGGTGCCATCCCGGACCGAGCACAGCCCGTCTACTCATGACGAGCAGACAAAGGCTGCCTAAGGGGGCAAGGGTTGCCCCTTGGTAATGCGCCAGGGAGAGTCGACCGTGTATCATGTTGATCAGCACCATGGCCCAAGCATCACCGCTTCGAGGCAGGGAGGAACAGCATGAGCATCGAGACCATTGCGATCGGCAAAGACGGCTTCTATCACCCGAGCAGCGAGAACGAGATCATCGCGCTCGTCAAAAGAGCCTATGAGGACGGCCTGGAGATCCGCTGCCACGGCTCCGCCCACTCCATCGCCCATGCGATCTACACAGATCCGGCCACTGAGCCCAACAAGGTGAGCTGGCAGACGCCCCCCAAGGACACCGATAACCTCAACCTCATGTTCGACCGCTACGCGGATCTGATATGGTGTGACGAGGCAAACGGCATCGTCGAGGCCGAAGCCGGCATTCACCTGGGCTTTGACCCCTACGATCCGACGCACACGTCGACGCTGGAAAACAGCCTGCTGTACCAGGCTTTCGGGAAGGGCTGGACCCTACGTGACCTTGGCGGCATCACGCATCAGACGGTGAGCGGCTTCCTGGCGACCGGCTCTTCCGGAGGTTCCATCCGGTATAGCATCGATGAGAACTTGTTGGCTTTCCGCGTCATCGACGGCAGGGGGAATCCGGCGTGGATTGAGCAGGACAAGGATCCCGACTTGTTTCATGCCGTTGGCGTCTCCATGGGCCTGTTGGGCATCATCTCCAAAGTGCGGCTGCAGCTCACGCCCAGCTTCGTCATCTTCGGGCAGGAAGTGACAACGCCCACCGATCCGAACGCATGCCCGATCGACTTGTTTGGCGCCGGTGCCGATGACAAGCCGAGCCTGGAGCAATTCCTGCGTCAGGCCCCGTATAGCCGCATCCTGTGGTGGCCGCAGCCAGGCTCGGAGCGCATTGTAACGTGGCAGGCCACGCCCGCCGACCCGCCGCCTGCTTTCTACCCGGTGCCCTACAAGAAATTCGGTCCCACGGCGGCAGTCGCGGAGGTGGAGGAACTGGCAGGTGCGATTTTCTTCACACTGGTAGGCAACCTGGACGATCTGAGTGTGGTTCCCGAGAAGCTGAACAAGGATTTTGAGCAGTTCGAGCAAGCCGTGGACTTTTTGCTGGAAAAACTAGGCTTGGGCAATCCGGCGAGCGATATCCTGGCCAAGCTCATCGCCGGCGCTACCGGGGGGCTTACGGATGTGCTGATTACGATCCTGGCCCCGGCTATCAAGGCGGTGCTACCGAGAGTCTTTCCCAATATTATCAATGTGTTCCAGCCGCTGACCAAGGCGGGTGAGCCCACTCTGTTCCAGGATTATGCTTGGCGTAGCTTGCCGATGGACAACACCGCGGACGACATCCTGCTCGGGACGGAGTTCACGGAGATCTGGATCCCCATGTCGTATACGCAACAGGTTATGGGCCTCCTCAAGAGGCATTTCGAAACCGGCTTCGACGCCACGGGCTATTATTCAACCGAACTCTATGCCGCCCAAAAGAGCGATTTCTGGCTCAGTCCGAGCTATGAGGAGGATGTCTTTCGAGTTGACATCTTCTGGTACATTAACAATGCCGGTGACCCGGCGGCGCGGCACGGTTTCTACGCCCAGTTCTGGGAGCTGCTGCGGCAGCACGACATTCCCTTCCGGTTGCATTGGGGCAAATTCTTGCCGGAGTACGACGATGAGGACTGGGCCCAGTTTCTGCGCGCTCAGTATCCGCGCTGGGACGACTTCATGAGGCTGCGTCACGAGCGCGACCCCAAGAATATCTTCTTCACTGCATACTGGCAGCGCCACCTGTTGGGCCGGGTTGGGACGTAGGGAACGCTGGCGATGGGAAACGATACCATACCAGTCAGTAGCGGCCACCCAGTTTGGTATGATCCCAACTGACGATCTTCTCCGGGCGGATCTTCAGGGCGACGCGCTTGGCCGCACGCGAGAGCGCGTCGCCCCTCGGCGTCGTGCCGCCGCCTTCTTTGGCCAGGCTGGCTTGCATGACATCCACGACTTGTGACGTCTCTTCAATCACCTCGCATGTGCCGCGAATCATCACACCACGATATTCGGCGTAGTGCTGGCCGACCTCGATCATGACGCCAACTTTCGGGTTGCGCCGGATATTCCGCACCTTTTGGGCTTTGCCATACGAGGTCATGTAGATGACGTCATCTTTGGCCACAAAACCCATGGCCACGACATGCGGAAAGCCGTGTTGATCGACGGTGGAGAGGGAGGCTTTGCGGGCGTGTTGCAAAAAGGATTCCTGTTCCTCCGGCGTCATCCGAATCTCGCGTCGGGTACTCATCTATCGTGCCTCCTAGCAGGTACTTACAAATCAAAAATCACCCGTGCTTGCCAGCCTTGGGTGTGTGGTTCGACGGCGATCTGGTGATACGTCACCGCTTTGATCTCCGTATCAATCGGATGGCGCACCGGATCGAGCGGCTCGCCCTGCGCCGTGGCCACTAACAACGGCGGTTCCAGCGTCGTAAACGTAGCGCCACAACACAAAAACCGCTCGGTATCGTAACGGTACAGCAGTTCGCTGAGCCAATGCACCAGCAGGTCTTCCCAGTCCAGGGCCTTGTCCAATGTAATGGGGACCGTTTGCCGCGGTCGGATGGCGGTGGCGTCGCTCATCAGGTCGAACATGGCCCAGGCGGCGTGCGTGAACAGTTCGGGCAGGTCACGGCCATAGACGAGCATGCCCAGATCGCCGGTGTGAGACAGCGCCTGGTAGATTGCCGTATGCGATCCGTCGCCCGGCATCGCTCTAGCCCTTAATGACGCCGATGGGCCGCAGTTGGGCCACCTTGTTGCTAATGCCAGCGCCGTGGACGACGTCGACGACATCACGGACGTCTTTATACGCCTCGGGAATTTCCTCCATGAGGGTGGCGCGGCCGGTGGAGCGCACAAAAATACCGCGATCCTCAAGTTCGCGCACGATGGGCCGTCCGCGGGCACTCTTTTTCGCCTGGGTGCGGCTCATCATGCGGCCAGCGCCGTGACAACTGCTCGCAAAGGTTTCCGCGCCGCCCTGGGCCGTGCCGATGAGAATGTACGAGTAGCGGCCCATATCGCCCGGCACTAACACCGGCTGGCCCAGGTCACGATAGACGGCCGGAATCTGCGCATGACCCGGCGGCAGCGCGCGGGTCGCGCCCTTGCGATGCACGCACACGCGGCGCGCTTCGCCCTCGACGACATGTGTCTCGAACTTGCCGATGTTGTGACACACGTCGTAAATGACGTCAAAGTGCAGCGCCTGCGGTGGCTGTTGCAACACCTGTGCAAAGGTTTCACGCACCCAGTGGGTGATGAGCTGGCGATTGGCAAAGGCAAAATTGGCCGCGCTGTACATGGCGCCGATATAGTCACGCGCCTCTGGCGACGTGAGCGGGGCACAGCAGAGCTGGCGGTCGGGAATGGCAATGCCGTATGTGGCCGTGGCCCGCTGCATGAGCTTAATGGAATCATCGCAGACTTGATAGCCCAGGCCGCGTGAGCCGGTATGAATGGTGACGATAATTTGATCCTGGGATAGACCGAGCGCCTGCGCCACCGGCGCGTTGTAAATTTCCGCCACATAATCGACTTCCACGAAGTGATTGCCGGAGCCGATACTGCCGAGCTGGGAGCGGCCACGCTCCAGGGCCCGCTCACTCACCTTCTCTGGTTGGGCGCCATCGAGGCAACCGTTTTCTTCCATGTGGTCCAGGTCGCGTGCGGCGCCATAGCCTTGCGACACCGCCCACTCTGCGCCCCGCTGCAGGACTTGTTGTAGCTCGGTTTTCGAGAGTTTTAACACCTTGCGGCGCGACCCCACGCCAGACGGGATATTGCGGAACAGACCTTCTACGATCTCGCGCATATGGCCGTCGACATCCGTGCGGCTCAGACCTGAGCCCAACACCCGCACGCCTCAATTGATATCGTACCCGATACCGCCGGGCGAAATGACGCCCTCATGCTCGTCAAACGCGGCCACGCCGCCGATGGGAAAGCCATAACCCCAGTGAATATCGGGCATGGCGATGGAGTGGCCCACAATGCCCGGCAAATGGGCCACGTTGGCGACCTGTTGTAAACTCTGGTCGCCGCGAATCGTCCGCATCAGCTCTTCGCTGGCATACACCAGACCATCCACGCGCATCGGCCCTTCACGCGGGATACGCCAGCGATAAGCGTCGATTTGCTGGACCTGGATTGCACTCGATTCTGCCATAGACGTCTCGCTTTCATACGGTGTCGGTACCGAAACAACATTAAATTTATATTTTCCCTGGAGACCTGTATCAAGGTCATTGAGTCCAGGTATTGAACGGCGCCAAAATATCCGGTAATCATAGTGGGTCGAACCGGCAAGCGTCAACCACAGCGCAACAACACCTTGAGCATTCCCGGCCGCGCCGCATGCGCTACGGCATCGCTTCCCGCCGACAGCGGATACGTCGCGGTCAGGAGCGGGGTCACATCGATGCGCCGTTGCGCCAATGCCTCCAACGCGGGCGGAAAGAGCCCGCAGCGTGAGCCCACCACGGTCACTTCGTTAATGGCCAGAGGCGCGAGCGACACCACGTGCTCGGCGGCCACGGTGCTTTTGAGCACGAGCGTGCCGCGCGGGCGCACCGCTTCGAGCGCCAGATTGAACCCAGCGGTGGAGCCCGTCGCGTCGACCACGACGTCAAATGTCTCCGGTTGCCAATCGGCCAAGCGCATCGTGCGGATACCCACGGTCCGTACCCCATCGAGTTTCGCAGGATGCTTGCCCACCAGGCAGACCGTGGCCCCGGTGCTGTGCAGGACTTGGGCACAGAGCAGACCGAGTTTGCCATCGCCCAGCACGAGCACCGTATCGCTTGGGTGGATTTGTACCTGGGCAAGAATCTCAAAGGCGGCGGCAAGCGGTTCGGTAAACACCGCTTCCTCATCCGGGATGTGCTCCGGGACGCGGTGCAGATTGGCGATGGGCACGGCGACATACTCGGCAAAGGCGCCGTCAGCCTGCAAAATCCCCATGACGCGGCGCCTCGGGCAGTGACGGCCGAGTCCTCGCGCACAGGTCGCACAGGCGCCGCAGGCAAAGTTGATCTCCCCCACTACCCGTTGGCCTATCAGATTGGCAGGGCCTTCGTATACCTCGCCAACAAACTCATGCCCCGGCACGCCTTGAAAGCCCATATAGCCTTGAAAGATTTGCAAATCCGTCGAGCAGATGCCGGCTAAACGCACCCGCCGTCCTCGTGTCCGCCTGTGGCGTCGGGTAGGTGGTGTCCGGATGGAGACGGTGACCATTCCAGTGCAGCGCATGCATCGTTAACACTCCTACGTGGGCGGGCTAGGATTTGTCGCAACATGGTCCAGGTAATGCGACAGCGCATACATGCCATCCGGCGTGTAGCGTTCAGTCTGTGCTCGTTGCAGAATGACATCGATAGGCAGAAACTCGCCGCTCTCCACCTCCTCTTCCTGCAGGACAATGACGCCATCGTAGACACAGGAAAACACGGCTCCCCATACCCGCGCACGCTCGTCTTCGAAATAAAAATCAAAGTGCCGTGTAAGCGGGACGTCCCGAATACCCATCTCCTCTTCCAGCTCCCGATAGGCACAGACCTCGTAGCTTTCCCCGGCTGCGACCAACCCGCCCGCAAACGGATCGTAATAACCGGGAAAAATGTCTTTCGTGAGACTGCGTTTTTGTACGTAGAGTTCGCCCTTGGTGTTGAAGACCAGCACATAGGTGCTGCGGTGTGGCAAGCGCTTGGCGCGCACATCTCGGCGTGGCGCCGAGCCGATGACGTAGTTGTGTTCGTCGACGATAACGACGATCTCATCCGCAGGATTCATGCTTCATATACCTTTTGTTTTGATCCGCATTGTTGTACGATAGCGAGGGTTTCTGTTACGGAACCACTCTACACCTTGAGAAAGAGTAAATCAAAAATTTCTGAATAGCTCCTTATGTCTGTGGATATTCAGGAATGTGAGAAGGATGTACTGAGATGATAAAAGGGAAAAGGAAATTTTGGTGTAGTCTCGTTATCATGGTATACGTTTTCTTCGAATGCGCCTCACTTCTCTCTTTCTACATACTAAGGAAAAAGCGGTATATTTCCTATTCGCCAGTGAGGACAGAATCGATATCTCAGCAGCATGTCGAATCTTTATCCAAACTTCTCGAAGGCCGTGAAGAATATCTCACCTACAGTTCGACACTAGGATGGACAATCAAACCTGATCAAAATAAAGAAAATTATCGCTCCAATTCGATTGGCATACGAAGCAATAAGGAATATACATTCGTTCCACAAGCCAATTCTATACGCATATCAACGTTTGGCAATTCATTTACACATGGCGACGATGTGCAGAATCATGAAACGTGGCAGGAAGTATTGCACCAGATGCATAACGATTTAGAAGTATTAAATTTCGGTGTTCCAGGCTTCGGTTTAGATCAAGCCTTTCTGCGCTTTCAACATGATGGCGCCGTGTATCAATCCCATGTTATATTCATCGGATTCATGTCGGAAAATATTTTTCGCCATGTGAACATATTCCGTCCATTTTATCACACAAAAACCGGCTTGCCTTTATCAAAACCACGTTTTGATATCAAAAATGGTCAACTGATCTTACTTGAAAATCCAATACAGCCGTTGTCAAAATATAAAGAGCTTATAGAATCTCCAAAAGCTCTATTGTCAAAAATGGGTGAACATGACTATTTTTTTAAAGTAAAATATAGAAAGAGTATCTTTGATGTGATACCATCTGTACGTTTGTCAAAATCTTTATATTTCCAATCACTAAGTCTGATAGACAAGTCTTTTGTCATTAGACAAGGACAGTATAACCCAGACTCAGAAGCTTTTAAAATTACAGTATATTTGATAAATTTATAAGCGATGTAGAAACATACCAGTATTTGCCAATCATTCTCATATTTTCTAGCAAAAACGATATGATACTGTACCGAAAAAATGGGAGTAAAAAATATACGAATCTTCTAACATACTTTCAAGGTCAATCCTATCAATATATAGATATGATGGATGCCTTTGACATGTACGGCAAAGATCATACAATAAGACATTTATTCTCTGGAGGCCACTATTCTCCATTAGGGAATCAGTTAGTGGCAAAGTATATTTTTCATTTTCTACGAGAGAATCAGGTCTTGTAGGGAGCGAGAAACGCCTGTTTGTCTTCCACAGCAGGTGGAGATGATGACGCGAGTCTCTCAAAAAGTATCAGTTCAATACCAAGGTACTTTTTACGTCACGTGTGAGAAATACTATAATATTTCTTGTTTTCTTTCAATGCAAAGGAATGCTGCATGGTCTCGGTAATCATCTTGCTATATTGATTGCTGTGTGCAAAAATAACCCATACGCGATCGTGCTTGCTGATCTCAGATGCTAAAGCTTGCTGAGCTTTGGCGAAGGTCTCATGAACCAACGTGTCTTGATCCGGAAACGCCTTTGTCATCAAATCGTCACGTTTCGAATAATATGTAAAATTCGTTTGCAGCACGAATCCAGCATTAAAGACCAAAAGATCGTTGGGCTTGGCATGGTCATCAATAGGGTTGTTCCCCAATAGTTAATGAGGTAGGCTATCCTCCCCCAAACGATGGAGGGAGCCCAGCCAGGTCATTGGTTATCCGAGATGATCGGCAGATGAAAGCCTTAACCGGTGTGTCTCAGACGCAATTTGACTTCTTGCTGCCCGCCTTCAGCCACGTCTATCAACAGGCTCAGCAAAAACGCTATGAGGAGGGTGTCCAAGCTGGCAAACGCAGCCGAAAGCCGGGTGCAGGTATCAAAGGCAAATTACCCACTCTGTCAGACAAACTCCTGTTCGTTCTATATTATTACAAGACGTATCCGACGTTTGATGTTCTTGGTGCACAATTTGGTATGGTACGTTCGAAAGCGAATGAAAATCTCCATAAGCTCTCTCCCATCCTGTATGACACGTTAGTGCAGTTAGACCTCATGCCTTATCGAGAGTTGAAGACCCCAGAGTCGTTGAGGGAGGCGTTGTCAGGTGTGGATCAACTGATTATTGATGCGACTGAAAGAAGCTATCGCCGGTCACAAGATGAGACGACCCAACGTGAACACTATAGTGGTAAAAAAAAGCCATACGCTGAAAAATACAGTGATGTCGATGCCGGATAAATGGATCGTCTTTCTGGGCCGTACGTTTAGTGGTCACAACCATGATTACAGCATGTTAAAACAAGAGTTCCCACCGGACTTAGACCGGTTTAGTGACGTAGAAGTTTGGGTGCACCTGGGTTATCAGGGGATTCAGTCGGACTACAAAGGCGAAATGCTTGAGATTCCACACAAGAAACCCCGGAAGAGCAAGACGAATCCGACTCCAGAATTGACGGCGGAGCAGCAGGCGGCGAATTATGCCGTGAGTCAAGTTCGCATCTTGATCGAACATGCCATCGGCGGTATGAAGCGTTTCAACATTTTGGTGCAGCGTTTCCGCAACCGCAAAGATCACTTTGAGGATGATTCGGTGGGCATCTGGGCTGGGCTAGGGAACCTGATCTTATGCTATTGAGGAACAACTCTAATATATGCGGCCACTTCTCGCCAGCGCTCTTTGTTGTACTGGGCACAGTATCCCCACAGGTTGAACAGACATAGGATACAGAAACCGGCCAGCGTCACGGTCATCAGCATCTTTCGATATTGGAGACGCCGCATGGCCACCGCGATGAGCACATAAAACGCGATGGCGCCGGCAATCGTGTATCGCGGTATATAAATCGGCTTGACGACTTGTGATAAGAGAAAGGGCACAATGGTGTGGCTGCCGAGCCAAACCAGCAAGAGCGACATGGGTTCCATCGGAGACCATGCGAGGCGCGGTTGCCCGGCATGCGGCGTAGCAAGCGGCTCATGACGCCAGGGCGCCTCTGGGGCTTTAAACCACAGCAGCAGCGCTACTACCACCATACCTAGACAGCACAACAAGACCCACTGCGACCCGGCATGCACGGCAAAGGTGGCGGCAAGGTCGAAGAGGGACGGTGTTTTCTGCCATACGCCACTGCCACCGCCACCTTCTTGCCGACTGCTCACATGGTATAAAAGCACGCGAACCCACGGCAGAAAGCAGAGAGCGAGTCCGATTTGTAATCCGATCCAGTGTCTCCAGGAAGGTGAGCGATACGTGCCAAAGACGAATTTTCGGATCACGATATAGATGTTGTGCGAAATGATGGTAAAAAGTCCATAGACATGGGTATAAAGCATGAGCGTGCTGACGGTAAGATAGGAAAGCGACGGTTTCCAGCTTTCGGTCTGCAAAAGTTTGATGAAGTAAACATACGACATCGTAGATAACATACACAAAAGGCTATAATTACGCGCCTCTTGCGCATAGCGAATCTGGAACAGTGAAAGGGCCACGAATAACGCGGCAAAGAGCCCGACATGGGTGTCAAACAAGAGCCGGCCGACGCGATAGGCCATGAAGATCGAGACCAGGCCGAAGATCACGGACGGCATCCTGGCCGCGAATTCCGAGCTGCCAAATAGGGCCGTCCAAGAACCCAACAGGAGATAGTATAGCGGCGGATGTACAGAGCCGGAGAGGATCTGCTTCATCTCCGTCCAGCTAGCGGTAATGGTGCGAATGGTGATGCCTTCATCCAACCAGAAACTTTCTGTGCCGAGATCATAGACCCGCAGCAGGAGGCCACCTCCCAAAATGAGCGCCAAGAGCCACGTTTGACGATCCAATATGTCCCCCTAAAGAGCTGTTAGCTGTTAGCTGTTAGCTATGAGCTATGAGCTTGAAGGGCGCATGCCTGCCCCTTTTTCATTCCGCATTCCGCATTCCGCATTCCGCATTCAATTGAGGCGATTGGTATACAGCAAGAAGAGCGTAAAACAGCCGGCAAAGAGGCAGGCGCCAGCCAGGGTCAAGAGACTGACAAGCGAGATGCCGGCCAGATGCGGACTCAGCATGACGAGCAACCAGCCCATCCCGAGACCCGCGGCCAGCGATAAGCCGCTCACACGGACAAACGTATCCAGCATGATGCTCAGGCTTCCCCCCTCCAGGTGACAGCGCCGGACGTAGGCCCAACGCTGACTGCCGTCCAGCAGAGCCAAGAGGGTCAGCCCAGCGCTCAGCCCGACCCACAGATCCGGCGCATGGGAGGTGAGGAGCAAGGCCAGCGTGAGATTGAGTAGGCCGATGATACCGCTCCAGAAGACGCATAAGGAGACGTTGCCGAAGCAACCGGCCAGGGCTAACCCACCGGTTGCCATAGCTAACACGATAATGCCACGTGTCTGCGCCAAGAGCAGTGGATGCACGGTCCAGAAGGCCGTGACCAGCGTCAACCAAATGACAAACCCGATCTGCCCCGTTGCCATACGTGCCCTCGTGCCAGGGTTGCGGTCAGATTCTGCAAGGGATCCGCGGCGTCTTGTATGATGATGGGCACACCCATGCGGCGAAATTCGTGCAGACGCCATGCGGTTTCGAGACGCCACAGCCGCTCCATGCCTTCGCTCTGGTCGCGAGAGGCGTTCAGGACATGCACCGGTGAAATGACGACCAAGACGAGTTGAAAAGCGCGTCCCACCAGATCCTGCAACGTCGCCTCGATACGCCGGTCGAGGAGCGTGGTCAGCACAAAGATGAGCGAGCCGGGCGGCAAAACGCGCGGCGGAATGAGGGTGATATCCTTGGTCAGATAGCTAAAGTGGGTCCGAGACATCAAGAGGGCGTCGAGAATGCGGTGCAATTGCTGCTGCCCCGAACGCGGCAGAACCCAGGTGCATACCCCGCCGTAGCTGACCAGACCGACGCGGTCCTTTTGCTGCAAATAATACGACGCCAACGAGGCCGCGGCACGCACCGCGATGTCTAGCGTACTGGCCTCACGCGGATTCCCAATGGCCACCAGGGTATCGAGCAGGAGGATCACATCCGCGTTATGCTCGCGGTAATACTCGTTGACATAGAGCTGTTGCCGCTTCAGCGAGGTGTGCCAATGAATACGCCGTATCCGATCGCCGCTGGCGTACGGCCGAATGCCGGCAAACTCCACTCCCTCACCCGCATTGCGTGCCACATAGTGGCCGAACGAGGCGTGCGTATGCCACGGCGGCGTATGGCGGGGGAGCGGGACAATCTGCGGATAGATGCGGCACTCCTGGTCACAAGGGTACTCGGCCAGCAGCGGTTGCAAACCGGTGCCGGCATGGATCCGGCTATACAGACGACCGAGCGTGTAGGCGCCCCGCCGTGCAAAGACAATGTGGTGCTCGAACGTCCGCTCCTCCCCAGGCCGCAGCGTGAGGAGGAGGCGGGGGTGCCCCATGACACAGGCCGCTTCCAGAGGCAAGTGATGCCAGAGTTCCATAGGCGGCACGAAGGTGTCAGCGCGCAAGGTCAGCCGGACCGTGAGGCGGTCTCCCTCGAATGCCTGGGTGGGCGTGACGAGACAGTCAACATGGACAATCGGCTCGGCGCGATGCAGACGGCTATAGGCCAGGGCCATGGCAAGCGGCAAGATCACACAGAGGGGTTCGAGTCGCCGGCTGATGGCGCTGAGCAGGAGCCCGATCAGGATGAGCCCGAAGTAATAATAATTCTGCCTGGTGTTGCGCCGCTGCACGGGTCCCCCCTATGAGGCCGCGAACGCTGCATCTAATCCGCCTTAGGAATCGGCGTGCGGTCCAGAACCTCCCGAATGATATCGTCCGCCTGCACCCCCCGCACCCAGAGTTCCGGCTTCAGCAGCAAGCGATGCGCCAGTGCTGGCAACGCCATGGCCTTGACATCATCGGGCAGGACGAAATCGCGCGCCTGGGCCATGGCATGCGCCCGCGCCAATTGATACAGCGCCAGCGAGCCGCGCGGCGAGACCCCAACCTGCACCTGATGGTGCTGTCGCGTCGCGGCCGTCAGGCTGACGATATAGTGCTCAATGGCCTCGCTTGCATGCACCTGTCCCACCGCGCCCTGATGGTGCAAGAGCTGCTCAGGTGTGATCACCGCCTCGAGATCGATCTGTTCCTTCTGCCGGGTGCCGCGCTGCGCCAGAATGCGCCGCTCCTCCTCCAGGCTCGGGTAGCCCACCCGCACCCGCATGATGAAGCGATCCAACTGGGCTTCGGGAAGCGGATACGTCCCCTCCAGCTCAATGGGGTTTTGCGTGGCAATCACCACAAACGGCGCGCGCATGGGATAGGTGGTCCCCTCGATGGTGACCTGACGCTCCTGCATCACCTCCAGTAGGGCCGCCTGGGTTTTCGGCGGCGCCCGATTCACTTCATCCGCCAGCACCAGATGGGTGAACAGGGGTCCCGGGCGAAATTCGAATTCGCCCACCTTCTGATTGTAGACGAGCCCGCCGGTGATATCGCCCGGGAGCAGGTCGGGGGTAAATTGGATACGCTTGAACGCCATCCCGGTGACCTGCGCCACGAGACGCGCAATGAGCGTTTTGGCCAACCCCGGCACATCCTCGATCAGGATATTGCCGCCACTGTGCAAGCCGATCAGGATCTGCTGCAGGACGTCGTCTTTGCCGATGATCACTTGCTGCAAGGCGGCGAGGAGATGGCGTGAACCCTGGGCCGCTTCCGAAATTTGCATTATACCGCCTCTACACGTTGCAACGCCGCGAGCACATCTTGGAGACGCCGGGCGCGATAGCGATAGGTCACCCACACCCCGATGGCTTCGCCGCGCGCTAGGAACTCGAGCAGGTCTGGATCCACCCGGGCCAATTGGGCCTCGTCCAGCGCTTCAAATGGGATATCGGGAGAGCCACTCAGGCGATAGGCCAGCAGTTGCCGCAGCCGAGGTTTCATGACCTCTTTCAGATAGCGCGGATCCTTCTGCACGCTGCGGATCATGTCACCCTGGCCATACGAAGCTTGCTGTCCCGGCGGCAGCGTCTCGGGACGCACCACCCGGTGCCAGGGAGGAATCTCCGCCGGGAGACGGCGCATGACACGCCGCACGTACCATCCCAGGCGCACAAACAACAAGGCGAGGAGGCCATAGAGCGCCATGAGCAGAAGGAGGCTACGCCAATACTGATTCAGCAACAGATAGCCCGGTACCAACACGAGGGAGAGCAAGGCGATCATACAAATATCGTGCAGCAAACGCACGTGCAAGGGTAAGGGTTCAGCGCCGGTTTGCAAGGTCGGCCTCACATTGCAAATGTGATTTAATCGCTTCCAGATGGGTCATCGCGGTCTGTTTAGCGGCCTCATCCAGCGGATGCAGACTATAGCGGGCCAACTCGAACAACTGCACCAAGCCGGCAAAGGCGTCAAGGGGCACATCGACCCCGCGCAGGGCGGCACCCATATATTCCTGGGGCGTCAGCGTGTCATCCGCTGGCACGCCATGGTCTGCTAACAGGTGCTCGAGTTGGGCATAACAGGCAATAATCGCCTGGCGCGGATCGTCGTGCTGCTGCAGCGCCCGCAATCCCGCCGTCACCGCCCGGCGCACGCGGCGGGCTTGTGGGGTTTCTTCCTCCTCCGGCGCAGACGGCAGACGGCGTTGGGTGTCGAAGAAAACCCAAAGTCCAAGCAGGGCAATGCCGCCGTAAATCACGATGACAAAGACAAATAACGCATAGCCCGCCACGGGAGATGGGACTTGCTGGATGAGGCTAGTGCCGCTTGCCAAGGAGTCGCGCAGTTCGCTGAGTTCGTTCTGCCAAAATTGCAACCACTCTTGCAAAGGCGACCCCTGACGCAAGAGCCAGATGAACACGAGCGCGATCACCACAATCATGATGACCGGCACGTACCAAGGTGCGCGAGTCGGCTCCTGTTGCCGGCGGTGCACCGGCTCCGGCGACTCCCGACGTCGCAGAAAAGCGTTCAAAACCGTTATACTTACAGCAACGCCTAGGACCAGGGCCATGGCGATATACAGCGGGGTCGGCAGCGCGGGAACGAGCAGAAAGCCTTTTGTCGCGGCGTCACCCAGCCGCAGCGTTGCGGCCAGACCGGCCAAGTAGAGGCCCACACTGAGGCCTAGGGCTCCCAGTAGGAGTCCGATGGTGATCTGGCGATGCTGCAGCCGTATCATCAACGTCGCTCTCCTCTTCGTTTCGGCTTGCCACTCTACACGAAGTTCGCGGCTGAATCAAGGCCCTCCTGGGGTGAGAGGCGGCGAGGTCGAAAAGCGGGAGGTCGAAAAGCGGGTGGAAAAGCAGGAGAGAATCCGGGCAGATTATGCTAAGATCAGATGTTATCAATATCTGGACATCCATTCCGGTCCAGTATCCTCCGGAAGAAAACGTACCCTCAAGATAGGTTCGGATATTGCAAACCTCACATGGCAGACACAGGGAGGTGACGTCATGGCGTTCAGACAGCAGGAGGAGAGGCTCACCGGAACGCGGGGCGCCTGGAGCAGCGATGCTGCTGCGCCGACGCCGGGACTGATATCCGAGGTACCGGTCGTCCACGAGATCTTTGGCGCCAATCCGCCCACCCGCTCTGTGATCAATCGGCTCGCCATGACGATCTTTCCGACACACGTGGAATCCTGAGAAGTGACGTTGTGATGCATATTGTCACGCTGGGAAGCGGCACGGGACAGGCGACCGTCTTACGGGGCTTGCAGTCGTATGCCTGCCACGTGACGGCCATTGTGGGCGTCACGGATAATGGCGGTCATAGCGGCGTTTTGCGGCGTGCGCTTCATCTGCCGCAGGTCGGGGACACGCGCCAGTGTTTAGGTGCCCTGGTGGATGAGACATCGATCTGGGGCCACTTGTTACGGCATCGTTTTGTGGACGGAGACCTACAAGGCGTCAGTGTGGGCAATCTTATCCTGGCGGCCTTAAGCGCCAGTTATGGCCGTTTCTCGGATGCGGTGGACGCCGTCCGCCGTGCGGCCGATATCACGCCGCACATTCTTCCGGTTTCCGATGTTGAAACCGACGTCGCAGCCGAGCTGCGCGACGGCCGGCAGCTCGTTGGCGAATGGCAAATCATCCAGCGTCAGCCGCGCGGGGAAATCGTGCGGCTGTTTTTGCAGCCCCCGGTGGCGGCTCTGACCCAGGCAGTCGACGCGATTGCGGCGGCGGATGTCGTGGTGCTGTGTCCGGGGTCATTCCTGACCGGCACCATTGCGGTGCTCTTGCATGAGGGCATGCGCGACGCGCTCGCGACCACCTCCGCCGTGTGTCTCTATGTCTGCAATTTGATGACCCAGCCGGGCCAGACGGATGGGTATACGGCTAGGCGGCATCTCGCCGTGCTGCAGGATTATCTTGGGCGACAGGTCGATGGGGTGATCCTCAATGATGGCGCCCTCCCAGCGGAGTTAGTGGCGCTGTATGCCCAGCAGGAGTCGTATCCCGTGCTCAATGATGTCTCGGGCGTTGAGGTCGCCGTACACCTCGCCGACCTCGTCGAACATCCGGATGCCGCGACGCTCCGGGCGTATCGTCGCCCACAGGGACAGGATATGCAGGTGGGCTTGCACCTGATTCGTCACGACGCCTACAAGCTTGCAGCCCAAATTATGGCTCTCGTCCCGGCCTAACTCATCAGTACGGAGGCAAGCTGACGTTTATATCTTTCCTTTGGAGCCAGATATAAACGTCAATATGCCCAGGTGCTTCCGTACATGGCCATCCATACGTGACCATACGTTCTTTCACATGGCGCAACGTTAGCAAGAGGCACGGAAACCCATGGCGGTGTACAGCTAACGTGCCAACGGTGGATAGGAGTCAAAGTCTGTGATGGAACTATCTGACAGCGGACTCGGAGCGTTTTTTCGCGCCGCTATCGACATCCCGGAGATCCCGTTTGGCGAGATGCTCTGGGAGTCCGCTCAGCGCTTTCCGGAGAAAACTGCCGTGATTTATCAAGGGCAGAAAATTTCGCTCCGGGAATTGGACGGATTAGTCAACAGCTTTGCCAATGCGCTCGCGACTCTCGGCGTAAAAAAAGGGGATCGAATCGCCCTCTACATGACGAATCGTCCCGAGTATCTCATCAGCGTCTACGCCACTGCCCGTTTGGGGGCGGTGTTTACGCCGATGAATCCGACCTATAAAGAGGAAGAAGTCGCGCACCAACTGCAGGATGCCGACGTGTCCATGCTCGTGGTCCAGGATTCCCTGTATCCGTTGGTGAAAACCATCCGGCACCAGATCAAGAGTCTCAAAACCGTCGTCATTGTCGGACAGCGCGCCGAGGACGGCGACCCGCTCTTGCTCGATTTGATCCGGAAATCGTCGCCCAAACATCCGCCACACGTCTCGGTCGCATGGTCTGAAGACTTGGTGGCGCTGCCCTATTCCAGTGGCACGACGGGACTGCCCAAGGGCGTGATGTTGACGCATCAAAACCTCGTGTCCAATGCCATCCAGTTCATCTCCAGCGGCCGTTTGACGGAGCAGGATGCGCTGCTGCTCTTCCTGCCCTTCTATCACATCTATGGCATTATGCTCGTCAACGGCGCCATCTACGCCGGGGCCACTCAGGTCATCATGGAAGCGTTCGACTTGGAGTTGTCACTGAGCCTGACGCAGCAGTACAAAGCGACCCTGTACTATGCGGTGCCGCCGATTTTGATCACGCTAGACAATTATCCGAATCTCGGCGCCTATGATCTTTCCTCGGTGCGCTACATCATGGTCGGCGCCGCGCCCATGGCGCCAGATGTGGCGCAGCGGGTGCAAGAGAAAACGGGGGTGCGCGTCCTGCAGGGATATGGTCTTACCGAAGCCTCCCCGGTGACTCACCTCAACCCGGTGGACCAGGGCCAGGTCAAGCTCGATTCCGTGGGACTGGCGGTGTCAAATCAAGAGCAAAAAATCGTCGATCTGGAGACCGGCGAGCGAGAACTCGGCGTCGGTGAAGTGGGCGAGCTGATCGTCAAGGGCCCCCATATCATGCACGGCTACTGGAAGGCCCCGGAGGAGACCGGGCGCACGCTGCGCGATGGTTGGCTCTATACGGGTGATATTGCCCGCATCGAAGCGGACGGCTATGTCTACATCGTCGACCGCAAAAAAGAAATGATCAAATACAAGGGCTTCTCGGTCGCTCCAGCGGAGGTGGAAGCCGTCCTGTTCCAGCATGACGCCGTGGCGGATTGTGCCGTGATCGGCAAAGCGGATCCAGAGTCGGGGGAAATCCCGAAAGCTCTGGTCAAGCTGCGTCCGGGCGAAGAGGTGTCGCCGGATGATTTGATGGCGTTTGTTGGCAGCCGGATTGCCGGCTATAAACGCGTACGCGAGGTGGAATTTGTCGCCTCCATTCCGAAAACGGCGTCTGGCAAAATCTTGCGGCGTGTCTTGATTGAGGCGGAACGACATCACATCGAACCGGAGCCCGAAGCAGAGCCGCCGCCGGAACTCGAAGCAGAGCTGAAGCCGCAGCCAGAAGCGGCGATGCAGCCAGAAGCGGCGATGCAGCCAGAGCCTGAAGCAGAGCCACAGCCGAAACCGGAGCCTGACAGAGAGTAAAGGAGGGTGGCATGAAGCTGCGGGGCAGTGCCTCAGAAGCCACGCGCACCCGCATGGCGGTCATGGCCGCGCAGAACCTGACGGCAGGGCTACGTGGTGAGCGGCCGCCGCACATAGTGAATCCTGGGGCCTTCGGCTAAATCGAATCGGACTATACAAAATGCCTTGCAAGAAGCCAGAGCATTTTGTATAGTATCCCCGATTGGGCGTTATGGCGTCTAAGATCCTGTTCCGCAAGGTTTTCTCATGATGATTCAGTAGGGGAGCGCCACTGTGGATGTGGAACCTCTCGACGTTCGTGAACTGATCCATACCGTGTGGCAAATGCGCCAGGCTTCGCTGCAGCTAGGCGAATTGAGTGGGACCAAGTTTCTTTGCCCAAATTGTGAGCAGATGAAGCCGTTTGCCGGCGAGCATGCTCTCGAATACTATACGGCGACTGGCGGCGTCGCTTTGGTCTGTAATGAGTGCTTGCTAGACTTTCATATCCGACGCGGCATGGGCCGCGTCAAGCCGATGTGATGCGTACCATCCGGTGCCTTGCCATCACTCTCCGGCTCGGCCTCCTTCTAGGGCTGGGTCTCCTCCTCGGGTGTGAACCGCTGTACCAGTCCTACGCCCTCATGGAGCCACGGCAAACCACGCTACCGGTAACGGTGGAAGGTGACGAGGTCTGGATCACGTCTATTCCACCAGGGGCGGATGTGTATGTCCAGCCTTTCGATCCGGAACAGCTTCCCTCCCATAGCACGGCGCCCGACGAACATAAAGGGACAACGCCCCTGCGTCTTACGCTGCCCCCGGGGCGCTACTGGGTCGAGGTGGCGTTGGCAGCCGAGGTCTTTGCCAACTATTTTTCTCCGCCGTATGAAAACGCCCAATTTGAACAGGATGGAGCCGCTTCGGAAGCGCTCCTCTTTAGACCCTTCGATCCGGGCGAAAAACGCCGTGTGTTGCGCTATTATCGCCTGGATAAAGAGCCTGGACAGGGACAAACCATCATCGCCCTCTTCCATCCTCGTGGCGAGTCGTTGGAACGCGTTGCCGCGCTCTATCTGCAGGAGGAAGTCTTCCAGGTCGCACCCCCGAATCTACCCGTCCTGTTGCAACAAGCGCAGATACCCCAGGAGCGGCAGGCGCCTTTGCTGACGTTACTACGGCGCGGCGGCAAGGTCGTGTGGGCGCAAGGCAACGACTATCAAGTCGCCCTGGAGCTGCTCCCTGAGGGGATTCAGGGTAACGTCATCGCGTTGTTTACCGGCGCGCCACGGCCTGATCCTTTCATTCCCGATGGCGGGGCGTTCTGAGGGTGATGAGGAGGTTCAGTCGCCAGCCACGTGTGCCGCCGCTCGAAGCGTCTCAGCTGTGGCCTTCCGGAAGCTGCTACGCGCAGCGAGTCGTCACAATCGTGTTTGCGTGGCATCTATGTCTCAAGGACGAACGATCAGGGGGCTAGCCAACGCCGCGTCGGGCTCAGGGGGCAATGCCTTCCGGCCAGCTACGACAAAGCGGCTGCGCTGGCTGTGACGGAACCGCTCAGCACACTGTTGGGGAACAAGGACCTGCGCTTGATCAAACGTTACTGGCAAAGCGGTGATCGTACTAGTGAAATCGGTGACCGTTACATTTCCAGCTTCCCCTCGTCCAAGGGTACTACTCTCGATCCGTGCCCCGTCGGTGAGTGTGAGGTTGTGGGCCTCTATCACGATGTCGCCACCGTCGGCTCGCAGTCCGCGCATAGGGGCCCTGGTAAAAATACCACTTCGCGATCGACCACCCGGCGCGGTACCGCTGAGCGTGATGGTACCCGTGGCCCGCACCGTCACATTTCCGCCTCGCCCCGCTCCACGGGAATCGGCTGAGATCTGTGCCCCGTCAGTGAGCGTGAGGTCATGGGTCTCCACCAATACGACGCCCATAGGGATTGTGTGTAGATTACGTGGGGATTACGTGGGAATTGCGTGGGAATTGCGTGCGGATGGACATTGGCGTACAGATACGACCACAAAGCAGAAGACTGATATCTACAATCGCCCGTTGCCGGATTCTACTCATACTTCCATCGACGTGACAAACACCTGTACATCTGACAAATCGGCATTCTGCTCGACATGCCAGAGATCATAGTTCTGCTGCATATTTAACCATGCCTGCCGTGACGTCCCAAACGCCTTTTCCAAGCGTAGCGCCATCTCGGGTGTGATCCCATTATGTCCGTTGATCATATTTGACAACGCCTGCCGTGAGATCCCGAGACCTTTGGCAGCCTCGGTAACCGTTAACCCTAAGGCGTCTAAATAGAATGCCTTGAGAACTTGGCCAGGATGTTCTGGGTTGTGCATAGCCATAGCTCCGATTCCTAATGGTAATCCAGATAATCGACGTCATAAACATCGCGGTTTTCAAAGCGGAAGATCACCCGCCAATTGCCACTGACTCGGACGGCGTAAAAGCCCCGCAAGTTTCCACGCAAGGCATGAAAACCAGAGCCGGGAAAATTCATGTCCGAGGGTTGGATAGCACCATCCAACAAAGTCAGAATCAATCGTAATCGTTGCACATGATCCGCATGGAGACGGGGGGCATCCCCTCGTTCGTAGAGCCGTTGTAAGCCACGATGTCGGAAGCTGCGGATCACTGCACCTCTACCTCATCTAATACGCTGAATGTAAAGTGTCAATTGACGCTTGTCAATTGACCCGACGGAAAAAAACTAAAGATCTGACCCTGGTACTTGAGTACGCTAAAGTGGAGTAAACCGGTTGACCGTTATGGGCTATTCCTGTACCCTCTTCCAAGGAAAGCGCATGGCCTGCGATACAGGAAGTGAGGGAACACCTATGGACATCGCCATCCACCTCCCGGATGATGTGGCAGCCCGCTTGCAAGCGGAGCAGCCCGACATATCCCGCCATGTGTTGGAAAGCCTTGCCCTGGCATGGTATCAATCCGGGGAACTCAATGAGGAACAAATACGGCGCCTGCTGGGTTATAACACCCGTCTAAAAGTCCATGCCTTTCTGGCGGAACATGGGGTGCCGCTGCGCTATACCCTGGAAGATCTGGAGCAGGACCGCGCCGCTCATGATCGCCTGGGCATTTAATGCTGGCCGTTGCGGACTGATTCAGCACGAACTGCTGTTGCCTGCCCTCTATACGCAGGTGGTTATCCCCCCAGCCGTGCAGCAAGAGCTTCAAGACCCTGAAACGCCCCTCGAAGTAGGGGCCTGGGTCGCTCATCCTCCCGCGTGGTTCGAGATACGGCCAACACGACATATACTTCCCGTCACTGAGATGCCAGACTTAGGGGATGGCGAGCGCGAGGCGATTGTGCTGGCGCAGGAGCTTCAGGCAGACTTTTTACGGATTGACGAAGAGGACGGGCGACGGCAAGCGCACAGCCGGGCACTCACCATCACGGGCACATTAGGGGTCTTGGAGCGTGCAGCGACACGTGGTCTGATTGACCTGCCCACGGCGCTGGCACGGCTGCAGGCGACGACATTTCGTGCTAGACCTGCGCTTTTCCAGGACCTCCTCGCCCGTGATGCCGCCCGCAAGCTGCAGGCGTAGCCGTGCGCTTTCCATACGGATGGATTCAGAACTTTCTGAGGCATGAATTATACGGGGAGCCCGGCATAAGTCATCGCATACAAGCGGTGATAGAGCCCGCCCTGCCGCAACAATTCTTCATGCGTGCCCTGTTCGACCAAGCGGCCCTGATCGAGCACCATGATGCGATCGGCATGTTTGACCGTGGAGAGACGGTGCGCAATAATAAACGCGGTACGACCTTGCAGGAGTGTGCTCAAACCGGCCTGCACGAGACGTTCGGTCTCCGCGTCAATGCTGGCAGTCGCCTCGTCGAGGATCAGCAGACGGGGATCAGCCAGTAAAGCCCGCACAAAGCTAATGAGCTGACGCTGGCCATGACTCAGGAGGCCGCCGCGTTCGCGGACATCCGTCTCGTAACCGTCCGCGAGCTGCATGATGCTCTCGTGTACGCCAATCGTTTTCGCCGCCGCCACGATCGCCTCATCGCGCGCAGCAGGATTACCAAACCGCATATTCTCACGCACGATGCCACTAAAGAGAAACGGGTCTTGCAAGACCATCCCGATCTGGCTACGAAGACTCTGCAGCGAGACGCGACGCACATCCACCCCATCAATCAGAATCGCTCCCGCGGTGACGTCGTAGAAGCGAGCCAGCAGATTGACCAGCGTGGTCTTGCCCGCGCCAGTGCGGCCGACAATCGCGACCGTCTGCCCAGCAGGGACATATAGGGAGAGGTCCTGCAGCACTGGCGTCTCCGGGTGATAATGAAAGCACACGTGATCAAACCTGATGACGCCGCGCATCTGGGGCAGGACGACCGGATGCGGGTCTTGCACAACCTGCACCTGCATGTCCAGGATCTGCAAAATCCGCTCGCCCGACGCCATGGCCATTTGCAGCGTGTTCCAGCGAAAACTGAGATCCCGGATCGGTTCGAAGAAACGATGCATATACAAGACAAACGCCACGAGGGTACCCGCGCTCAGGCTGCCCGCAATGACCAGGGGCCCACCGTAGATCACGACCAGGGCAATGGCCACCACACTGATCACCTCAATGGTGGGAAAGAACAGAGCGGACAGCCGCGCCGTATGGATATTGGCCGCCAGGTGCGTGCCATTGACCTGCATAAAACGGTGCATATTATGCACCTCGCTGACCAAACTCTGAATCACACGCACCCCGGCGATGTTTTCCTGCAAGCGCGTATTGACTTGCGCGAGAGCCATACGCACGCGCCGGAACAGCCGCCGGGAATAGAGACGCCAATACATCGTCACAACCACGGCAACCGGCACGACCGCGCACGTGACCAGGGTCAGCGGCACATGCATGGAACCCATAACGGCGAGGATCCCCAGCAGCAGCAACAGATCTCCCATGACCGTGAGGAGACCACTGGCAAAGAGATCTTGCAGGGCGCCCACGTCGCTTTGGACGCGAGAGATCAGTTGGCCCACGGCCTGGCGGTCGTAGAAGTGCAGATCGAGGCGCATCAGATGCCGAAACAACGCCCGGCGTAGATCAAACAGCACGCGCTGCGCCACACGCATGCTCAACAATGTCTCGCCATACTGCAAGAGCCAGCCGGCCAATGCGATCCCGATATACACGAGCACCATGCGCGTCAAGCCGGACAGGTCCCCCTTTGCAATGAAGCCGTCCAGGATGCGTTTGACCACATAGGGCGCCAACAGATGACTCAATGCCCCTCCGATCATACAGACCATAGCGAGCGCCAAGGCCTTGCGATACGGCGCCATAAATGGCCATAAGCGCCGCATCACACGCGTATCGTAAACATGGCCGTAACGGTCGTCCTCATCGGCCTCGGCCAGCATCCATGCCTTGGGCCTCTGCTCCCGGCGCGCTTTCATACCTGTTCCCTCTGCGACCGGTCGCGTTCAGCGCCACGATGCGGGATGTGCACGCCATTGCCTTCTCGTGGCGCCGTGAGGAACGCTTCCTGGTCACGGAGTTGGAGGTCATAGATACGCCGATACAAGCCCGCCTCCGCCACCAATTCGTCATGGCTGCCCCGCTGCACAATCCGGCCACCCTCAAGCACTAGAATGGTGTCGGCCAGCTTCAAGGTACGCAGACGCTGGGCAATGATCAGCGTCGTCCGGCCCGCCATGAGTTCGGTCAGGGCTTGCTGAATGAGCCACTCGGTTTCCATATCGACGCTCGAGGTGGCGTCATCGAGAATGAGGACACGCGGACCACGCACGAAGGCACGCGCAATGGCAAGGCGCTGGCTTTGCCCGCCGGAGAGGGTGACA
>CBCXVS010000026.1:0-38945 GCA_965178525.1 uncultured bacterium | reverse complement strand
AAATGGACTTTTGAATTGGGCCAACCTGTTGATCTACTTAACCCTCCGCCTATTCTGCCAGGGGAACTTCGGTTTAGCGTCCTCACTCTGCAAGAGCTGATCATAGATATGGCGTGTCATCGAGGCGATTCCCGCCTCGTTCATCTCCACGCCTCGGTAGGCGATTTCTTTGAAATAGCGTAGGGATAGCGGGGCATTGGCCTGCAGACGTGTGGCTAGCGCGATGGCTTCATCCAGGAGCTTGTCGCCCGGGACTACGCGATTGACAAAACCGATTTCGTAAGCGCGCTGGGCGGTGATCGGTTCAGCCGTGAAAACCAACTCGAGCACATGGGCCATCGGTATCAATTTCGGCAGCGCCGCGGCAAAGGGCGGCAGCAAGCAGGCTCCAGCGTGATTCCGTAATGCCCATTTTGGCATCCTCGGCGGCGATACGCAGGTCGCACATCTGCGCGATGGCCCAGCCACCGGCCATGGCAAAACCGTTAATGGCCGCGATGAGGGATTTCCAGGTACGCGGAAAAAGTCCTAGCGTATCGTCGCCCAGGCTATCACGGCCTCGGGCCTGAATGCCCGCAGCATTGTCCTCGGCTCGCTCCTTTAGATCACGGCCGGCACAGAAGGCCCGGCCGGCCCCGGTAATAATAGCTACACGGGCGCTGTCGTCTTGATCGTAACGCTCGATCGCGTCGGTCATCTCCTGCCTCAGGGCCCGGTTTATGGCATTCAGGGCCTCTGGGCGGTTCATGGTGATTATGACAATGTCGTCGCGTTGTTCGTACAAAACCGCTGCGGTCATACGCTTCCTCGCCTGTCGTCGATGGTTGAGAGAGTTGTTGCCGTAGTCGTTGCCAAAAATCTGTGCGCCGTGTGGCGCCATGTCATAGGCCCTGATCCAGCCCCCGCAAAAACCCAACACTCGGCGCAAAGAAATACTCGCCGCCTCGCAGACTCACAAAGCCGGAGACGGAGGCGCGCACGGTCTCTTCCTGCCCATCCCAACGTTGCGGCCAGGCCTGGCCGTTGGGCAGCGGATTGCCCTGGCCGATCAGGGGATCGAGGCCCGTGCCGGTCTGCACAAAACTCCGTGTGTTCGCCCATGTGATTTGCTGAAATTCGAACTGGTTCCCCAAGTCCGCTTGAAAACACAGAAAAAGCAGGCCAACGGGCTCCGTATCGATGGCATCGCGATTGCCGTAGGGCATGCCCCGGCGCACGATGCGGTGGGCTCTCTCGGCGTCCGGGGTGCCGCCGATCACCCTGACCATGTCGCCTCGCGGATTGGCTTTGCGGATATGGGCATGCAAGGGACACCGCCGGCCATCCGGGTCGCCAGTGAAGTTGAAATTGTTGTGCGCCTGTCCTGGCGTCGGCTGTTGCAACACGGGCGTGCCGTCGCGAAAACGCCCCACCGCGTACGCTCCTAGCAACTCCGGGGACGTTCCTACCGCTTCGGCCGCCTCCTGCAGCCGCTGGTGAAATCCGGCGACATCCTGCTGCAATTTGCGGTAGACGAGAAAGCTGCCATAACTATCTTCGCCCACGCCGTTGGGGTCCGGAAACAGCACGAGATTAAGCGGCGCTGCCGGATCCCACTGATCGATCCCAAGTTCCCGAGCTTGCTCAATCTGCTGGGTGTAGAACAGAGGCTGGCTGAGGCCATCCACAAAGCCAAACGGCTCGATATCCAGACCGGCATTGTTGCGCCAGCGCGCCCCGTCTTGCCGCAGCAGGATCATGACGGCGTCGGTGACCTCCTCTCGCACCCGAATCACCGCGGCGTCGAGTTCGGCCTGGTCGTCGCTTGCCAGCACGACCAGGGCATGGATATCCTCCTGAAACGGCGCTTCCCACGACGCCACGGGTGGATCCGTCAGCGACAGTTGCCGTTGCTTCATCCCACGGGGGAAGCGCGCCTGACGATCCCGAGGGATTTGGGATTCGTCAAAGCCCAACACCTCATAGCCCAAGACAGTGAGAAAAAAACTGGCAAAAAGGCCCGGCATGGGGCGCCATGTCCCCGCCTGCGCCCCCACCTGGGCGCGGTAGGCCACAGCTTGCTCGTGCTGCGCCAGCGCCGAGGTGACCGCGTCACGCGCAAAACGGGCGATCCAGGTACGCACCGCCGTCGATTGTTCAGGGTCAAACTGCAAAAACAGGTGGACACTCAACTCGCGGCCATGCCCACGCAGGATGTTGCCTTGAAGATCGGCTAACAGAGGCCGATATTGCGGATCATCGGGATCAATTCCAACCTGAGTCAAATCAACCGGCATCCTTGCTCTCCTTGCTCTCCTTGCTCCGTATCATAACCTCCCCTATTCCGCATTCCGCATTCCGCATTCCGCATTCCGCATTCCCCATTCAAACAGGGCGTTATGCGCTTGGCAGAGACGATAATAGGCCGTAAAGCACTGATGCGCCAGCAGGCCGCTTTCCGTGCGCGGCACCCGCGTAAAAAAGGCGCGGCTGCCAACCACGACCAGTTTGTGCCGGGCACGTGTGATGGCGACATTGAAGCGATTGGGGTTGTTAAGGAAGGGGCTTTCGAGGTGGTCGGGATCGGACGTGGTCAACGAAAACAGGATCACATCGCGTTCGGCTCCTTGCAGGCGCTCGACCGTGTCGATCAGGGGCAAAGACATGGTCTCCGGGTGATGGTGCGACAGGAGGTCGGCAAGACGCTGTCCAATGGCGTTATTCTGCGCCAGATGGGGCGCCAAAATGGCGAGGCGTTCGGGCGCCAGACCATCATCGAGCAGTAGCCGTGCCGCCAATGCCGTCACGATCTCCACTTCCTCTGGGGACTGCTGGTAATCTGTCATATGATTGGCCAAGACCAAGGTAGCCGGACGTTCGGGATCGAGTATGGCCTGCACGGCATCGTGGCGCCGCGCCGCCGGTATGATGAGACGTGCGTCAGCGTTGGCCGCGGCAGGTTGCAGATCCCCCTGATACCACAGGCGGCTGGGCAACTGGCAGAGTTCGCGATTGAGACGATACGTCTCGTTTAACCTCACGCGCACGGCAGAATCGTAGGTCGCCAAGAGGTGCGCCAAAATAGAACGATCCGGCATCGCCTCACCCTCGGTAGCCTGCGGACCGCGTATGACCGGGGGTAACTGCTGCACGTCGCCACAGAAGATGTACTGGCCTTTGCCGTAAATCAGACTGAGGAGGGCTTGTGGCAAGACGACTTGCGAGGCTTCATCGAAGATGACCCAATCGAAGAAAGCCGGGAAGGTTCCCGCCTGGCTCTCGAAAAGCTGATACAGCCCGAATCCGGTGGCGCCCAGAATCAGATGGGGCGCTTGCAGCACCTCCTCGGCATGGTCCACGTAGGTGAGGGCGGGCTCGTCGAGATCATCGTTAGGCAGCGATAGCCGCCGCCCCCATTTCAGGCAACGCCCTGGGAAATGGCGCCCAACCACACCCTGCAGCAATTGCTGCACCTTCAACAGGACATTGTCAATCGCCTGGTGGGTCAGCGCGCTGACGGCAAGGCGCAAGGGGCGACCGGCCTCAGCGGCTTCGAGAATCAGGGCGATGAGCATCCATGCCAACAGGTGCGTTTTGCCGGTGCCCGGTGGTCCTTCAATCAAGCCCAAACGGCTGCGGAAGGGTAAAAGGAGCGCTTGGCGTTGGCGTGCATTGAGGTCGACCTGTTGCAGCCAGCGCTGCGCCCACGCCAGTCCTGGCGTGGCTTGATGCAGCGGCAATGTGCCACGCAACAAGTCCGTGAGATGCGGATGTTGTCCAGGGCTCAGGCCCTCGCGGACGGCGTGAATGACCCTGGATGTCGTCCAATCCTCCAGGTCTTCATCCAGGACGTAACGCAGGCGGGAACTCAGATGCGGACGCCCCTGACGCGGGATGACGGCTAGGCGTTGGGCGTGTGGCTCATACTGAGCCAGGATGACGCTGGCGCCGCCCTGCAGGTCGGGACTTCCCACCGGATTCAACCGGAGAAAATCCCCGGGGCGAAAGCGTGCCGGCAGCCCCTCCAGAGGCAAGCGAAAGCGCGCCAGAAAACGGCCTTCGGCATCCAGTGTCGTCTCGTCGAACAGCAGCGGTCCCAGGGCGCGATAGCGCGCCACCCGCTCCGCCAACGGCAGTTGTTGTACCTCTAAAATATCCCGCTCGCGCCAACGTTGCTGACCCTCCAAGAACGTGACGCAATCCCGCTCTAACGCCTGTTCCGTGTCGGGGGTGGTCATATCCCAGGAGGATTGCGGCCCATCACTTCGGATATGCGAGGTGCAGACCTGCCACAACTGCTGTTGCAAGCCTAAGTGCGTGTGGAGATACTGCCGCAGTTGCATGACCTGCGCCGCATCGAGGGTTCTCTGGAGCAACAGCTCCTCCACCTCGTCGCCCTCATCTTGCAGCAGATGTGGCGGCAGGGCAAGCTCGGGCGTCAGCTCCCACACCCGGGCGGCTGTCGCCAGCGTGTAGCGCAGGGGTATCGGCAAAGCAAAATGCTGCGTCAGGAGCTGGCGCAGGCCGGTGTGCGGCGGCGGGTCGCCTTGCCACAAAAAATCCAGCGCTGTAGGGTCAGCCGTGTTGTGCATCGCCTCCTGCAACAGCCGCAGGCTCCCAGGAGCAAATGTCACCAGCTGCGGCCCACGGTCCGCCGTGATCGCGTCCTGCCACCAGCTGCGGAGCTGCGCACAACAGGCTTCCTGACGGGCCGAGATGTCGGCCTCATCGGCTGCAACCCAGGACTGTGGCGGCTCGGGTGGGGCGCCTTCTGTGTAGCGTTGTAAGCCCCATGCCCGTGGCCGGCCGCTGCTCGGCTCACGCAGCAGATGGATAAAGATTGCCGTGGAGATATTCGCGGGAAAACGTGACGTCGTGTCGTGCAGCAATTCCACGCGATTTTCGGTCAAGGCACGAATTTTGGCGCGGAGCCGGGCCGCCTGTTGAGCGCTCACGGGCACATCGTGCGTCGCCTCATCGGCCCGCACCCAATCGGCGGCTTGAGCCAGGGTTGCCATGCCCGCAGCCCGCAACTTCAGGTGCTCACCCGGAGTCAGATGCGGCAGCAGCATGGCATCGTCTGTCGATACGGACTGGCGATAGCAGGTATCGAGATACGCACATGAGGCACAGTGCGCCTGCAGCTGCCACGGGGCTTCTGCGATAGGGATCGTAAGGATGTCACGGACACGCTGTTGCAGTAACGGAAAGACTTCTAGGTACGGCGCGAGTTCAAAGCTGTGGCGTGTTGGCAGCGCCCCGGGGGCGTCAGGACGCGTCAACAGCACCCCACGATCGGCGACGCGGACGGGTAAGTCCCCCATATGGTGCGGCAGGCACTCCTGCAGCAGGGCGGCATAAAACGCCACCTGCCATTTCTGGCTGTAACGAGGAGCGGCGCTGTCTTTGATGTCGACAACGGTTAAGCACACGGTGGTGTTGGCAGCCGTGACCTCGATCAGGTCGGCAATCCCGACGCCATCCACCGGCGTGTCCGTACCGGCAAGAGCCGGAAGCATGAGAACGGGTTGTACCAAGATGCCGATCGGCGTGTCCTCTTGTCCATCTTCTCCTTGCCGCGGCATGGCCTCTCGGACCAGGTGACGCAACCATGTGAAACTCTGCTCCTGGCGCTCTTGCAAAGACAAGCGCCTGCCGCTCTCATCCTGCTCCGGGATGCGATACAGGGCCGCGCCCTGCTGTTCGAGTTCCGCCACCACGCGTTCTTCAAACGCCCGCCCCTGTCCGGCGCGCGCCGCCCCCAACGCGCTATCCACCAAGGCGCGCTTCGGCGGCTGCTGGTCGTAGGGCAACAAATCGAAGCTGAGCAAGCGCTCACACTGCTGATGCTGCACGTAATTGCCGACCATGGTGCCAGTCAGGGCACGCGGTGTGCGGTGCCATGCTGGCGCCGCCGGGAACATGGGCTCGGCGTCGGCGGCAAGACCGAGCCGCATTTTCTCCTGGGTCAACAACGTCGGCTGCGGCCCCTGGCGGATGGCCGTGGCAGGGGTTGGTTCGCTCTCCTCGTCCTCCAGCGCGTCATCCCACTCCAGACATGCCGGGTCGCCCTCGGCGATGGCCGACGTCTCCTGCCGATAGCGGCGAAACGTCTGCGACACGCGCGCGTCCCAGAGCCAATCGGTCGCTTCATCAATCAGCAACTCTCGCGGCAGGGCTCGAGCCAAGGCGTTGAAGGCAAAGAGCGCCTGCACCTGCCTCAAACGTTGTCCGGCCCAGCGCCGCAACGCCGGTCGCTCCGTGGGTAGTGGCAAGGGTTGGAAGTCAATGCGATGCGAACAGACGACGGCAAGCGCATCGGCCGAGCAGGAAAACTCCGGCGCCAACTCGCCGTAATAATCCTCAATAATCCGCTGCAAAATAAAATTGCCGACCGAGCCCAAATACGTCGCATACCGATAAAAACCCTGCGTGGTGCGGCTCAGCTCGATGCCGTTGTGCAACACCACCCGGCGTTCGGCGCCCTGCCGCTGACGCCGCAGGAGCGCGCGGGTGCGCGTAAACAGCCCCTGGGCCAGCAGATCATCTGGCTCATACTCGGGGTGTAGCAACCGTTGCACCGCCTGCGCCACTTCCCACGATATGGGCGGCCCTGCGCCGACCCAATACAGCGTTCGCTCATCCGGACGGGCTACCGGGACGGCCCGCACGACCCGGCGCTCGCCGTCCTGGATATCGAGAATGCGAATGCAGCGGCCAGCGAGATCCACGCGGTCGCCCACGTCCAATTGCCGCACGACCGGGGGCGGGAGATCCGCCACGGCCTGCGCCTCGACTTCCAAGGTGTACGGCTCTTCCGTGTCGGGAAAATTGCTCCAGATCTGGTGCGCCCGCAAGGCATTGGCATAGCGCCAGCCCCCGCGCCAACTTCCGTTGCGGCCATTTTGTGCCAACTCTCGCAACCACTGGCGCTCTGCCATCGCCGGCACGAGGGTCGCCAGCGTCTCGGCCTGGTGTGGATACAGCGCTTGCAGCGCGAACAGTGAGACGCGTTTGTGTTCATAGAGGTTTGATAAGACCTGCTGCACCAGCACGCTCGGCAAGTCGGCTGGCTGCACGGTCTCGATCGCGCCCTCCTGCGCCAGATGGTAAAGCGCAAGAAATTGGAGCACTTGTTCCCCCGCCCGCTGTCCCCGGCAGATACCCCAAAACGTCGTCGTCTGCCTCTGACGGTTGGCGCGCCCGATACGCTGTAAAAATGTCGTCACACTTTCCGGTGGCTCATACAGGATGACGCTGTCGACGTCGCCCACGTCGAGCGCCAATTCCAGCGTGCTGGTGGCAATGCAGAGCGCCTGCGAGCGACGCTGGAATTGGCGCTCGACCTCCTGGCGCTGCTTTAATTTGAGATTGCTGTAATGGAGATAGGTGGCTGGTTGAAAATAGCCGCGCTGCCGCAGCCAGCCAAAGAGTTGATCACAGCGACTGCGGCTGTTGGCAAACAGGAGCAGCTTCCGCGCGCCAAAGCGCTGGGCCAGGTCATCGATGAAGGCGACCAGCTCGTTCGGCTCCTGCTTCAGATGGATCAAATGCGGCTGGATCTGGCGCTCTACCGCATTGGAGATCCATAACGCCTGTGGCTGCAGCCCCAAATGCTCACGGATTGCTTCCGGTCCCTCCAAAGTGGCCGACAGGGCCATTTTTTGCAGTCGCCGTTTGCGGCGCCGTTCGAGCCGTTGCAGCAGATACGCCAAGTGCCGGCCGCGATAGCCCTGCGCGAGCTGATGCACCTCATCGACCACGAGCATGCTGACCCGGGACAAAAACGCCCGCACCTCACGATTGCTGCTCCCCAGCATCACATCCAGCGATTCCGGCGTCGTCAGAACCAGATCGGCCCGCCCGCCCGGCAAGCGCTTCACATCTCCGGTGCGGATGCCCAAATGCAAGCCGAGCCGCTCGTGCATGAGCGGCTCCAAGCGACGGCGCAAGTCGTGCACCAAAGCCCGTGTCGGCACCACATAGAGAATGGCCTCCGCCGCGCCGGAGCAAATGACGCGCTCCAGGCATGGCGCCAGTACGGCCTCTGTTTTGCCGCTTCCTGTGGCGGCCTGAAGGATCAGGTCCCGGCCTTGCAGAATAGGTGCGATGACCTCGCGCTGAAAAGGGCGGAGTACCGTGAAAGCGCCATAGAAGGCTCGGTAGGTATTGGGTAGTTGGAGGAGCGGAGATGGGGTCACAAGCGCATGAACTCCTCGATCATCGACGTCCCGTCTCTCTGCCAAACTTGAAGGAAGTCGCCTGACATGCTCTCCTTGCTATTCTTCAAATAAGAATCGTGGCAGTCCTGATTGGCGGATAATAGATTGCAATGTGCCTATGCGCAGTTCGGTATGATCAGGGACGGGAACGGTTATAGTCGAGTCGTCAATCTTTTTCTGCATCATAACATGGCTGCTACGCCGACGCACTTCGACAAAGCCATGCTGTGATAGTATTCGACACACCTCTCGTCCCGACAGAACGCGCAATCTACCCAATAGCTATCTCCATACGCGTCACAAAAACTTCGGTGTGGAGCCGTTTCCGTACCTCAGCAGGATCAGCCGTTTCCATAAAGAGTTCTAGCGCCTCGATGAGATGATGCCGGGCTTCTTCAACCGTATTACCTTGACTTGCAATATCCAACTCAGGACACAGGGCAACGTACCCATCGCCTTCACGTTCGATGATTCCCGTAAATTGATGTATTTGTTTCACGGAACTTTCCCCTGCCTAGATGTTGCCGGGCCATTTTCAGAAGAGTTCATCAACCGGCATCGACCATCCAGGCAACGCCGGTTCCGCCTCAGCGATTTCTCCCCGGCGATAAACCGTGGGATGCTCCGGATCAGCGGCGCGATAGACGCGCACCACCTGTTCTCTCAGCACATCAATATCCCACACAACAAGTGTGCCCGTGGCAAAGTAGTCGGCGCGTTTCGCCGCCATCTCCCGTTCTGCTGCTGGGCCATAGTCGTTCTCACGACGGACTTCGGCGGCAAAGATCGGCGCGCCATCGAGGAATTTCCCTTCCTGTAACTCACCGCTATAAAACGCGGCATCAGGACTGAACGACTGACGATGGGGCAAGTCCACAATAAACCCGACATTATCGGGAAAGGCATACCCACATCTCGTTTGTTGTTCATAGACGTTGAGGCTCACGTAAATATGTCCTCCGGCCCGTCCTGGTACGCCTCCCGTAGGTGCCATGAACACCAGTTCTCCATGCACGATTTCCGCTTTGCCGTTTTCTGGCACGCGAGACAAGTCTGTAATCGTTGCGTTAGCCTTCATGCGCATATCACTACTCCCCATATGCTCAAAATAGGGAAGCCATCATGAAATGTATGACTTAGCCAGTTTGTCCGCAGCCATATCGAGAACTTACCTAAAATTCCTTGTGCAATCGCAACCAAACGTGTGCAATATCAGGCACGGGTGTAAGACATAGAGCCAGCAATACTTGATTTTGCGCCAGTAATCGAGGTATCTTCCCTCAGTACGATCGTGTCACGATATTCGGCTATGTGCGGACGTAGATGCCATCCATGGTACCTTATCATGAAACGCTAGGACACGCATGGATCGGAGTGTAGACAGGCTGCCCCAGATTGATCATGTTGCCATCCCATTGCAACAGACCTTCGGCCCATGTTTCAGAACGGCACTATGAACGGTGATGTGACTGGAGAATTACGTGACGATGCCTTTCATATCACGGCGGCGGCAAATGTGGCATCGATTCTTACCGATGGCTTTCGCACCAACAGGCGTGGTGTCTTGGGCACGGGTGCGTACTTTGACCTCGGCAGCGAAACAACAGGCGTGGCACCCGCACAGCAGCGCTATCCCAACCAACCATTAGTGGTGTTGCAATGTGAGGTGGCCTTAGGAAGGGTACTGGATTTAGACCGCGACGAGACCGGATGCACTTCCGGCTCTTTCAACGGCAACTGGTCCAACATCTCGGCCGAGAAGCCGTCATCCGTTTAGGGCATGGTGGCCATGTAGATTTGTTCTTGGAGGCGCTAGTCGCTACGGAGGGAACGTATCATACGGTGCAACGCACATTTGTAATAGACGGTCAGCAACGTATTGCAGTGCGCGATGCACAACGTGTACGCATACTCTCAGTCCGGGAACTCTAATGAGGTAGACGGCTATGGAGCCGACCCGATCCCTGATAGCTGTGGAAGCTCTCGTACATCGCTGGAATGCAGATGGCAGTCTCCAGACGCGGAGCCACGCTTTGCATGCGCAGCCGGTGAGTGGTTGTGACGCCTGTCGTTTCGCCGATCCGTTCAGCGATTGCCTGTGTACGTTCCCGAATATCAGTGCAGAGGACTTTGATTTGGGGGTGTCAGGCATCAATTGCTCACGCTTTCAGCCACAGGAGGCGTAAGCGGCGTTGTTACCAAAGACCATGGCATGACTTGTTCAGCCAAATCTAGGAAACGGTATCTGTCTGACTATGCTCAGAAGAGGTCATCAATCGGTATTGGCCAACCAGGCAACGCGAGTTCCGCCTCCGCGATTTCTCCCCGGTGTGACACCGCCGCACGCCTCATCATGTCATATCCCTTCCGATGTTCTTTGATGCGAAAATGTCACTTTGATGTAGTGGGTCCATGTCGAATCGCGACAGCCATTCGCGGACGGTTGTCGCGGTCGCGATTCGATCATGTCGTAGCAATCTGGGCGTGTACATTAGGGTTGTTCCCCAATAGTTAATGAGGTAGGCTATCCTCCCCCAAACGATGGAGGGAGCCCAGCCAGGTCATTGGTTATCCGAGATGATCGGCAGATGAAAGCCTTAACCGGTGTGTCTCAGACGCAATTTGACTTCTTGCTGCCCGCCTTCAGCCACGTCTATCAACAGGCTCAGCAAAAACGCTATGAGGAGGGTGTCCAAGCTGGCAAACGCAGCCGAAAGCCGGGTGCAGGTATCAAAGGCAAATTACCCACTCTGTCAGACAAACTCCTGTTCGTTCTATATTATTACAAGACGTATCCGACGTTTGATGTTCTTGGTGCACAATTTGGTATGGTACGTTCGAAAGCGAATGAAAATCTCCATAAGCTCTCTCCCATCCTGTATGACACGTTAGTGCAGTTAGACCTCATGCCTTATCGAGAGTTGAAGACCCCAGAGTCGTTGAGGGAGGCGTTGTCAGGTGTGGATCAACTGATTATTGATGCGACTGAAAGAAGCTATCGCCGGTCACAAGATGAGACGACCCAACGTGAACACTATAGTGGTAAAAAAAAGCCATACGCTGAAAAATACAGTGATGTCGATGCCGGATAAATGGATCGTCTTTCTGGGCCGTACGTTTAGTGGTCACAACCATGATTACAGCATGTTAAAACAAGAGTTCCCACCGGACTTAGACCGGTTTAGTGACGTAGAAGTTTGGGTGCACCTGGGTTATCAGGGGATTCAGTCGGACTACAAAGGCGAAATGCTTGAGATTCCACACAAGAAACCCCGGAAGAGCAAGACGAATCCGACTCCAGAATTGACGGCGGAGCAGCAGGCGGCGAATTATGCCGTGAGTCAAGTTCGCATCTTGATCGAACATGCCATCGGCGGTATGAAGCGTTTCAACATTTTGGTGCAGCGTTTCCGCAACCGCAAAGATCACTTTGAGGATGATTCGGTGGGCATCTGGGCTGGGCTAGGGAACCTGATCTTATGCTATTGAGGAACAACTCTAATGAAATTGAAAAAAATGCTTTATAAATTTATAAATCTGCATTAGGTATTGGGAAAAATGCTGAGGATACTGTGGCCATGAGTTATGACATATTAGGATTAATATCTCTAGGCTTAACGGTAGCTGGAGTACTTGTAACAGTAGGAGGTATTCCCGTAGGAATCCCTCCTTGGATAGGTAGATTGATTGGAGCACATGTAAATAAATCGGTAATCTCATCAAGAAAGAGAAAAAAAGTATCAGAAAATATCTTATAAAGAAAAACAAAGCATGGAGTGAAGATCAAGAAGCATTAGATTTTATAACTTATTGGCTATACTACTGCTTATATCCTACTAAGGAGCGTCGAGATGAACTTGAAGATTATATCACACGTGAAGGGAATTTTGATATTTTTTGTCGAACATTAATAATAAGTGGATTTTCTACAATTATTATTTTTCTTGATGAATTAGGGTCAATAAATTATGGAGAAATTGACAATCTCTTACGGCCTTTCCGTACTGCTGAAGCTGACGTGCCTAGTCACAAGATGAATATCGTGTTGATATGTACTGCATTTAAAGATATAGAAAATTATTTTAATAAAGAGGAAAATCGTATAAAGTCGGCCGGACGACGCTTTTGGGAAGGAGACAATATTTTAGATGTTGGTAGGCCGAGAGTTTCTTCTGATCCAGACTCAATTGATCATCTTAATCAGGCAATTAATTCAGTAGAAAAATTAATCGGCAAAATTGAAACTTCTAGAAACATAGTCTTGTCTCATGAAGATAAAAAATGCTTACGAAATCAGATTGTTAGCATCGATAGTCTGACATGGGATAAATTATGGAAGACACTTCTTAAGTATTATGCACCTTGGCTTTAGTCCATTCTTGATAGGTGCAAGAGAATGGAAAGAGAGGAATAGCAAGCCAATTTGCAACATTGTCCATAAGTAGGCAATACTACGCTCTGATGGGTCTTTTAGACACAATAGCTTACACAAGTAAGCTATTAGAGTTGTTCCTCAATAGCATAAGATCAGGTTCCCTAGCCCAGCCCAGATGCCCACCGAATCATCCTCAAAGTGATCTTTGCGGTTGCGGAAACGCTGCACCAAAATGTTGAAACGCTTCATACCGCCGATGGCATGTTCGATCAAGATGCGAACTTGACTCACGGCATAATTCGCCGCCTGCTGCTCCGCCGTCAATTCTGGAGTCGGATTCGTCTTGCTCTTCCGGGGTTTCTTGTGTGGAATCTCAAGCATTTCGCCTTTGTAGTCCGACTGAATCCCCTGATAACCCAGGTGCACCCAAACTTCTACGTCACTAAACCGGTCTAAGTCCGGTGGGAACTCTTGTTTTAACATGCTGTAATCATGGTTGTGACCACTAAACGTACGGCCCAGAAAGACGATCCATTTATCCGGCATCGACATCACTGTATTTTTCAGCGTATGGCTTTTTTTTACCACTATAGTGTTCACGTTGGGTCGTCTCATCTTGTGACCGGCGATAGCTTCTTTCAGTCGCATCAATAATCAGTTGATCCACACCTGACAACGCCTCCCTCAACGACTCTGGGGTCTTCAACTCTCGATAAGGCATGAGGTCTAACTGCACTAACGTGTCATACAGGATGGGAGAGAGCTTATGGAGATTTTCATTCGCTTTCGAACGTACCATACCAAATTGTGCACCAAGAACATCAAACGTCGGATACGTCTTGTAATAATATAGAACGAACAGGAGTTTGTCTGACAGAGTGGGTAATTTGCCTTTGATACCTGCACCCGGCTTTCGGCTGCGTTTGCCAGCTTGGACACCCTCCTCATAGCGTTTTTGCTGAGCCTGTTGATAGACGTGGCTGAAGGCGGGCAGCAAGAAGTCAAATTGCGTCTGAGACACACCGGTTAAGGCTTTCATCTGCCGATCATCTCGGATAACCAATGACCTGGCTGGGCTCCCTCCATCGTTTGGGGGAGGATAGCCTACCTCATTAACTATTGGGGAACAACCCTATTTTCTATCTCATTTCGCGATGCACCATGATTTGCGAAATGTCTCCGTCTCACACTCGCGTAACCCCTTGATTTCCTATCCTCGCATATTTGCAGATGGCGAAATTATTTCGTCATCTCTACAGGAAGCGAAACGCGACACTTTGGCTTGTTCACTCTTTCTGATGGAGGCTCGTCAAGCGCCTCTAGGAGTGCCATGCTGTCCGCGAATTGCTGTCACGTATACGCATATCCCTGCATGAGACAAGAAGTAGCCGAAAAAAACCTGCGAGGTGGGCCGTCCGCTCCAGTGCCGAGTTAGACTTGGCACGAGAGGATGGAGGACATCGGAGGTCAACCACTTTGCTCGCCAGCGTTGGATTCACCGAAGGCCACCTCATCATGGAGCCTGGATCACGACACGGCCACCGTCCACGACTTGGACGTAAAGGTCATACCCGTCGAGTAAAGCCATTCCCACAAGCGGTGTCGTATCCACCGCATCTGTCTCGACATACCTTGGCAGGCCGTCCCACAGCACAGTGGCGCCGTAGATGTCGAAAAGCTCATCGCTGCCGTTGGCTAATACGGCTCGGCCACGACTCAGGCGGGTCAGTCCCAACGCCATGACAAGCACTGGCGGCAATGCAAGAGAGCCGTTGAAACCGGTGTCGATGATCGCGTCGACCTCACGCTCTTGCCCTGCCGAACCTTGTACCCGGAGACGGATGACCGCTTCATAGTCCGCATTGACCACGCCCGTGATCATACTTTCCGCTGCATAGGGCGTCCACCCATGCGGTGCAGCGTCCGGTGGCCGATACGTACGCACCAGATTTCGGCTTCTCGATGTTGGGCGAGGAGACGCTCCGATGCAGTCAGGGCGTTGTCGTCGATGACATAAGCACCGCTGTCAATGTCGATGGCAACGACTTTCCCATAGTGCGTGGCCTCCACCTGAGAACGGATATCTCGCTCGTATATCTCATCACCGCGCCGAGCTGTCTCTTCGGCAGAATAGCGGGGTTGCCGAGTTGGCATGGGTGTTCTCCTGCTTGCCGTACACGGTATCCTTGGCGTCACGTGTGTCTGTTATACATGACTGATCTGCAGCTTCTCTGGGCCGCCTTGATCAAGGCGACCCCACATGAGGCCAAAGAGCAGATGGGGAGACGAAACGTCTCAGCAATCCAACGTGTGTTGCCGTTCCCACTCGCTGAGGTGATTCGTGTAATCGCGCCATTCCTGCATTTTCAGTTTGAGATACGCTTGCACTAACTCCTCGCCGAGCGCGGCGCGCAGCACTTGGCTCTCTTCCAAGAGCCGCAGGGCGTCCAGCAAGGTTGCCGGCAGACGTTTGGCGGCTCGTACCTTGTGGCCCTCTTCATACATATTCAGATACACCGGCTTGCCGGGATCCCGTGCGTTCTCCAGGCCGTCCAAGCCGGCAGCGAGCACAGCTGCTTGTAACATATACGGGTTGGCGGCGCCATCCATCAGCCGCAACTCGAAACGGCCCTGATCCGGCACCCGAATCATGTGGGTGCGGTTGTTGCCGGAATAGGTGACCGCGTTGGGTGACCAACTGGCGCCAGAACGGGTTGCCGGTGCATTGATGCGCTTATAGCTATTGACCGTGGGGTTGAAGATGGCGCAAAGGCTCTCGGCATGATGCATGACGCCGCCGAGGAATTGGTAGGCGGTTGGCGATAGGCCGAGTTCGTCCTGTGGGTCGAGGAAGAGGTTGTGCGTACCCGCCTTGTCCCATAGCGACACGTGGGCATGGCAACCATTGCCGGTGAGATGCATAAAGGGTTTCGGCATGAACGTCGCGCGTAAACCGTGCTTTTCCGCGATGGTTTTCGCCATGTATTTAAAAAACGTGTGGCGATCGGCGGTCCGCAGGCAGTCCGCATACGTCCAATTCATCTCGAACTGCCCGTTGGCATCTTCATGATCGTTCTGATAGGGGCCCCAACCCAGCGTCAGCATGGCGTCGCAGATTTCGCGAATCACCGGGAAGCGGCGCATCAAGGCCGACTGATCATAGCAGGGCTTACTCTGCATGTCGGCAGGATCGGAGATGGCGTTGCCGTCCGGCGTAATCAAAAAATATTCGCACTCCACGCCGGTCATCATCGTGTAGCCCGCCTGCTCAGCTTTGGCAATCTGACGCTTCAAGGCGACGCGTGGCGAGGCCTCGACCGCCTGGCCATTCATCCACAGATCGGCCGCCAGCCAGGCAATCTCCGGCTGCCAGGGCAGTTGCATCAAGCTCTCCGGATCGGGGATGGCGAACATATCGGGGTCGGCCGGCGTCATGTCCAGCCAGGCGGCAAAGCCGGCGAAACCCGCGCCGTTTTGTTGCATCTCGCCAATGGCGGCGGCCGGGACGAGCTTGGCGCGCAGCACCCCAAACAGATCGACAAAACTGATCAGAAAATACGCGATACCTCGGTCTTGTGCGACGTGCGTCAGATTGGTTGCCATGTGTATTGGCTCCTTAGCGGTGTGAGGCGCCGCTCCGCCCGGGTATCCAGTCCGTTCCGGCCAATGGCACCCCGGCCATGGCGGCGGCCTCAATCGTGAGCGCCACCATGTCTTCGGGTTCTAAGTTGAGGACATGGCTCTTCCCACAGGCACGGGCGATCGTTTGCAATTCCATCACCATGACGGTCACGTAGTTCTGCAGCCAGCGTGCCCCTTGCTCGGGATGCAGGCGGGCTTCCAACGCCGGGTCTTGCGTGGTGATACCGACCGGACAACGGCCCGTATGGCAGTGGTGACAATACCCCGGCGCGGTGCCGAGCTGCTGGTAGTCGTCCACGAAAACGGGTTTGTTACAGCCCATCGCAACCAACGCCGCGCTACCGATGGACACCGCGTCGGCGCCAAGCGCCAACGCCTTTGCGACGTCGGCGCCCGAACGGATGCCGCCAGAGACGATGAGCTGTACCTTGCGGTGCATGTCTAGCTCCTGCAACGCCTCCACCGCCAGCCGCACCGCTGGCAGGGTGGGAATCCCCACATGTTCGATGAAGGCATCCTGGGTTGCCGCGGTGCCGCCTTGCATGCCGTCCAATACGATGGCATCCGCCCCGGACTTGACGCATAACGCTACATCGTAGGCGGTGCGGGTGGCGCCGATCTTGATGTAGATTGGCTTTTCCCAATCGGTGATCTCACGCAGTTCCCGGATTTTGATCTCCAGATCATCAGGCCCGGTCCAGTCTGGATGGCGGCAGGCGCTGCGCTGGTCGATGCCCTCTGGCAGGGTGCGCATCTCGGCCACCCGCGCGGTAATCTTCTGGCCCAACAGCATGCCGCCGCCGCCGGGTTTGGCGCCCTGCCCGACCACGACTTCGATGGCGTCGGCGCGCCGCAGGTCGTCGGGATTGAGGCCATAGCGTGAGGGTAGGACTTGGTACACCAGGGTCTTCGAGGCGTGGCGTTCCTCGTCCGTCATGCCGCCATCGCCGGTCGTCGTCGTGGTGCCCAACGCCGTGGCGGCGCGCCCCAGCGCTTCTTTGGCGTGTGCGCCAAGCGCTCCGAAACTCATGCCAGCAAAGGTAATGGGAACGTTGAGCGCAATCGGGGTTTTGGCGAACCGGGCGCCGATCGTGACGCTGGTATCGCATTTCTCGCGATAGCCTTCTAATGGATAGCGTGACATGGAGGCGCCGAGAAAGACCAGATCATCGAACGAGGGCAGTTTGCGTTTGGCGCCAAAGCCGCGGATCTCGTAAATCCCCGTGTCAGCGGCGCGGTAGATCGCATCGAGGACGTCGGGGGTAAACGTTGCCGAACCCCGTAGGGCATTGCCAGGTTGATCGTGGCCGCTCATGAATGGTGCTCCGAAAACGACGTCAATAGGCGTCGGCGTTATCGATGTTGAAGTGATAGAGTTGACGGGCCGAGCCGTAGCGGCGAAAGGCACGCGGGTCAGCGGCGATTTCCGCTCGCTTAAGCAGCGCGCCAAGTCCGGCGATATGCGCCTCAGTCATGGGTTTTTCAACACAGTCCGCACCCAGGCTATCAACGTGGCCGCGCACATAGAGCACGGCTTCATAGATCGAATCGCCGAAATGCTGACCGGCGTCGCCACACACGACGAGCCGCCCGGCCTGGCCCATGAACGCGCTCATGTGGCCGACCGAGCCGCCCACCACGATATCGACGCCTTTCATCGAGATGCCGCAGCGAGCGCTGGCGTCGCCCTCGATCACCACCAGACCGCCGTGCCCCGAGGCGGCAGCGTACTGCGAGGCGTTCCCCGTGACCCGAACCGTGCCGGACATAATGTTTTCGGCTAGACCTGGCCCGGCATTGCCATAGATGGTAATGTGGGCCTGTTTGTTCATGCCGGCGCAATAATAGCCTACGTGGCCCTCAATCGTGACGTCCGCCGGCGTGTCCAGGCCGACGGCGAGCGCATGCTTGCCGTCGGGATGGAGCACGCGCCAGCGCCTATCGCGGTGGCCGTCAAGCTGATGCAGTTGCGCATTGAGATCGCGCGTTGACGCCGTGGCGAGGTCAATTTGATTCATCAGGGGCGGCTCCAACTGTATATCTGTTCGGGCGCCGGTTCCCAGATCTTGGCGTTTTCCACCCCCGGCAGCGTCGCAATAGCGCGGAATTCCGACGACATGGCGGCCCAGTCGTCCGTTTCGGCCAGCACCGCCGGTTTACAGCCGAATGGGTCGCGCAGCACGGCGAAGCCGTCACGGGTCCCGATTGCAAAGGTGTAAAAGCCATCGAGGTCGCGCAGCGCGGCCTCGAGCGCCTCTTCCAGCGTCGCGCCTTCGCGCAGCCGCCACATGAGATATCCGGCTGCCACCTCGCTGTCGTTGTCGGTCTGAAACACCACTCCCTGCCGCTGCAGCATGGCGCGCAGGCGGTTATGATTGGACAGAGAGCCATTGTGCACCAAACAGAGATCCAGCCCGGTGGAAAAGGGGTGCGAGTGTTCCGTGGTGACGGCGCTTTCCGTTGCCATGCGCGTATGGCAGACGGCGTGGCTGCCGGCGAGCTCGCGCAGCTGAAAACGATCGATGAACGCGCTCGGCTCCCCTTTTTCTTTGTAGATTTCGATCGTCGTACCAGAGCTGGTGATGCGAAGCCCCGGGTACTGTTTCTCCAACCAGCGCTGCAGATCCGCCGCCGTGGCCGTGGCGGTCAGCACCGCATGATTGATCCAGGGGCGGCATGCCGCATCGCGGCCGAATGTCTGCTGCAGCCCGGCCACCACGCTGGACCAATCATAATTCGGATCGTCGCTCACCACCGTCAGTTTCGCCGCGCCTTCGCCAACCGGCTCTCGGTATACCGCAATCCCGGCGCTGTCGGGTCCGCGCTCACTCATCTGCATCAGCATAGGCGCAACCAGTTCACCCAGCTGGCCCTCTAACGCGGGATTTTTGATGAACAAACCAATGATGCCGCACATACGATACCTCTAGCTGCTACGGGTCGCTGTGTTTCCATGTTTTAACAACGATACTGACAGGGCATTTGCGGTGTCAACATGGAAAATCAGGCCGCCCTCATGCTGGCGACTCACGTTAAGCGTTTCCGCAAGTAATAGTTTTTGTGATCACGAGGATATTCCTCCAGGACGCCAAACACGTCATAGCCCAATTTCTGATAGAACGCTGGCGCTTGAAAACTATGAGTATCGAGCAGGATTTGATGACATCCCCGCGCCGAGGCTTCCTGTTCCGCTGCCGCCATTAATGTCTTGCCATGGCCCTGACCTCGCCAGTCTTCGTGCACCCACAGATAGCGGATATAACAGCACCCGCCCCACGTCCAGCCGGAAATTCCGGCTCGGATCGCTCTCGTATCATCACGGATAAAAATGGCGAGCGACTTGCCATCGGTAATCCCGGTTAGGGCGTCATTAGGGTTGTTCCCCAATAGTTAATGAGGTAGGCTATCCTCCCCCAAACGATGGAGGGAGCCCAGCCAGGTCATTGGTTATCCGAGATGATCGTCAGATGAAAGCCTTAACCGGTGTGTCTCAGACGCAATTTGACTTCTTGCTGCCCGCCTTCAGCCACGTCTATCAACAGGCTCAGCAAAAACGCTATGAGGAGGGTGTCCAAGCTGGCAAACGCAGCCGAAAGCCGGGTGCAGGTATCAAAGGCAAATTACCCACTCTGTCAGACAAACTCCTGTTCGTTCTATATTATTACAAGACGTATCCGACGTTTGATGTTCTTGGTGCACAATTTGGTATGGTACGTTCGAAAGCGAATGAAAATCTCCATAAGCTCTCTCCCATCCTGTATGACACGTTAGTGCAGTTAGACCTCATGCCTTATCGAGAGTTGAAGACCCCAGAGTCGTTGAGGGAGGCGTTGTCAGGTGTGGATCAACTGATTATTGATGCGACTGAAAGAAGCTATCGCCGGTCACAAGATGAGACGACCCAACGTGAACACTATAGTGGTAAAAAAAAGCCATACGCTGAAAAATACAGTGATGTCGATGCCGGATAAATGGATCGTCTTTCTGGGCCGTACGTTTAGTGGTCACAACCATGATTACAGCATGTTAAAACAAGAGTTCCCACCGGACTTAGACCGGTTTAGTGACGTAGAAGTTTGGGTGCACCTGGGTTATCAGGGGATTCAGTCGGACTACAAAGGCGAAATGCTTGAGATTCCACACAAGAAACCCCGGAAGAGCAAGACGAATCCGACTCCAGAATTGACGGCGGAGCAGCAGGCGGCGAATTATGCCGTGAGTCAAGTTCGCATCTTGATCGAACATGCCATCGGCGGTATGAAGCGTTTCAACATTTTGGTGCAGCGTTTCCGCAACCGCAAAGATCACTTTGAGGATGATTCGGTGGGCATCTGGGCTGGGCTAGGGAACCTGATCTTATGCTATTGAGGAACAACTCTATTATACTCGTGCAGCCGATCCTCTAAGAACTGGAGGTCCTGAGCATTGGGCGACGTTTCGACCACGAGGCGATGGGTAACCATTGCTGGGGTTCCTCCTAATGATGAAAAAGGGAGCCGCGAAGGGCGCGAAGGCACGCGAAGCGAATGCATGCTTCGCGGATTTTTATACGTATAATGGGAGAGGAATCTGGAAGATCTTACCTATGAGACTGGCAACAGATCGATTTTTACTATATCACTCTCAGGGTGAAAAGGCTGCCAATTTTACTTGTATATCATCCACGAGCATCAGACGATACTTCCCAGTTGCTTTCAATTTCCGGTAGGCGGAATAAGCAAATTCCTCACACCATTTCCTCCGTTGTACTTCATTTTTGATATTGCGCGCCCTTACAGATAATTGATAGCGGTAATCCTCAAAGTGTATATCTCTATCATTTTCCAGATCGTGCGTTCCCAACGTAAGCACGACCTGTGCGTCACGAAACTCAAAGAAGGTTTCTGCGCCATCAGACCTAGGCTGTAATTTGATATTCAGGATCGACGTGATCTCCTTCCTAAGCGTCTCCACGAGTATGTCGGATGCGATAAAAATATCTAGCGTTCTCGCCATGAGAATACCCTCTATTGAAAATCTGCGGACATAACGTCAAAACGATTTCCGATGATGCGAGCACTATCGATCCTCCCTCGGGTGATACTTCGGGCGCGAGCTAAGCCTCTTGTCGCCTCTGCTTGTGTGAGTCCGGCTCCTCTTGCATCCAGTATCATAGTTCTGGCCTGTCCTCCTCGTCTAATCGAGTTATTGATGACATTTCTCACCGTTGCGCTCGTAGCGCCAGGGGTGAGACTCTTAAACTCTGTGAGCATGCCATCTACTTCAGCGTCCCCTAACCTCTGTCCCACGACCTCTGCTTTTGCCTTAACGGTCCTACCCTCATCAGCAAGCAATACCGCAATACGTCTTTCTGCCTCTGAAAATTGACGCTCTGATTCATCAATAGAACCTCGGGCTTGGATACCTGGACCCTCCCGTTCCTCCAAGGCCAATGCCAGACAAGGCCAGTCACCACGTATCCTGGGCAAAGGAGACTACCATGCCGGCGACAAAAAAGCGTCAAAAACTTCCGATATGCACCGGCCGTGGTCTGTTACAGTCGTCAATTCGCTGGAGATGACACGATTCCGAGGCGTAGCCTGATGTCGCCTGTAACAATGCTCCAAACTTATGTAGGCTATGTCTGTATACGCCTCGTTTGGACAACGCCCAGTGCCAATGATAAGGTATAGCGCCACCAGTTACACGCGAGCCTATGGCCAACCGCACAGGAGGTCTGTCATGGAAGTCGGACTCTTTTCCATCGGGGTGGCGCGCACAGCGGATCCGGATATCATCGCCCAGATTGCCCGCAAGGCAGACGAAGTCGGCTTTGCGTCGCTCTGGGCGCCGGAACACGTCGTGCTATTCGACGACGCGCGCTATACGTCACGTTACCCCTACAACGACACTGGCAAAATCGCCATCACCGATACCGATTTGCTCGATCCGTTTACGGCCCTTACCTTCGCTGCCGCGCATACCCGCCGCATCACCCTGGCGACAGGGATTTGCCTGGTGCCGCAGCGTAATCCCCTCATCACGGCCAAAATCGTGGCCAGTCTGGATCGCCTGTCGAAAGGGCGCTTTCTTTTTGGCGTGGGTATTGGCTGGCTCAAAGAAGAGTTTCGTGCGCTCGGCATTTCCCCGGAGCGCCGGGCTGAGCGCACGTGTGAATATCTCGAGGCGATGCGGACCATCTGGACCCAGGAGAGCCCGTCCTGTGACGGCGAGTTTTGCGCTTTTCCGCCAGTGAAATCCCTGCCCAAGCCGGTGCAGAAGCCGCATCCGCCGATCGTCTTTGGGGGCAATTCCGCGCCTGCCTTGCGCCGCTCGGTGCAGGAGGGGGATGGCTGGTTCGGCTTCAGCCTGTCGCCTGAAGAAGCGTCTCCCCTGGTCGAGCGCCTGCATCAGCATGCGAAGGAGGCCGGCCGCCATCTCGACGAACTCTTTATTGGCTTGGGGCCGGCGGAGAAAATGCCGGAGGTGACGCTTGACGGACTGAAGCAATATCGCGATGCTGGCGTGCAGCAGGTCGTTGTGCGGCTCCCCACCGCCTCGCCGGAACGCATTGACGCGGCTCTGGAAGCATTGGGGGACGAGCTGGTGGTCCCGGCGCAATCACTCTAAACGCAATCACTCAAAAAGGAGGGTACAAAAATGAGTGAACAACGCATTGGCGTCGCCGTACGCGGGAACGATATGAACGAGATCCTGGACATGATCGAGCAAGCGGAACAACTGGGGATTCAGGCCGCCTGGATGACCACGGGCGGGGCGCGTCTGGATAGTATTACCGCCTTTGCAGCCGCGGCCGTGCGCACGCAGCACATCAAGCTGGGCACGTCCATCGTGCCGACTTTTCCGCGCCATCCGTTGGTCATGGTGCAGCAAACCCAGGTCGTAGCCCAACTCGCGCCTGGGGGCTTCCGGCTTGGCGTCGGTCCGAGCCATCGGCCCATGATGGAATCGATGGGCATGAATTTTACCTCGCCTCTCGGGCATTTGCGGGAGTACGTGCAGATTCTGAAGGAACTGATGCAAGAGGGCCGCGTCGAGTTTGACGGCACTTATTATCAGGCCCACGACGCCATCACCGCGCCGCTGGATGTGCCGGTCATGGCGTCGGCGTTGCAGCGGGGCTCGTTCGAGCTGTGCGGGGCGGAAGCCGATGGCGCCATTAGCTGGATTTGTCCGGGGCCGTATTTGCGCGATGTCGCGCTCCCGGCGATGCAAGCGGGCGCCGACAAGGCGGGCCGCCCGGTGCCGCCTCTGATTGCCCATGCGCCCGTGTGCGTGCACGAGAACGCGGAGGAGGTGGGGCGGCGGTGCGGGATCAGATTATGAATCCCAGGTTGCCCTTTTATCAGCGTATGTTGGTGGCGGCAGGCTTTCCGGAGGCGACGGAAGGCAGCTGGAGCGACGGCATGGTTGACGCCGTCGTGCTGTGGGGCGATGAAACGCGGGTGACGGAGCGCCTGCAGGAACTATTCAAGATGGGCGCCACGGAAATTCTGGTCTCTCCCATCACCGCTGGCCGTGATAGCACCGCGTCGTACGATCGGACCATGCGTCTCTTGGGGCAAGCCGCGAAGTCGGTGACCGGGGCATAAGACGATCGGTTTAGGGAATCGCCGGGAAGCCGCATCCCTGACAATCCCCTTCATCATTGCTGCAAAAATCCTCATAGATCTGTAGCACGCCCTGTTGCTGCCGCGCACCCGTGACCAGCGACAGGAGCGCGGGATCATCCCCCAATAAGCGTCGCGCCATGTCACGTAAGACGGCGTTGTCCGGCAGGCGTGGCGCCGTCCGATAGCCGTGCAGGAGCGTATGACAGAGTCCGATATCGCCTTGCTGCTGTGCCGCGAGCAGTAGCAGCGGCAACATGGCATCAATCACCACGGTGAGGGCACGCTGGTTGCCGATGAGCCGTTGGGCTTTGCCTGGCCGGCTGCCGAAATGGGCGTGCCGGTTCCAATATGACGGCTCTGGTGTCTCACACAAGGCCGTCAAGTGCTTGCAGAGGGTTCGGGCCGTCGAGCCGCTGGTGTGAGTACGGCATAAGGTCAAACCGGCTTGGAGCAAATCCATGTCGCGATGACGGGCGAGCAGTTGCGCCATCCCCGTCAGCCGCCGTTCCGGCGTGTTCGCCGGCCGCACATGCGGTTGCTGCCAGGAACTCTGAGTCTGGGCGCGTTGTCGTATGTCAGCAGGAAACATCTCCCAGTGGCGGCACAGTCCGGCCATATAGTCCCGCGTTTCCGCATCCATACCGGCCATGATCGCAACCGCTTGCGGCAGGATACCGGCAAGGCCGAGTAAGAGCGCCTCTGCCGCTGCCGTTCTGTCAACGATCGGAACGGCTTGCAAGCAGCCTTGCGCCTCCTGCCAGGACAGCCGCCGCGCCAGGTCCTGGAAGCGGTGGCGGTAGCCGGCGGCGCCAAGAGACCGCAGCACCGCTTCGTACATTGCCTGCCCGAGTCCAACAGCCGCGGCCCGAGGGTGCCAGCGTTCCATGCGCCGCTGCAGGCGCGTCTCACCGGCACGTTCCAGGAAGCGCTGCACATCTGCCAGCTCCGACGTGCGCAGCCGCGCATAACAATGTCCAATGCGTGGCGCATGCTTGCGGGGATAATCCTCCAGCGGAATTTCAGCCCAGTAGGGCCGATAGGGGACGCGGCAACCACGCCTCCAAAGCCACCTGGGGCACGGCCTGCCCATCGGCCCGAGTCACCTCGGCCGCCATGCGGTCATGGCGTAGCACCACGTGCAAGATTACCTGGTTATAACGCGTGTCCAAATGATGCCGATGTGCGGCCCAGCCAGAGGTCAGACGGTGGATTTCGACATCCCCTCGGCACCGTTCGCCATCGGCATAGGCGATGACGGCCTGGCGGAAATCCGGCCCGGCTTGCCGATTCCATTGGCCGGGAGACAGAACGGTGAATCGTCGGCCATCCAGCGTGCCGAGCTCGGACGGACGCCAGCGGGGATCGAACCACAAACAGCTGACGAGTTTTTCCGGGATGTCCGAGGGAAAGGGCTGCGGTGCTTCGGCTACCCAGTCGCCGTCGGGTAGCAGGGGATACAGGTGCTGCAGAGCGAGCATAGTAGGACTCCCATGAACAGAGAAACAACGGGCCTTGTTCATTATTTCATATCGTGTTGAAAGGGGAGTGCCTGCATGGTTGGATCCTGAGATGCGACGGCCTCCTGCCGCGGTTTTGCCTGATCAGCGGGCATGAGAAAAAATGCGTCGGCATACGCTGCGAGGACTTGTCATATGGCAGTCTCGGCACTATAGTTATGGAGTTGTCTGCGTTGGCATGAGTATGCCTGCCAATGCATGGCAGATGATTCACAAAGTGAGTTGGAGATGATGGAACAAAGCGGCCCTAGTCGATCATTGATCTCTTCGCAGAACTCGGATATTCCGAGATCGAACACACATCACGCGGGCTTAGGTCTACGCGCCAGGTTGCTCCATCGCTATTCTTTCCGCTGTACGGGCAAGGAGGTGACACACTGCTAAGTGTGCACCTCACGAGGGTCTTCAGCACCGAATACCCAACCCCGCAGAATGGAAAGAGGGATGGGCATTCGGTTTTTTTATGACCGGCGCAGCCTTGCGGCAGGACAGAGTCCGCGAGGAGGATGGCTATGACCCTCGCTACGCCCGAAAGAACCCTCAAATTTATTGGCAAAAACCGGTTCGATGCCAAGCGCAAAGCCTTGCGTTTCTGGTATACGCACCGGGATGTGTTGCATGAGAACATGCAGGAATTTGCCAAGCACTGCACACTCAGCCCGGATCAAAAGATCATTACCTATCGGCCGCAATCCGTGCGAGCATTCTAAAGACGTCACGATGGCGATGCTGATCCCCCTACCGTTCGTCCGAGCCTTGCAGCAGCAAGGCGGGCGTGTCTACACGGTGGGGGGAACCGTGCGGGATGACCTGCTCGGAGAGCCCCGCAAAGATGTCGATCTGCTCGTGGCCGGTCTGCCGCAACAGACGTTGATTCGGTTGCTACGGCAGCACGGACGGGTACAGCTCATTGGGCGTGCTTTTGGCATGATCAAATTTCTGCCGCGCCGCTGGGACGGCCCGCCGATTGATATCGCCTTGCCCCGCACCGAGGTCTCGACCGGGACCGGGCACCGGGATTTCGAGGTCTCATTCGATCATACCCTGCCCATTGAAACCGACCTGGGACGGCGTGACTTTACCATCAACGCTTTGGCTATCGATCTCGAAACGGAGCAAGTGATCGACCCCTTTGACGGCCGCCGGGATCTGGATCAGCGTCTGTTGCGCCAGGTCAGTGTGCGCGCCTTTCCGGAAGATCCCTTGCGGATGTTGCGTGGTATTCAGCTCGCCGCCCGCTTCGGCCTTACAGTCGAAACCGCCACGCGACAGGCCATGCAGGCTCATGCCGCCTCGATGACGACCGTAGCGCCAGAGCGCATCGCAGAAGAATTGCGCAAACTGTTCCAAGCCGCCTCGCCGGCGTCCGGTTTCATCCTGATGCGGGAAACCGGCTTGCTCCCCTATATTTTGCCGGAACTTGCCGGGCGGGCCGATATTGGCGATCCTATCGATGATGTCTTTACACGCGCGATGCGACGCCTTGACGCCGTGCAACAGCGTGAGGAATTGGTCTATCGAGGTCATCTCGACCTACTCTTGGCTGCGTTACTGCAGGACAGTCAGCACCCCGAACAGGCGGGCCAAGGCACGGCGCAGATGGCTCGCGAGCGCCTGGAAGCCTTGAAAATGAGGATGATCGGAGCGCACCTCGACCGCATTGAGACACTGATTCGCGAGCGCCATTTTGCCGTGCCAGCCCTGGTATCGGACGTAGCGCTGCGACATTTTGTGTCGCGTGTCAGTCCGGACATTGCTTGCATGCTCGTCGAGCTCCGCCTGGCTGACCACTGGGCTAACAAGCCGGAAGTGTCTGCCGATGATCTCTTGGCGCTACGTCAGCGTTTACAGGACGAGATCGCGCGCAACACACCCTTCAGCCTTAAGGAACTGGCCATTAACGGCCACGATTTGCAACGTCTGGGTATTCCCCCGGGTCCGCAAATGGGACACCTCCTCCAACGGCTCTTGCACCGGGTCTTGGATGATCCGAGTTGCAACACCCGGGCCGCATTGCTGGCTATCGCCCAGCAGGAGGCGGATGCCAGCGCTTGATAGCCCCGATTGCGGATTGCGGATTGCGGATTGATAAAACATGTCTGATACCATGCCAACCATCACTCTGGATATGTCGTTAGCCCGCATGCAACATGTGTTGTCTCGGCTAACGGCATTTTTGTTGCAAGAACCGTATGCCTTTCTGCAGACGTTTCACGGTGAGCAGAGAACGGAAATCGAGATTTTTCTGCATGCGTCACATCCTGCTGTCCGGCTGACCTTGCGGGTGGTGGAGACCGCAGAGACTGCAGGGATTGTCCCTGCGCCTGTTTGCGAAGACCCTGTGCAGGCAGAAACGGTCGCATTTCTACAACGTCTCTTGGAGGTTTGTGCTCAGTAAGTGCCCGAACCAAACTAAATTCATATTTTTCCTCTGGAAAAACGATGTCGCTAATTTTGTCCAGGGACTTAGGAGGGTGTCAGCAATGGACACGGACGTCTGAAAACGTGTAAACGCCCGATTAGAGGGACGCCGAAACGATGACCACCAGGGTCAGGAGGCCGATGATCACATAGGAGATGCTCTGCATACGCCGGCTGATACGTATGAAGAGCGTCGGATCGAATTCATAGATCCCGGCGTCCATCCGGGTCAGGCGGAACGCCATGCCAAAGAGCTGCATCGGTACCAGCAGTAGCACGAGAAAGACGGCTGCCAGCTTGATGATAAGCAGCTGATGAAATGCGGCCAGCGCGGCTTCCTGGCCGGCACCGAAGGCACGGTAGGCCGGGGGTAGCAGGTAAAGCCCTCCGGTAAGAATCTGCACGGTTAAAGCCAAGACCACCGTCGTGTAGAATCGGCGGAGGGTCTGTGCCATCATGTGCACTTGTAGCCGGATATCGTCTGTGGATCGTTTGAGAACGGGCCACCAGAAGAAGCTGAGAAAGATATAGCCGCCTAGCACGACGACCATGGTGAGGATGTGAATCCAAAGCATGATGGGTAAAATTGCCATACGAACTCCGATTGGGGTGGATGAATGCACGTGCGAGCCTACACCAGACGCCTCGGCTAGGTCAACGGTCCATGCCAGCGCGATAGATGACGTAGAGGCGGGCCGCGCTATGGCACTGTCGAATGCCGTAAAGTATGCTACACTACATGCCTCTATACCCTCCCTACGTGCCGCCAGAACGTATCAGAAGGAGCGAGACGATGGAATTACGTGAGATGCAGCGTATGACGGTGGTCAAGTTGCGCGAGGAAGCGTTGCAACATCCAAGCATTGTCGGTGTGCATGGCATGAACAAAGAGCAGTTGATTGAAGCCCTGGCGCCGATATACGGAATCAATCTGGAAGCTGCGGTACGCGCCTTACGAGAAAAACTCGCAGAAAACAAAGGCACCTTGAAGCAAGAGATCACGGCCCTAAAAAGCGAACGGGACGCCGCGTTGGCCGATCACGATACAACGGCGGTCAAAAAGGCGCGCAAGGATATTAAAAGGCGGAAACGGCGTTTGCGCCACCTCGCGAAAACGACTTCGGTGTAATGCCGGAATCGGACGGCAAGAAGGAGTACACACATGAAAAGAGCAACCGGCAGACCCAATAAAACGGCCCGTCTCAAGGCCACCCGACGGAAGAAGCTGCAGAAAGCGCGATTGCGGGTGAGTAAGGGTGAACGCAAGTATAGTCGGTGATCGCTTTCGGCCCTGCAGGATAGCGATCCCTCTCGCCTGTCCTTTCTTATAATCTGTTTATTCCCGTCGCAGCGTCGCTTCAATATGCCCATAGGGTTCGTCAGTGGGGAGAAACCACTGCCCGTGCGTCTCCAGGCCGAAGTGCGACAGGTCAATAGGGAGATAGTGGATGTTGGGCATGGACAACGTGATCTCGGCCACGTCCGGTGCGGCGGCTAAGGCGGCTCTAAATTCGTATCTTTCCTCTGGAAAAACGATGTCGCTAATTTTGTCCAGGGCCTTATATGGTAAGAGAGCATGTCGCCTAGAAGATCCTAAACTGCTGGGTTGGCGATAACAACTCGCATATCAGCTGTGAGAGGTTGATGATCATTCCCACGACGGCTGAGTGATGCACGAAACCCCGGATAAATCTATAGCCACATTGAACGCTCTGGATGCCGCCACCGCGCAGACCGCTCTAACACGTTGCTGTGGGGCAAGGCGCTGGGTTGCGCGCATACTTGCGCAGCGCCCCTTTGCTGATCGGACGCACCTGCTGGGCATGGCGGATACGGCGTGGTGGGATCTGACAGCAGACGATTGGCATGAAGCCTTTGCCCACCATCCTAAAATCGGCGATATCGATAGCATGCGGGCCAGGTTTGCCAATACTCAGGCATTGTCGGCACGTGAGCAGGCCGGGGTGCAGGGCGTTTCTGAGGCTGTGCTACAGAGCTTGGCCGAAGGCAACCAGGCGTACGAAGCGAAATTCGGCTACATCTTCATTGTCTATGCCAGGGGGAAGAGCGCAGCAGAAATGTTGCGCCTCCTGCATCAACGCTTGGCCCATGACCCACAAACCGAGTTACCGATCGCAGCGGAAGAACAACGTCAAATTATGCAACTGCGCTTGCAAGCTTGGCTCGAGGAGCTGGCCGCTGATGTCTAGCTTCGCGTGATTCGGAGTTGTCGCGTCTGCTGGGCGATCATCGGCGCGAAAGTCCCGCCTGGGCGGGCAAGAGATGTGCAGCGGGATAGAACGACATATGGCGCCACAATAATCCGTCGAGTATGGGCTGGCGCGTTGCAGACAACAAGGCACGACGCCGAGTCGGTGCGATGTTGCCCTCGTGAAACGCGGCCAACCCAGACCCAGGCGAGCCTAATATCAGCGTACGTCCTCTCTTGGCGTGTCATGGCAGGCCGTGTCACCTGCCTGCTCGTGCCCAGCCCGCTCTGATGGCAGCGACAGGTGGACGAAAGTGGCGCCACAGCCGCAGCCACAGCCGCAGCTCCCATCCTCACAGGAATTGGAGGTGAGGATCGTTAAAGACTCCAAAGGGTAGGATGTCGGCATGGTGTCTTCTCCTAACTGAGAGGTCAGCGGCTGCTGCGATGCCTCATTTGATGTCGGTGTGGTGTCGAGGTCCAGGCAGCGGCAACCCTCGGTGTGATCCGTGGGCGGCATGGTCAGCAGCCGGTGCAGCAGTTGTTCAAGCTGCTGTTGTAGGAGTTGGAATTCGGCGACCTGCTGTTTGACCGTGTGAAGTTGCGTCTGTACCAGGTCAAGGAGCTGGGGACGCATCTCTTCACAAGGCCCATTGTCGAGCTCAGCGGTCAGGGTTTTGAGCTGCTGCAGCGATAAGCCCAGAGCCCGTGCCCGGCGCAGAAACAAGAGTCGGTGCACATCGCGTTGGGCATACTGCCGGTACCCCGCCGGACTGCGGCGCGGCGCCGGGAGCACGCCCACCTGCTCGTAATAGCGAATGGTTTTGGCCGTCACCCCAGTCGCCTGTGCGAGCTGGCCAATGGTCAGTGATCGGTCCATCTTCCTTCCTCCCTGCAATGTCCTATAGTGGGAGGATACACGTTCCACTGGCTGGAAGGTCAAGCCAGAAAATGCCATCCCGCACATTTTTTTGTCCGGCCCCTGGATTGGGCTCAGGCTGTCTCATTGGACCCACTTAGGCAGGGGAGATCACGAGGCAGGTATGGACCTTAACACCACGGGATCAAAGCCCTTGTCCCTATTCCGCATTCCGCATTCCGCATTCCGCATTCCGCATTCCGCATTCGATATAGGAACCGGGCCCTTATAGGCTTGCATCCGTATCCATAATGTTCCGCAACCGTTGCAAGGCCCGCAGGAGCCGTTTACGCATCGCGGCTTCCGACTTCCCGAACAATTCGACTACCTCAATTACAGACATGCCCTTGTAATACCGCAGATTGAGCAAAATGCGATCTTCCTCCCGCAGTTGATCGAGACAGTGGGCAAGCTGGGCAAACTTCACCTGATCGACGATCAGACGTTCGGGCGAGTCTGCCGCCTCCGCATGAGACTGTTGCCGAATATCATCGACGAACGTGTTGGCAATCGTCTGCCGGCGTGTCCGATTCCGGAAGGCTTGGATACATTTATTTTTGGCAATGCCGGTGAGCCACGTGCTCAGCGTTGAATCCTGCCGGAACTTCAGCAAATTTTCCCACGCCGTGAGGAAGACGTCTTGCGCAATCTCCTCTCCCTGGACGTCGCCCAGGCGTATGACGCAGTAGCGGTAGATGCGGTCTTGATACTCCTGCATCAGCATTGTGAAAACCCGCGTCCGATACACTTCGTCCTGCAGTTTCTGCGGGTCAAACTCCATACGATTCCCACCTAGCTTTGGCTGTGCACGCCTCCCTCCAAACACTGGAGTGCGTCACAGAACATCATAGCAAGGTGTGGACGCGGAGCAAAGTGAAAAACCTCGTAGAAAGATGCAAAACGCCCCTGCTCCCCCGTTTATCCTCTATGGGGGAGAAGGTTGGGATGGGAGGAAGAACGAGAATGGCGGACGGCGTTTTTCCTTAAAAGAGAGTCCAGGACACGACCTTGCCATGGCGCAACTGGAACGAGACGCTGTGTGCCTCATACACCCAGCTCTCCCCATACGTCAAAGCCAAGGTGCGGGAGGGAATGCGGTATTGATCGAGGAGGTCGTACTGCGAACTCCCAATCGTAATCCCACGTGCACTCATGCCTCGGTAGTCTTCCAAGGCAATAATCATGATGATCTCTTCATCTTCTGAGAGCGTTATCAGACCATGCGGATACCGCGCGACCCGCATCGGTTCCTTTTCGAGCAGAATGTCGCGCGTCATGTACGGTTGGCCCCAGTCCAGCGGTATTTCATCTTCAAGTGCTGCCACGGTAAGCCCCATGACCTATTCCGATGGGTAGCGGACGGCCGTGGGGTGCTGGGGACGGGGCGCAAACGGCACGCCGTGCTGCCGCAGCAGACCCGTCCAGGGACTCATGGTATCGAGGTACACATACTGACGCCAGTAGGATAAGGCGTCACCACGACGGCCCTCGAGGTCAGCAATTTTCCCCAAATTGAAAAGTGGCGCATCGTAACGTGGGGCCAACCGACGCGCCATGGTCAAATGCTGCTGCGCCTTATCGGACAGCTCTGCGGCAAAGAAAGCGGCCCCCAGGTTGTTCAGCACTTTGGGATCATTTGGCGCCAGTTTCAGGGCATCCTTCAACATCCCAATGGCTTTGAACACATCGGGTGTGAGGATGAGCGCGCACCCGAGATTATTGTGGGCAAGGCCGTAGGAAGGATCGAGCCCGATGGCGATCTTATAAAACTCGATCGCTTTGGTCATATGTTCGTGAAACAGGGTTTCAGGGTCCTGCTGCCCCCGCTTCAAACTGCGGGTGCGGATCCAATTCGCCCGCGTCTCGGGATCGATCGACATCGATAGCTTGAACGGCAGTTTCCCCGGTTGCCACAGACGATAATAGCGCAGGGCGAGCTGATGATGGCTTGCCGCAAGGTTATGATAGACTTCGCGGCCTGGGAAAAATTCTAGAAAGTGTTCAAACGCCCGAATCGCTTTCGGATACACCCCGGCTTGATAGAATCGCAGCCCGAGATCGAATACCTCGGTCTTCTCGTGCACTTGGCGCAGGCGCGTCTGCACGACTGCGGCCCGCTGCAGTGGAGCGGGATGGGAACGGCTCTGATAGAGGCGCTTTACGCGCTGTGGCGACAGGGCTCGGACCCATTCTTGAAAAAAATTCACACCGCTATCGTCGGACACAATCGCGCCGGTATCGAACCCGGCCATGGCGGCATAGATAATGCCGCGTTCGTCCGCATGCAGTTCCTTAGCCCAAAGCTCATCCGTGGCCCCCATGATGCGGCGCAATTCTGCCAATCCCTTGTATTGCTTTGCATGCCGGGCTTTCGAAGCCTCCAGAGCCTGAAAGAATTGCATGTGCCAAAAATCACCCTTGAGGTGATGGGCAAGTTCGTGTCCCAGGACGAAAGCCAAGCGGTCATCGCCACGTTTGCGGTCACGATAACAAATATCCAGCGTGCCCTTCGAGATGATCACCCAGCCATCGGGAATGGCTATGGGCAATGAGATATTGAACGGATCCTGCTTGATCACAAACAGGCGTGGCACCACCCCGGGCTGCCTACCGGCAGCATCCAGCACCCGCTTGAAGATCGCTTGCGCTTTCGCCACGCGCGGATCTGCAGCCGGGGTGAGTTCTGCATAGTTGCTACGCCAATAATCGATCCGCTCCTTGGGATTGATCCCGACCGCAGACGCCATGGCTGTCAGAACCAGCACGGCCAGAGTTCCCCCGAGAACACGATAGAGGCCGGTGCGTCGCATTGCTGTCCCCTCCACACTCACACTTAGCCTAAGAGCTGCTGAATTTTCGTCAGGTGTTTGAGAACGGCTGTGATATCTCGTGCAGACAGCTCTTCCTGCTCGACAATGGGTCCAAGACGGTCGAGGGCATCGCGTACGCCCTGAGGCGCTTGCAGACGCCGCATTTCGCGTTGGAAATAGCGTACCGCGTCAGGCGTACGGAGTGAAGCCGTGTCGCCCGCGCCGGCGGCGAGACGCATATTGGTCAACCACGTGCCGGCGCGAAACAACGGCAACGTCGCATCGACAGCCCGCTCCGCAAAGGCTTCGTATAAGGGCTCGAACAGGGCCAGCGAAGCCCTGACCGTTTCAGGTGATACCGAGGGCTGCTGCAATTGCGTACGCATGTGGTGGATATAGGTGGTCCATGGCGCCGCCATCTGCCCCAATTCTGTCTCGATCGCCGTCCAACGCTGCGCCGCGGCTTGCAGCTGGCCGCCGCGGACATAGGCTAAGGCTTCCGCATAGAGTGTTCCCAGCAAAAACGACCGGGTGGGGGCCGGTTTGGCAGCAAAGCCGTAACCGAACATGGGTTGTGCCGCCATGGCATGTTCATGTGCCAACGTCCCCAAATTGCCTGTATACTGCAGGTTTTCTTGGAACGCATCGGCATGCGAGGGCAGCGGTATGGTGTCACTTACCGCCACCTCAGGACCTTGGTCACGGCGGCCCAGGAGACTGCTTCCCAGCCATGCATTCATCCCGAGTGAGAGGAGCAGCATAGCCGCCAGGACTGGCGCCCATGCTGGCATCACAGCGCCCGTGAACCAAGCCCGGATTCTCTGACGGCCTCGGGGCTGGTCGATTTTTTGTAAGATCTGAGCGCGAAAATTCGGCGGGGGTGTGCCATGCTGTAACGGGCGTGCGGCTTCAAACAACCGCAGAATATCCTGAGCTTCTGCGCTTTCATACCGTTCGAGATCATCCTGCCGTGCCATGATATTATTCCTTATACCGCCTGACCGCTCTTGCAGCGCTGTACAACGATACGAGATCACAACCCCGCAGTTTTTCCGGTGCTCCTCTTTTCATGCTTATGGGTTCCGCAAGCGGATACTTTGGGACGCTTGACAGCGAAAGTTTTTCTTTCCCGCTCGTCCTATCTTGCGCTTTGACAACACTTATACTGCGTGGTAGAAACCGTATAGAGCCGTTTAGGCGCTCACTCAGCCATGGTAATCGATGCCTGTAAGAGGAGCAAGGTATCGTGCGAGCATTCTATGTTTTGGTCGTGGCGCTCGGCATACCGCTACTCGTGATCTCTGCTCTCCCGGCGTGGGGTGCGTCAGCGCCTGAAGCGCCCGCTGCCGCCCAAGACACGTTGATGACACGCGGTATGCATGCGTGTCACCGTGGCGTCTTCGAAGACGCCGCACAGCTGTGGCAGGAAGTCGCGGCCCGGTATGCGCAGGCCAAACAGGCGCAGGCCCAAGCCCAGGCCCTGACGCATTTGGCCCAAGCGTATCAAGCCCTGGGCCACTACGGCAAGGCCCGCGTCAGTTTGGAGGCAGCGCAGATTCTGGCTGAGCAATTCGATGACCGGACGCAGCTCGCCGCCGTGTTGGGAAGTCTGGGGAATGTCTACATTGCTACCGGCCCGCCGGGTCGTGCCGAATCATTGCTGCGTCAAGCCCGCGCCCTCGCCAAGCAGGTCGATCATACCGGTCTGGCCGCGAGCATTATTAACAATCTCGGCAACTTGTTGACCGCCCAAGCCCGCCCGCAAAAGGCATTGGCAGCCTATCAAGAAAGCATGCGTTTGGCGCATCAAGCGGACCGGCCAGCACTAGCCGTGCGGGCACAAATCAATGCTGCCACCGCCGCGGTCCAGGCCGCCCGGTATCAGGAAGCTGAAGCGCTGCTCCATCCGGCTTGGCAGCAGATGCAACAGTTTGCTCCGACCCATCAGAAGGCGTATAACTGCAATAAAATCGGCCTCGCCCATGAGGCGTTGCATCCCCATCTGTCGCAGCGCAACGATGCGCTGTTACTGCGTGCCGCGGCCGCGTTCAACACGGCCGCGCGTGTCGCACAAGCCCTGGATGATGCACGGGCCATGTCGTACGCTTGGGGCTATTTGGGACGCCTCTACGAACGGAAGCACCGGTATCGTGAAGCCCTCCAACTCACACGCCGTGCGGTGACGGCGGCGCAACGGGTGCGAGCGCCGGAATCCCTCTATCGCTGGCAGTGGCAGGCGGGACGACTGCTGACGGCTCAGGGCCATACCGAAGCGGCGCTCGCGGCGTACAGGCGCGCCATTACGACGTTTCAATCCATTCGGCCCGAACTCTCGGCCAGTTATGGCAAACCGCCGGCCGTTTTCCGCGCCTCGACGGGCCGTCTCTACTTCGAGTTCGTTGACCTCCTGCTACGGCAGGCTGCCGCCATGCCGCCACAGACTGCTGCGGCGCCCTATCTGCATGAAGCGCGTGAAACGGTTGAACGGTTCAAGGCGGCTGAATTGCGCGATTATTTTCGCGATGACTGCGTGGATGCCGCCCACCTCAGTCCGACCCCGCTAGATCGCTTTGCCAAGACCGCGGTCATCGTCTATCCCATTCTTCTTCCGGACCGTACGGAACTGCTGGTCAGTTTGCCTCAAGGTCTGAAGCGCTATGAGGTACGGGTCACGGCAAGCAAACTCCAACGCGTGGTCAGGCGGTTTCGGAAAGCGCTGCGGCAGGACAACCGGCAGCGGTATATGCGCCACGCGCAACGCTTGTACAATTGGCTGGTGCGGCCGCTCGAAGCCGACTTGGCTGCCACTGATATTCGCACCCTCGTATTTGTCCCGGATGGCGCGTTGCGTTTGCTGCCGATGGCTGCCTTGCATGACGGGGAACGGTTTCTCGTGCAAACGTACGCCTTGGCCACGACCCCAAGTCTCAATCTGACCGATCCCCAACCCCTCAATCGTGATCGTATTCGGACGTTGACCCTCGGGCTGACGAAATCTCGGCAAGGCTTTAGCGCCTTGCCCTATGTCCGCGATGAAGTCATGGCGATTCGGGAACTTTATGGGGGCACGCAACTGTTAAACGAGAATTTTCTCGTCGACACGATGGAACAGCAACTCAAAACAGGGGATTATAGCATCGTGCATATCGCGTCGCACGGCGAATTCGCCAGCGATGTGGCGCAATCGTTCGTCTTGACCTTCGATGACAAGCTCACGATGGATCGGCTTGAGGCCTTGATCGGCCGTCTGCGCTACCGGCAAGATCCGCTCGAACTTCTGACGTTGAGTGCGTGTGAAACCGCGGTCGGTGATGACCGTGCGGCATTGGGTCTGGCTGGAATTGCCATCAAGGCGGGCGCCAGAAGCGCGCTGGCGACGCTGTGGCGGGTGGAGGATCAAGCGACGGCGGTGCTGGTGACGGAGTTTTACCGCCAACTGCGGGAGCCGGCGACCTCGCGAGCGCAAGCCCTGCAGCGGGCGCAAATCCGGTTGCTTGGTGATCCGCTCTATCAATCGCCCTTTTTTTGGTCGCCGTTTTTGTTGATTAATAACTGGTTTTGAGCTGCGTCAAGAAACAATTCCCGTTGTGGGTTCCCTCAATGCCGCATTTGGGACGGAGATCGACCTGCAAAAAAAATAAAATGTGTTAAGTATCTGATTCACAATGTAAAAAATAACTTTCGGTAGTTCCGAGTCCGGCGCCAGTATCCTGTAGGGGCTTCTAGGGCACTTACTGACATAGCGAGGCCGCAGGTGCGTCAAGAAGGCTGAGTGGCCACAGAGACGCATACCGGCAGATTAACATAAGATCGCCAGAATAAGGAGTACCTCCATGCCTCAGCTCAGAATAGCATTGGCTATCTTCGCTGCCCTGATGCTGCTGAGCGGATATGCGCCAGCTCGCAGTGATGCGCAAGCGACCGTGACCGAAGAACTCTTTATGCCCAACGGTATTACGATGGACTTGCAAGGCAATATCCTGGTGCACTCCGATGGCGGAAACACCACTCTTATCACGAGGGTAAACCCGACGGGTACGATACTGGATGAAGGCGAGATCGGCGACGACATTAGTGCACCGAGCTTTGTGAGTAGCCGTCTAGCTACCAACCCGGCCACCGATCCGAACCCGGGAACGGTCCTCGTATCGCCAGAGGGTGAAATATACGATATCACACCCACGCTGGGAAATGTTTTCCGCTGCGGCATTCAGACACTGCCAATTATGAGGGATCGTGTCTTTGATATTCAAACCCGCACATCCGGCCCATTCACATTCACACCTCCAACTACATTTGGAGATATCGCGGTGTTCGGATCTGACCTGTTTATCACCGGCGTGTCGGGAAACCGCCCCTTTGTGATGCGTCTGACACGCACGCAGACAGGGTGTATGCCGGCACGAGTGATCCTGACGTCAAGCGCCGCCTCCACCGAGGAACTCCCACGCGGCGTTGCAGTCGCGGTTGCGGCCGATGGCGTCACAGGCACGGTCATGACCACGTTACCCTCAACGACATCCCCCTCCGGCTGTCCTGATGCTGTCGTCACGTTCCTCGCAGGTAACCCGGGGACCGCCGACTTCCTTCCCAACGGTCAAGGCATTCCCAGCCTGGGCATGACCACAGACGACGCCAACAATATCTACATCGCAACCGGCGGTGGAACTGCAGACTGCGCGCAACGCGACGTGGTGCGGATTTCCAATGTCTCGGGTGACTTCGGTATGCCGACGCGTATACCACTCATGGATTTTCGCGCCTCTCGATCGCAAGACGTTGCCGCCCTGAGCGGCAGCATCTACGTGACGATCAGTGATTTCGACGCGGTCGTCGTCCTTCCGGATTAGAACGCAGCCAGCACGAATTGCAGATGCAGGCCCTTGTCCTGCAAATTCCCTCCGGGGTTATCCACATCCCTGAGTTTATAGCCCCAGAACACTTCAAACTGCGAGCGTATGGGAACGACGAGATCCCAGCGGGCCGCCCAGCGCACTCCCAGGCCAACGTTGACCAACGATGTCGGAGACGGAGTCGCCACTTTCCGGTTCGTTCCCCACCCCACATCGACAAACGGCACTACCTGTATGAATTCCGCCCAGGGTTTATTCTGAATCAGGGGAATCCGGGCTTCCAGGGATGACAGCAGGCCATTGTCCCGCACTAGCCCGAAGTTCCTCCCGTGATTCGGCGACAACTTGTTGAAATAAAAACTCAAAAGCCTGAAACGAATTGACC
>CBCXVS010000025.1:29821-39415 GCA_965178525.1 uncultured bacterium | reverse complement strand
AGTCAACCGCACAACGAGCCGGACCTTGATAACGGGCCTGGTATTGAAAAGCCCACCCGAAGGGCGCTATGTCCAGGGGTTGGAGACGGTGAAAGCCGAGGCGGTGAGCATCATCCGTTAGAGGTAGGGACATGAAGATTCGTACCCGATTCCGGCTTGGCACGCTCTTTTCGGTCGTGGTCGCCTTGATTATTGGGGTGATTCTGTTTGTGACCTCACAGCAGGTGCGTCAGGAGACGCAGACCAACCATGTCGCCCATGACGTCGTGCAAGGGGTGTTTGAGCTCAACATTGTCACCAATGATTACGTGTTATATCACAACGCCCGGGCGCAAACGCAGTGGCAACGCAAATACGATTCGCTGACCACCCTGCTGCAAGGTGGCGTCTTCACCCAACCTCGTGAACGCGACCTGTTGCACCGAATACGTCAAGATCAGGAACGGATGCACGCGATCTTTTCCCGCCTGCTTGCCAACCCCGGCCGCCACGACGGCCGGGGTGAAGCGGCCACGGTGTCGACAGGCTTAGAGAAGCGCTTAATCGGCCAGCTCTTGGTCACCGCACGCGCGATGGTGGCGCGTGCCCTGCAGTTGGCCGAGAGCAGCCAGGCCGAGGTGGCGGCGGCCCAACACCGGGCCAGCGTGTTCGTGATGGTTTTTGTCATCATGATTGCCGCCGTGACGGGTGTCACGTCCTTGCTGGTCAGTCGGAGTATTGTCAAGCCGATTGCGCAACTGCATCAGGGCATCGAGATGATCGGCACGGGGAATTTGGATTACGCCGTGGGTACCGATGCACAGGATGAGATCGGGCAGCTGGCTCGGGCGTTTGATCAGATGACCACTCGATTAAAAGGGATCACCGTGTCGCGTGACGAACTCATGCAGGAGATCGGCACACGCAAGCAAGTCGAGGTGGCCTTGCAGCAGGCCAAGGAGGCCGCTGAAGCGGCGAGCCGTGCCAAGAGCGAGTTCCTCGCCAACATGAGCCATGAGATCCGCACGCCGATGAACGGCATTATGGGTATGACCGAACTCATGCTCGATACCGACCTCACGGCCGAGCAACACGAATACCTCGGGATGGTGAAGACGTCCGCCAATCGTCTGATGACGGTGATCAACGACATCCTCGATTTTTCCAAAATCGAGGCGGGCAAGCTCGATCTCGAGTGTGTCGATTTCAACTTGCGGCACCATCTCGACGATACGGTCGCGACCCTAGCCTTACGCGCGCATCGGCAAGGCCTGGAACTGGCCTGCGACGTCCGGCCCGAGGTGCCCGATACGCTGGTCGGCGACCCGGGCCGGTTGTGGCAAATCCTGGTCAACCTGCTTGGCAATGCCATCAAGTTTACCGAGCAGGGCGAGGTGCTGGTCCGGGTCGAGCGGGAATGGCAGACGGAGGACGAGGTGGGCTTGCACGTTGCGGTGGCCGATACGGGCATCGGCATTCCGCCTGCCAAACAAGGGCAGCTCTTTCAAGCGTTTTCTCAGATCGACAGCTCCACTACGCGGAAATACGGCGGCACCGGGCTGGGTTTGGCCATTGCGTCCCAGCTTGCGGCCATGATGGACGGCCGCATGTGGGTGGAAAGCGATGTGGATACGGGGAGTACGTTTCATTTCACATCCCGCTTCGGCCTCTCCAAGAGCCTGCCGGTGCCGCTGGCGCCAGCCGACCTCGACAGCTTGCGTGATCTTCCCGTCTTGGTCGTGGATGACAACGCCACGAACCGGCGTATCCTCGAAGAGGTGCTGACGAATTGGCATATGATCCCCACGGCCGTGGACAGCGGCCAAACCGCCTTGGCCGTCCTCGATCAGGCACGGTCTGATGGTGTCCCCTTTGCCCTGGTGCTGCTCGATGCGATGATGCCCGAAATGGACGGATTCACCTTAGCGCAGCAAATCATGCGGCATCCGGACCTGGCGGGAGCCACCCTCATGATGCTGTCGTCTGCCGGCCAGCATGATGATGCGGCCCGTTGCCGGGAGCTGGGTCTGGCCGCCTACTTGACGAAGCCCATCAAGCAATCCGAGCTGCTGAACGCCATTCTCACCGCGGTTGGGGACACCTCGATCGCGCCAGATCGTTTTGCTGCCACGACGCGGGAGACGGTGGGGCCAAGCGGCAAGCCTCTGCGGCTTCTGGTCGCTGAGGACAGTCTGGTCAACCAAAAGCTCGCCGTACGCCTGTTGGAGAAATGGGGCCATACGGCCGTGGTGGCCAAGAACGGCCATGAGGCCCTGGATGCCCTGCAACAGCAGGCGTTTCACGCTGTGTTGATGGATGTGCAGATGCCGGAGATGGACGGGCTTGAAGCGACCGCCGCCATCCGCACGCAGGAACAAACCAGCGGCGACCATGTCCCGATCATTGCCATGACCGCCCATGTCATGCAGGGAGACCGGGAACGCTGTTTGCAGGCGGGCATGGATGGTTATATCTCCAAGCCGATCAACGCCACGGAACTGTTCGAGACGCTTGAGAGCCTGGCGCCCGCTGGCGTCCATGCGGCGCCTGAATCGCCAGCGGAGCCAGCCGTTGCCGTGCTCTTCGACCCGGATGCCGTGCTGCGCCGTATGGCCGGCGACCGGGAACTTTTGCAGGAGCTGATCGACCTGTTTCAGGAGGAATCCTCACAGCTGATGGAGGTGATTTGGCATGCCATCAGCAAACAGGATGCCGTCAGGCTGCGACAGGCGGCGCATACGCTCAAAGGAGAAGCGGGCAACTTTGGCGCGGGGGCGGCATACGATGCCGCGCTGCGCCTAGAAACGATCGGGCGCGACGAGGACTTGACGCATGCTGCCCAGGCCTATGCGCTCCTGGAACAGACCCTCGAACGCCTCATGCCCGCTCTCCTCACCTTTGGGAAGGATGAGATCAGCTGAAATTCCGCCCCACGACAGGGTGCATACTCGCTCTGCTTGGAAAGGATACGATGTCATGCGGATACTGATTGCGGAAGATGCCCCTGTGTCTCGACGCCTCCTCCTGCGTTACTTGCAGGGCTGGGGCCATGAGGTCGTGACGGCCCACAACGGCACCGACGCGTGGCAGCGCTTTACCAAAAACGAGTTTCCGATCGTTATCAGCGATTGGATGATGCCCGAGATGGATGGGCTGGAGCTGGTCCGCCTCATTCGGGCCTGTTCACGCCCCAGCTATGTCTACATCGTCTTGCTGACCGCGAAGTCGCAGATAGAAGACGTAGTAGAGGGCATGGAGGCCGGCGCCGACGATTTTATCACCAAGCCGTTTGAGCGCGACGAGCTGCGAGTGCGGCTGCGGGCCGGGGAACGCATCATCCACCTCGAACAGACGTTAGCGCAGCAGAATCAGGAGCTACGTGAGACGCAGGCGGCGTTGATCCAGAGTGAGAAGCTGGCTAGTCTGGGCCAGTTGTCCGCCGGTATCGCCCATGAAATCAACAACCCCCTTGCTTATGTGACCAACAATGTCGCCGTGCTGCGCCGCGATATGCAGGCCGCCATGGAGGTGCTCAGCACATACCGCGCCGGGCGCGACAGCTTGGCGCGTGTCGAAGCGGACCTCGCGGCGGCAACCACTCGTATGGAAGCGGATATCGACCTGGACTACATCCAGGGCAATTTTGTCAGAGATTTTGACGCCTCCCTGCAGGGGCTGCAACGGGTCCGCGATATTGTGCAGAACTTGCGCAATTTCGCCCGTTTGGATGAGGCGGAGTTTAAATCTGTAGATCTCAATGCGGCCCTGGCATCGGTCATCGAGATCGCGCGCTATGAGTTCAGGAAAAAGGATATTCGGTTAGAGGAGACTTACCAGGCTCTCCCGCCGGTGCTGTGCCACCCGAGCAAACTCAATCAGGTCTTCCTCAATCTACTCATGAACGCGCTGCAGGCTTCCTCATCCGGAGGGGTGATTACGCTGCGTACGCGTACGCAACCGGAAGACGCGGTCGCGGTCGAGGTGGAAGATCAGGGCCATGGGATCAGTGCCGAGCACCTATCCCATCTCTTTGAGCCCTTTTTTACCACCAAACCCGTGGGCGAGGGCATGGGCTTGGGACTCTCGGTGAGTTATGGCATTGTGCACGACCACGGCGGCACGATCGAGGTCGAGAGCACGCCTGGGCAGGGCAGCCTGTTCCGTGTGCGGCTTCCCCTGCAACCCCCGCGTGCGGCATGAGGTCGGGCTGGGGTGGCGGGTTCGGGATGTTCGACGGTTGGCTTGAGTATAGGTAAACGCTAGGAGGACGCAAGATGGCAGAACCGAACAAGTATGCAATTCTGGTGGTCGATGATGAGGAGGAGATCCTGCAATCACTCCGTGGGCTGTTCCGCACGGAGTACGAGGTCCACACGGCGCAAAATGCCGCGGAGGGACTAGAAATTTTCCGCCGCCGGCCCATTCACGTGGTCTTGAGCGATCAGCGTATGCCGGAGATGACCGGGGCGCAGCTGTTGAGTCAGGTGCAGGAAGAGCGGCCCGAAACGGTGCGCATCCTGTTCACCGCCTACGCCGACATCCAGGCGGTCATCGATGCGGTCAATCAGGGACGGATCTTTCGCTATATCGCCAAGCCGTGGAACCCGGAGGAGTTACAGGCCGTCGTGCGCCAGGGGTGTTTGGAGTACCAGCAGTTTGCCGAGCGCGAGCGCCTGCTGTACGACCTGCGGAGTCATATCCTGGAAGGACACACCCTGATGAGCCGGATACGGGAAGCCGCCTACGGCCCTCTGAATCAGGCCGGGAAGCAGGAAGTGGGTACGTATATGGAGAAGGGGAGCGCCTTCCTCGATCGACTCCGACAGATGCTCACGCCGGGATAATCCGAGGAAGCCGAACCACCATCTACATCCAGGTAGTACCATGAAGAGAAGGGCCCTGGACTGGGAAGCGGTCCGGGCTCGCCGGCAACGACGCTTGTTGCGACAAAGGAGAACGGCTCATGGAAGGTACCATCCTATTAGCTGCCGCGCTGCAGAACTGGGAACGCCACAGTGCTCATGCTCTGGCTGCCCGCGATGTGGCCGCCGACATCGCCAAGGGGTCAGGCAAACTCTTGCAGGTCTTGAGTGTGTATCACTACGACGAACCGAGCTACGGGAGCGGTCTTTCCTTCGAGATGGCGGCGCGGCATCGGGAGGATATGATGCGTCAGACCGATCAGCTCATGGACCGCCGACTGGAGGACTACCTCGAGCCGCTGCAGCAAGGGGGCGTGGAGGTGAAGGGCCTGCTACGGGTCGGCAATCCGCGCGTCATCATTGTAGAGACGGCACTCCGCATCCTGGCCGATCTGCTGATCATTGGCAGTCACAGTCGGCGGGGCATCTTCGATATCGCCCTGGGCGGCACGGCGCAGCAGATCGGAACGCATGCGCCCTGCCCTATTGTGCTCGTATCGCCCAAGCCCTAGTACAGGCCGGCGGAAGTCAGTTACTTCTTTGAGCACCGCAAGGTTAACAAAATCAGGGTTTCAGGGGTACGTAATTCGCGGTACGCAGTGCTAGAGCCGTGCATCCTAGGCTTGACTATATGTCGTCGTCATGGTTTGATGCTGCCAGGAAATGAGTAGAAGGGATGGTAACCATATCCCGCAGACAGCGGGAGGGTATGACGTGATACCTATCTTGCGAGTCGGCCATCCGGAGGGCTGGGTCGAACAGCTCCCCGGAGAAAGCGAAGACATGGTGATGCGACGAGGTCAGCCTGTCCGTTTGCTCCTGTTGCTCCTGGTCACGTTGGTGGCGATGACGGTCTGCCGCACAGAGGCCCAGACGGCAGACGCCACGGCTCCGGTGCCGCCTCAGGCGGACCGCGAGATCCCTGCCAGCATACGCCCGGACATGGCGCCACCGGATCTGTATGTCCGGACGCTTCTCGTACGAGACGAACTGGAGCTGATCCGGTTGGAAATGGGCAAGCCCAAGGATACTCGGCGGGCGCTTGGCGTGACCGAGGCCGGACCGCGCGAGGTCTACTTCCAGGCGCTGACGCTCTTTCGCAAAGCCAACCGTCTGAGCTTCGAACTGACGCGGGAACGGGCGGCGTTGCCCGAAAAACCGATTGGCGCGATTCGTGCCGTGCATGTGGGGGCCATGCTCGATGCCGCCTTGCAGCGGCTGCAGCGCGTCAAAGCGACGCTCCGGAGCTTTGAGCAGAGCCCGGCAAGAGCGCGGGAGCCGAGCAAAACCGCCTCCGATGTGTTTCGCTCTATTGTGCAGGCCAACCGGCAAATGAATCTGCTGTTGAATCAGCAATTTGTCCCGAGCGATGTGTTTCAGCAGGTGACCTTGGCCGTGGGCTACGCGGCGCAACTGCTGACGCGGTTTCCCGACACGCGCATGCCCGAGGCGCCCGCCTTCGAACGCCGCAAGCGTCCTGCAGACGTCTACCACCGGCTGGTCGAGTGTTTCACACGGGTCCGCACGATTATGACGCACTCGGAACTCAACGTGTTGCAGCTCCATGCCCACCCCGACGAGGCGACCCCGAGTGACGTCTATGACATCGCGTCGTTGATTGTCTCAGAACTCAGCTTTCTCCACGCCCATCTCGACGGTGTGTTGACACCACCCGATACCTATTATCCCGGACGCAAATACCCCGCGGATGTGTACCAGCGTGCCGGGCTGCTCCAGGCTCTCTTGCGCGATCTACAGGCCTTGGTCGAGAGACATCCCATGTGGCTCTATGCCGAAGCCGAGACGGAGTGAGATCATGAATGCTCTCCAAAACCGTGATGTGCAGCCGCCAGACGCTATCCCGCGACGTCTCACGGGTACTGGGCTGCAGCGGAAACTCCTCCGGTCGCACTTGACCGTAGTGGTGCTCGGTGTGGCCTTGCTGTGTGTCACCCTGGTTTCGACGCTATGGCTGCGCACGAACGTCGGCCGCATGGAGACGCAACGTTGGCCGACCGTGCACGCGGCCACGGATGCCTTGCTCGGGGTGCAGCGGTCGCTGGCCGGCCTGCGCGGCTGGGTGGCGCTCGGGGACGACAGGTTCCGCGAGGTGCGGGTGCGGGCCTGGGCCGAGCAGATTCACCCGGCCATTGCGGCGCTCGAAACGTTGCGCCAGCACTGGAGCCAGACCGAAGACAGCGCCCGCGTGGCGACGTGTATGCGCCTGCTGCGACAATTAGAGATCTTGCAGTGGTGGGTGGAAGACATGGCCTACACGCGCGGAAATGAGCCGGCCCGCGTCATGCTGATGCAACATGTGCAGCCCGTGGCGCAGGCGATTCTGTCGGCGATCACGGCAATGATCGATATCGAGAAGCAGACGGTCGCTAGCGCCGACCGCAAGCTTTTGCTGCTGGGGCGGATGACCGATTTCCGCGGCCTCTTCGTCTCCTCCGAGGCGTTGTTGACCGACTTCCTCCTCAATGCCGACGCGGAAGATGAAAGACGGTTTCATCACCACATGACGCTGGTACGGGCAGGGCTGTGGCAGCTCAGCGCCTTGTCGCATGTGCTCAGCCCCGAGCAGATCGATCTGCTGGCGTGGATATACGAGGAGCTGCTCGCCTATAACACGCTGGCTGAGCAGGTGATCACGATGCGCCAGGGCGACACCTGGAATGTCGCGCAGCACTTGATGACCACGCAGACGGTGCCCCTGTCGCAGCAGGTGAACCGGCTCTTGACCGTATTGTCGACGCAGCAGAATGCGCAGATGGCGACAGAGGCCCGGCTTATGGTGCGCCTGACGAACGTCGCCCTGTGGCTGTCACTCGCGCTGATTGTCGGTATGGGGGCCATTGCGGGCTACGTGTCGAAGCGCAGCGCCAGGCAGATCACGCAACCGATTGCGGAGCTCTCCCACGCTACGCAGGAACTGGCGGCTGGCCGTCTGACCCGGGACATTCCCGTGACCGCCAAGGACGAGGTTGGACAGCTGACGCAGTCTTCAATGCCATGCACGCCTCACTGCACCAGAGTGAGACGGCCCTGCAGCAGGCCAAGGAGGTGGCCGAAGCGGCCAACCGCGCGAAGAGCGAGTTCCTGGCCAACATGAGTCACGAGATCCGCACGCCCATGAATGGCATCATCGGCATGACGGAGCTGGCGCTCGATACCGACCTCACCGACGAGCAACAGGAGTACCTCGGGATGGTGCAAACGTCGGCTGACCATCTGTTGGGCGTGATCAACGACATTCTCGATTTCTCCAAAATCGAGGCGGGTAAGCTTGACCTCGAGTGGATTCATTTCAATTTGCGCGACAATCTCGATGATACCGCGACCACCCTGGCCCTGCGGGCGCACAAAAAAGGTCTGGAACTGGCGTGTCAGGTCCTCCCCGATGTGCCGGACACCCTGATGGGCGACCCCGGCCGCCTATGGCAAATCCTGGTCAATCTGATTGGCAATGCCATCAAGTTTACCGAGCAAGGTGAGGTGGTGGTCCGTGTCGAGCCGGAGTGGCAGACGGACGATGAGGCGTGCTTGCACTTTGCCGTCGCGGACACGGGTATTGGCATCCCACCCGATAAGCAAAGCGTCCTGTTTCAGGCGTTTTCCCAAGTCGATAGCTCCACCAAGCGGAAGTACGGGGGGACGGGCCTAGGCTTGGCGATTTCGTCGCAGCTCGTCGCCATGATGGGTGGCCGGATCTGGATGGAAAGCGAACTGGGCACGGGCAGCACGTTCCACTTCAGGGCACGGTTCGGCGTGTCGCAGGCCCAGGACGAGTCGCCGTCTATGGTGGCGCTGCACAGTCTGCAAGGCCTCCCCGTTCTCGTCGTCGATGATAATGCCACCAATCGGCGCATCCTCGAGGAGGTGCTCACCAATTGGCACATGCAACCCACGACGGTCGAAAGTGGCCAGGCGGCATTGGCGGCGCTGGAGCGGGCGCGGGACGCGGGATCGCCCTTTGCCCTGGTGTTGCTGGATGCGATGATGCCCGAAATGGACGGCTTTACCCTGGCGGAGGAGATTTTGCAGCGTCCGGAGCTGGCGGGAGCCACCCTGATGATGCTGTCGTCCGCCGACCAGCATCGTGATGTGGTGCGCTGTCGGGATCTGAACCTGGCCGCCTATATGACGAAACCCATCAAGCAGTCCGAGTTGCAAAACACCATTATCACCTCGCTGGGTCTGGTATCGCCCGAGACCGTCCTGGCTTCGGCCACACCCCGTGAGATGTGGGGCGTCAGCCCCCGGTGTCTGCGAATTCTCGTGGCCGAGGATAGTGTCGTGAACCAACGGCTGGCGCTACGCCTGTTGGAGAGACGCGGTCACACGGCCGTGCTGGCCAGCACCGGCCAAGAAGCGCTCGTCGCCCTGCAACAGCAGCCGTTTGACGCCGTGTTGATGGACGTGCAGATGCCCGTGATGGACGGCTTTGAAGCGACTGAGGCGATTCGGACGCAGGAACAAACAACCGGTGTGCACATCCCGATCATCGCCATGACGGCGCATGTGATGCAGGGTGACCGGGAGCGCTGTCTCGCCGCCGGCATGGATAGCTACATCTCCAAGCCGATCCAGGCCGAGGACCTGTTCCAGGCCATTGAAAGCTTGGCGCCCGATGGCGGCGAAGCCGTCCTTGAGCCCGTGGCGGAGCCAGCCGTTGCCGTGCTCTTCGACA
>CBCXVS010000025.1:0-29811 GCA_965178525.1 uncultured bacterium | reverse complement strand
CGCCGTGTGTCTGGTGACCGGGAATTCTTGCAAGAGCTCATCGACCTGTTTCGTGAGGGCGTCTCGCAGTTGCTGGCGACGATACGAAGTGCCATCGAAAAACAGGATGCCGTGAGGCTGCAACAGGCTGCGCATACTCTGAAAGGGGAGGTGGGCAACTTTGGTGCGGCTGCGGCGGTCGAGGCTGCTCGGCGCTTGGAGATGATGGGCCGTGATGCCGAGCTGAGCGACGCCCAGGCGGCCTATGCCGACTTAGAGCATACGCTTGACCAGCTCCTACCGGTGCTAGTCGCTTTCGGAAAGGAGGCGTCAGAGGAGAGCGCGCCATGAGGATATTGATTGCGGAAGATGCGCCCGTGTCCCGACGCCTGCTGCAGCAGTATCTGCAGAAGTGGGGACACGAGGTCGTCACGGCGTCCAATGGCGCTGAAGCCTGGCAGTATTTTACCAGTGGTGACTTTCGCCTCGTGATTAGTGATTGGATGATGCCCGAGATGGATGGCCTGGAGCTGGTCCGCCGCATCCGGGCGTGTCAACGGCCGGGGTATGTGTATACCATCTTGCTCACCGCGAAATCGGAGAAGGCAGACGTGATTGCCGGGATGGACGCCGGCGCCGATGATTTTGTCACCAAACCCTTTGATCAGGATGAATTGCGGGTGCGCTTGCGGGCCGGGGAACGGATTATTCACCTGGAACAAACTCGCGAGAAGCAGACGCGCGAACTGCGCACCTATGCCGAGGAAATGGAAGCCTTTGCCTACTCCGCTAGCCACGATCTGCAAACCCCATTGCGCACCTTCGAGGGCTATGCCCGCTGGCTCCTGGAAGACTACGGCGAGGTCTTAGATGAGCAGGGACGCCAACTCTGTGAAGAGATTATCGACGATGCCCTCCATATGAAGACCCTGCTCGATGGGCTGCTGGACTACTCTCGCATTGGCCGCCAGGAGTGCCGGGCTATCGAGGTAGACGTGCAACGCGTGCTCGCCTGGGTGATGCACGATCTGCAATCGGCTATCACCACTGCCGGCACCCGCATCTATCTGCCGGCGATGCTGCCCACTGTCGTCTATTCCGAAGCGCGCTTGACCCAGGTCTTCAGCAATTTGATGAGTAACGCCTTGAAATTTACGGATGGGCAGGCGCCAGAGGTGACCATTGGCTGTGACGAATATGAGGCGTGCTATCGCTTTAGCGTGCGGGACAATGGCATTGGTATCGCGCCGGCACATCACCGGCAGATTTTTGAGATTTTCAAGCGCTTGCACACGCGTGATGTCTATCCGGGCACCGGCGCGGGCTTGACCATTGTCAAGCGCATCGTGGAAATCCATGGGGGAGAGATTAGGGTGGAATCTCGGCCTGGGGAAGGCGCGACGTTCTTCTTTACCATTCCGAAGCACCACGAGCCGGCCCAGACGTAAGAAAGGGGCAACATGGCAGACCCGGACATGCATTCGATTTTGATCGTCGATGATGAAGAGGAAATTCTCCATTCCCTGCGTGGATTGCTGCGCATGGAATTTGAGGTCTATACCGCCACGAGTGGGCACGAAGCTCTCCGGATTCTGGAACAGCAGCCGATTCATGTGGTGCTGAGTGACCAACGCATGCCGGAGATGGCGGGCGTGGAACTCCTGAGCCAGGCCCAAGGCGACCGCCCGCGTGCCATTCGCATCCTGTTCACCGGCTACTCGGATGTCAAGGCGGTCATTGATGCGATCAACCAGGGGCAAATTTTTCGCTACCTCACCAAACCGTGGGATGCGGATGAATTGGTGGCCATACTGCGCGAAGCGGGCTCGGAATATGATCGGCAGGCGGAGCAGCGACGCCTCTTTGCCGAGCTGCAGGATTATCAAATGCGATGTTTGGCGCTCGCTGAGGGCCCGCAGGAAGGTGCGTTCGGTACCCTCAACGAGGCAGGGGAGGACGAAGTGAGCGAGATTGCCAAGATCGGGTATGTGCTTCTCGACCGCTTCGACCACTCGCTCGGGTTTGTGACCGATGAAGGCGGTGGTGGATAAGGCCAACTGAAACTGCAATGAACGTCGTGGCAATCGCCTCGAAGGACGCGCCCCGGAAACGAGTGAGCTTGTACCTCTCTTCAATTCAATCCGTGCCGAGATATGTGGGCTGATCATTTCGCATGGAACGCAGAACGTCTCCGGATTGTTGGGCTCACGCCGACCGGACGAGCTACTCTCGCGATGCTCGACCTGAATGATGACCGCCACCATGGCGTCGTCCTGCGCATTCGACAGCGTGATGTGTCGGACGGGTATCATCCGCCATTGGAAGATCCAGTACTTTCCACGTAGACAAGGTCATATTTCAATACTGGCCCCTCCCTTTCTGTGGTCCATATCCGTCGACGTATGGCCAATTTTCATACCGGCAGAGCGGAAAAATCAAAGCCCTTTCTTCCGAATCACCTGGGGGTGGGTTGTCCAAAAAGATATGAGGGAAAGGGGTCAAATCGGCGGATTGCGGTTGCATGCCTCCAAGCCGCGATCGACGTCCGCGAGACCATCGGCGTGCGTCTCGAATAGGAACATACTTGACATTTTACGGATCTTTGCCACCATTAACATAAAACGTCTGTGTGCATAAACACAGGCGCCGGAAAGGATTATCTCATCTCGTTTCAGCCATGTACAAGGAGGGGGCGGTACCTTATGTCCCGATTTGCTTGCTGCGCTTGCGTTGTGGTTCTTGCTCTATTTCTGGGTTTCGCTGACCGTATGACGGCAGATCTTGGACTGCCCGCCTGTGCGGCTGATTTCAGCGGTGAAGTGGTCTTGAATGATCGGGTGCTCGACGCCATGATTGCCCAGGCCGAGCCTGGCGGGACACGGCCCGATCGCGAACAGTCGATGCTCTTCATCGTCGTCAAACACTATCTCAAACAGAGCGACGCGCTTCTGGTGATTTCTCGCACCGCACCGGCACAGCCGCCGGTCGTGTTGCGCCACGACTGTTTGCCTTATCCGGCCACGGCATCCCAGGTTCGTGCTCCGTTTGCGGATCTGAGCACAGAGCAAAAGCAAGCCCTGGTCACTTATCACGACCTCACGGACCCAGGTATAGGGCAGGCCACAACAGGTGTTGGCAGCATGGCGCAGGCGCCAGCGAGTGCCATGTCCCAGGAAAAGAAGCAGATGGCGCCGGTTATCACCCATACGATCGACATCTATGAAGTGACCAATGCCCAGTATCGGCAGTTTATCACTGACAAGGGTTATGAGACCGAAACGCATTGGTCAGACGAAGGATGGGCGTGGGCGCAGCAGAAGCAACGGCGTCAGCCCAGTTACTGGGAGAACGAGCAGTTGAATAAGCCGCAACAGCCGGTGGTTGGCGTCTCCTGGTATGAGGCCGACGCCTATTGCCGCTGGGCCGGCAAAGTGCTGCCGACGGAGGCGCTATGGGACAAGGCGTGCCGTGGCGCGGATGAGCGCAAATTCCCCTGGGGGAATGAGCCCATGATGGCCGAATCGACGGACCAGGAGAGCAACCCCGAGCAGATGGGAACCGCCGTGGTGGGCAGTATGCCCGAGACGCAAACCCCTGCTGGGGTGCACGATCTCGCCGGGAACACACTGGAGTGGACGGCCACGACCCAGACCAACGGCGGCTATGTGCTGCGTGGCGGCTCGGGGAAGAGTACATCCGCCCATGTTGGATGTGACGTCAGCCACACGCTCTTGCCAGGGATGGCGGCCAATTTTATCGGTTTCCGCTGTCATGCCGCGGCGTCTGCGAGTCAGTAGGCTTGACCCATATACGAGGGCTGCAGATGGCCCATGCCGCCATCGACGCTAATGACCTGGCCGGTGACAAAGTCCGAGAGATCGGTGGCCAGGAACTCCACCACTTTGGCGCAGTCATCGGTGTTGGCAATACGTCCCATGGGTATCTGGGTCACCAACTCCTCCTGGATTTTGCCGAGTCCTCCCGTCCAATGCACCGTGGCCACGTAGCTCGGGGCAATGGCGTTGACGTTGACGCCGTATTGGGCGAGTTCCAGAGCGAGCGACCGCGTCAACGCCATAATACCGGCTTTGGCCGTGCTATACGGCGCCAGGGTTGGCATCAACGGTCGTAAGCCCGCAACCGACGCCACATTGATGATTTTGCCGCGCCGACGCTCGCGCATGTGCGGCGCGACGGCACGGCAGCAGAGAAATGTCGAGCGCAGATTCTTGGCCATCACGGCTTCCCATGCCTCCGTGGAGCATTCACTGACGCTTTGGCTGCCGCGGCCGCCGCCAGCGTTGTTGACCAAGATGTCGACGTGCGAAAAGGTCGCCAAAATCTCGCTAAACATCGCCTCCACGTCCTGCTCGGACGTCACATCCGCGGCAATGCCCAAAGCACGGCACCCTAGATTTCGGATCTCATCCATCACGGTTGCAGCCGTCAGGCGTTCATCGACCTCCTCGGCTGCGTTGAGATTGATATCGTTGACCACCACATCGGCGCCCAGTTTGGCCAGCCGCAGGGCATAGGCACGCCCCAAGCCCCGCGCCGCCCCCGTCACCACGGCCACCTGGCCTTGCAAACGCGGCGGGAAGTACTCCGAGATCTCTGGCATCGCGCCTTTCCTTTTTTACTTAGCTTTCAGCTTTTAGCTCTCAGTCCTCAGTCCTACTTAGCTCACCGGGAAATCGGACTCCAGCGGCACATCGATCAGCGTCGGACCCGGCCGTTGCAGCGCGTCCTTCAGCGCTTGCTGCAAATCCGCCGGCCGCTCGACACGATCCGCATGCACGCCGAGCGAGGCAGCTAAATCGGCAAATTGAATGGCGGGCTGCAACAGGTCGATGCCAATATACTGTTGCTCCTTGGCGGCGGGTCCGTCGTAGGCGTGCAGGCGGCGCTTCAAAATGAGATACTGCCGGTTATTGCAAATCACGAAGATACACCGCAGGCCATAGCGCGCCGCGGTCCACAGCCCTTGAATACTGTACATGGCGCTACCGTCGCCAATGATGCCCAAGACGGGTTGATCGGGCGTTGCCAAGGCCACGCCGAGGGTCGCCGGCAAGCCCCAGCCGATACCGCCGCCTTTGAGGCCGAAGTAATCGCGCGGGTGACGGCGGGGCAGGAACACCTGCAAGGCGGTTCCCGAGGTGATGGATTCATCGACGATACGCACATCCTCAGGTACGACTGAAGCGATGGTGTGGTTCATGACGATCGGCGACATGGGGTTCTTGGCCGCCTCGTCCGCGGCCCGCTCGTAGAGCCGTTGCACACTCTCAGCCTTGGCCTGGCGCAGCGTCTGCTGTCGCTGTTGCGCTGCCTGCCGGGCGGCGTCCGACATCTCGCCCTGTAGCATGGGCAGCAACTCCGCTAGGGTGGCTTTGGGGTCGCCTAGGATGGAGAGGTCGACCGGATAATTTTTGCCGATCTCCCAGGGATCGATGTTGAGGCAGATCACGGTCGTGTCTGGCGGTAGCGGTTCCACCTCGGCATAGACGGACATGGTGAACATGTCGGCGCCAACGGTAAAGACCACATCGGCGTCCTGCAGGCTCGTGCGTACGCCGTGTTGCGTGCGTGGTATGGGGCCTTGATACAAGGGATGGTCCGAGGGAAAGTTGGTCGTGTTGGGCACGGTTTCGGCCACCACGGGAGCCCCGAGCGCTTCCGCAACTGCTACCATCTCCGCCAGGGCTTCCGATTTGGCCACTTCATCCCCGACGATAATCAGCGGATGTTGCGCTTTGGCGAGCAGGACGGCAGCGCGGCGCATGGCCTCCAGGTCGCCACGGATGCGCGGCGCAATCAGGGAAGGAGCGGACATGTCCAGGTCGGCCTCCGCCATCATGATGTCCATAGGTAAGCCCAGAAAAACCGGACCGGTGGGCGGTGTCGTGGCGATCTTGATGGCGCGCCGCAGTGCCCGCGGCAGATCGGTGACGCGTTCGATCTGGTACGCCCATTTCGTCATTGATTCCACCATGCGGACCATGTCGCCCCAGAGCAGCGGTTCGGTGAGCGAATACCGCCCGTCTTGCTGCCCAGCGGTGACGAGCAGCGGCACCGCGGTTTTGGTGGCGTCGTACAACATCCCCATGGCATTGCCCAACCCCGGGGCGACATGCAGATTGACCACGCCGAGTTTGCCCGATGCCATAGCATAGCCGTCCGCCGCGGCCATGGCAACGCCCTCTTGCAGCGTGAGAATATAATCCAGGTCCGGATACTCCGGCAGGACGTCCATTAGTGGGAGTTCGGTGGTGCCGGGATTCCCAATAATGTGTTTGACGCCTGCCGCGCGCAGAATTTCCAGGAAGGCTTGTCGCCCAGCTCGCATGCTCATATTAAATCCTCATGATTACTCAGTAACTGGAGTGCAGCATCGTCCTGTAGTGTTGTCGATTCCTCCGATGTTGTCAATGTTGTCCCTCACCGCAGTGCGGCCAGCCGCCGGCTGACGCGCTCGTGCAGGTCGTCAACATTCCGTCGGCGCAGCAACGTCTGATACAACTGCCGTGCGGTCTTGCGTTGCCCACGGCGTTCGTAGATCCGCGCGACCTGGTATTTGGCCCATAACGTATCGTCTTTGACCGCTCGGGGGTCCTGGTTGATGGCCTGCCGAAAGGCGGTAAAGGCCGGATCATACTGCCGCAGCTCATTCCATGCCTTGCCCCATGTGTAGTAGAGATCGAAGCGATCGGCACGCTGGGCCAGGGCGGCGGGGGAGGCCGCAACCCGGGAGGCCAGCGCACCGAGGGTCGCCGCGCAGGCCTCGTGTTGGGCATGGGCGCACTGGCTGCGGCCGGTGAGCAAGGCATAGTAGCCATTATTCGGGAAATGCGTTTGTAACTGCTGTCCCAGGGCAATGGCCTCCTCGTAGCGCTGTTCGGTTTCGTATAACCGCGCCAGAAACGTGCGCGCTACGTCCGGGCTGAAATGACCGGCTTCGGCGGCGCGTTTTAAGTGATGCACGGACTGTTCCGTGCCGGGTATGTCCCCGGGACGCGCCAACATCCGTAGTAGAGACGACGATGCCTTGCTGCCGTCAAAATACAGCAGGCCTAGGCCAAGATGCGCGTCCGTGACCTCATCATGGGCGATCAGGACCTGTTGCAGCCAGTCGCGGCCTTGAGCGAATAATGACATGCTCTGCAACGGCGCCTCGGGTTGTTGCAACAACGCATCGAAAATCGCCGCCGTGCCCAGTAGGAGCCGGAGCCACGGCGCCTCGTGTGACGGTGTGAGCTGCTCTTGCCCCTCGTCGAGCAAGGCGCTTAGGGCTTTGTGTCCCACGTCGTAAGCCGGAGGGGATTGGCGCGTTTGCCAGCGGACTTGAAAGTACGCTATCATGCCCCGCGTGAGGTGCGAGGCGAGCGTGGGTTGGTTCTCCTCTTCCAACTGCGTGGCCAGGGTGATGGCCTGATCGAATTGGAGGTTCAAGGCGTGATGCAGCGCCTTTCGCATGACGTCGGCATTTGGTTTTGCCAGTGGCAAGGCGGCGTCGAGATAGGAACCTTGCCCGCCAGGCAGCAGCCATAGCCCAAGCACAAGCAAGAGGAGGATAACTCGGCGGCTCATGACGAACCCTCCCTCTGGGTGAAATCGTGGCGCCATGATGTGTGGGGAGCATGATAAGGGCCTGGACAGAATTAACTATATCGTTTTTCCGGAGGAAAGACATCTCAATAAGGGGTAGGCAGTTGGCATTATGATCAAGAGTTGCCCGCTCTGTAGCACGGAGATGCCTGAGCGTTATAACTACTGCTATCAATGTGGCGAATACGTCGGCGCCACGGGATCCCTGCAGACCCTGGTGGCGCCCGAGGAGGCGCAGAAGCAGAACCGGCAGGAACGGGTCATTCATTATGGGTGTATGTCACTGATCGTGCTCTGGGCAGTCTTCGGCCTGTGGTTTTGCGTTCATATCAATCGTTAGCCCGCCGGCACCGTGGCCGGCGTCGGGCAAAGAGGGGAGAGTGAGTGCAGTGCATCGCGCGCAAATCTCGCTAGGAAATGAGACATGGGAGAAAGTGCACACGGCGTTTAACGAAGCCGAGCTGCACCTGATCACGGGTATTTTGGCTGGGGAAGGGGTCGAATGGCGGGTCAAATCGCGCCGCGTGTCGCAACTGCCTTTTGCCCACAATGCCCTGGGCGCGATCGAAATCTACGTGCCGCAGCTCGATGCCCCCTTGGCCCAGCGTATTCTCATGGTGTATCGCAATGCTTCAGCCCGGTAGCTGGGGGATAAATTCTCCGGTCTTTCGTTTTGGCTACATATGACCGGGATACATGACGTCATGAAGGTACGCGATGAAGAACGGGTCTTGCCAACGCGAATCGTTTGAATGCCTCGTCAAGCCACATTTGCCCATCTTGTTGCGTCTCGCCCGGCGCATGGTGCGGGAGCGCGAGGACGCCGAGGATCTTGTCCAAGAAACGTGTTTAAAAGCCTGCCGGGCGCTGCACCAATTTCAACCGGGGAGCGATAGCAAAGCGTGGTTGATTACCATTTTGATCAATGCGTATCGGGATTGGGCCCGCAAAGCGCTGAAGCATCCTCGGCCCGTCGGCTTTGACGAGATTGCGAATTTCTATAGCCAGTTGCGCACCGAACAACCCCAGCAGACGGGCCAGAATCCGGAAGAGGCCGCGGTCAATGCCGACCTCGGATGGCTGGTGCGGATGGCCATGGATGACCTGCCCCCTGAATTCCGCCTGGCCGTGATGTTAGCGGATGTCGAAGGGTATGCCTATAAAGAGATCGCCGAGATGATGGCGTGTCCCATCGGTACGGTGATGTCACGATTGTACCGTGGCCGCCAGTTGTTGCAAATGACCCTCAGAGCCTACATTGAGCATTAAACCATGACATGCAACCGACCTAAAGTCCAGCTCTACCTCTATCTCGATGGGGAACTTGCGCCGTCCGATGCCGCCGAAGTCGAGCAGCATCTCCAAGACTGCCAGGTGTGCCAAAGCGAAGCCACGGCGCACCATCGTTTGCAGACCCTATTGCAGACCGCCCTGCCGCCAGAAGACGTTCCCGACCCTGTCGTTTCCGCCATCGAGCCGCAACTCGTTGACGACGCGCCCGTCAACGTCATGCCGATGCCGCGTTGGCTCTCCCGCACATTGCTCTGGAGTGGCGCGGTGGCCATGGCGGCGCTCCTCCTCTTCGCTTTGGGTATGCGGCTCTGGTGGCCAGCGTCGGTGCCGCTTGTCGTGCAAGAAATTGTCGATAGCCAGATTCGCGCGCAGCTCATGAATGCCCCCTACGACAAGGTCGCAGCGGATGCGGGCGTCATCCGGCGTTGGTTCGACGGCAAGGTTGAGTTTGCCCCCCCGCTGCCGGCCATCCCGGCAGAGGATTATGCTTTGGTCGGTGTGCGCCTGAATTATTTCCTCAACCGGCGGGTGGCCGAAATCGCCTATACTTCCCGTGATCATGGGCTCTCGTTTCTCATGTTTGCCGACAAGAATATCGCCCTCAACGCGACGCGTTCGGTCCGGTTCGATGCTCGCACCTTCCATATTCATACGCACAAGGGCTACAGCACGATCTTGTGGCAGGATGGCGAGATTGTTTGCAGCTTAGTGTCTGACCTGCGTCCGGATGAGCTGTTGCAGATTGCGCGCAAAGCCACAGGAACCATATAAGAAATGCGGAATGCGGAATGCGGAATGCGGAATGAAGAAGATACTTCCCGGTGCTGCATTCCGATTGCTGGTATCCTCGCTTTTCTCCTAGTTTTCCCCTTTTTAAGCTGATAGCTGATAGCTGATAGCTGACAGCTCCTCCCCTTGCTTTTTCTTCTTTTTTAAGCTAATAGCTAATAGCGCCCTTGCTTCCCTGCAAGGGCGCTTGAGAGCTGAGAGCTTGAAAAAGAAAGGTACGGCCCTATGAGTCAGAAGCATTTGGAGCAGCTCTTCGGTTTGCATGGCAAAGTCGCGTTGGTCACGGGCGCGTCGAGCGGCTTGGGGATTGAATTTGCGCGTGGTCTGGCGATGGCCGGGGCGGATGTCGCCTTGGTTGCCCGGCGCTTCGAGCGCTTACAAGCGGTGGCGCGTGAACTCGAGGACCTGGGGGTGCGGAGCCAGCCCGTGCAGGCGGACCTCACGGATGAAGAGCAGATCGATGCGGCTTTGACACAGGTGCAAGAGACCTTGGGGCCGATTGATATTTTGGTCAACAACGCCGGCGTGGCGCCGGTGGGCCGGGCCGAGCGGCATACGCGGGACAAATGGCAACAGGCTTTGGACGTGAACTTGACGGCCGTCTTTCTCTGCAGTCAGAAAGTGGGGCAGCAGATGATCGAGCGGCAGCAAGGCGGCCGTATGATTATGGTGTCGTCCGTGTTGGGCGAAGGCGCCAATGCGGTGCACAAGACGATCGGCTATGCCACCACGAAAGGCGCAGTGACGAATATGACCCGGCAGCTTGCGGTGGAATGGGCGCCGCACGGCATCACGGTCAATGCCCTGGCGCCCTCCTGGTTTCCGACCGAAATGATTACTGATCCCCGCTTAGGGCGGGTACACGACGAGCAGCGGGCGCGCATGGAGTTGTTTACGCCCATGGGTCGCCTCGGGAAGGAAGGGGAGTTGCTCGGCGCGATTATTTTTCTTGCCTCGCCGGCGGCGTCGTATATCACGGGCGCTATCCTCCACGTCGATGGCGGTTGGCGGGCATGGTAGGGCCCAAGGGTGGGGAAGCCACGGCGTCGTCTGTCTGCTCGTCACCCGCCGTCTTGCCTTTCTTTGTTCTTCGCTAAGAGCTAAGAGCTGAGAGCTGAGAGCTAACCGCTCCTATCAGAGCCGCGCCTGGAGAAAGGTCAACATCCGGTCCCACGATTGCTGCGCCGCATCCGCATCATACACGTCCGCACGCTGCTCGTTAAAAAAGCCGTGCACTGCATCGTAGCGATAAAGCTCATGGGTAATCCGGGCGTCTTTGAGCTTGGCTTCCAAGCTATCCACCGCCACGGGTGTGCACCAGTCATCCTGATTGGCAAAATGACACTGAATCGGTATCGATATCTGCCGCGCATCCGCTGCCGCCTCCGGCGGGATGCCGTAAAAGCACACGCCCACATCCATCTCCGGGATTGTCACGGCGGCGAGGATGGTTAGCGCTCCGCCCATACAAAAGCCCATGACCGCGGCGGCGCCACCGTTTTCCTTCAGATACTGCACGGCGCCACGCACGTCCTGCTCGGTCGCGCCAATCCAATCGAGGCCGCTCATCATGTGATTGGCCTCATCGGGATCTTTCGTTACCCGCCCTTTGTACAAGTCCGGCGCCAAGGCATTGTACCCGGCAGCGGCAAACCGGTCGGCCACTCCGCAAATCTGCTCATTGAGTCCCCACCATTCCTGAATGACGACGATGCTTTTCGTGCTGCCTCCACTAGCGAGGGCCAGGTACCCCGAGACCTCTTGCCCGTTGGGTGTCGTGTAGGTAATCGTTTCTCCCATGATGCTGTGCTCCTCTTTTCCCCCGGTGTTTGGTGATCAGCAGCAAGCATAGCAGAGATACCAGCCTGGGAAAACCATCTCGAAAAGTAACCTTGACAGCCTCAACAACTCCCAGTAAAACCACCCGGTATGGCCTGCAATTCTTTGGCATATCCCCTCTAACGATTAGGAAAGCGCCATGAACGCTCCACATGAACTGACCGCTGTCGAGGCCGCCAACGCGATCGCCCAGGGGACGATGACGAGTCAAGCATTGGTCGAAGCCTGTTTGGCTCGCATCCATGAACGCGAGGACCGTATTGGCGCCTGGACCCACCTCGATGACGAGGCGGCCCTGGCCCAGGCGCGGGCCTGCGACCGTAGTCCGGCCCGTGGCCCGCTACATGGTGTCCCCGTTGGGATTAAAGACCTCATCGATACGCGTGACATGCCCACGAGCTATGGGTTGCCGATCTACGCGGGCTATCAGCCGAGCTGGGATGCGTCCTGCGTCGCCTTACTGCGCAACGCGGGTGCGGTCATTCTGGGTAAGACCGTCACCACTGAATTCGCCATGTTTACGCCGGGCAAGACCGCCAATCCGCACAACCCGGCGCATACGCCCGGGGGGTCGTCTAGCGGCTCTGCCGCGGCCGTGGCTGATACGATGGCGCCGCTCGCCCTGGGGACGCAGACCGCGGGGTCAGTGATCCGTCCGGCGTCCTACTGTGGCGTGGTCGGGTACAAGCCGACGCATGGCAACTTCCCGATCGCCGGCATCAAAGCGCTATCGCAAACGCTCGACACCCTGGGGGGGTTTGCGCGCTGTGTCGAAGACCTGGCGCTGTTGCGTGCCGCCTTCGTTGCCGCTCCTACTGAGCTGGCGCCGCTGTCACAGCCCCCGCGGATCGGATTGTACCGGACGCCCCAGTGGCCGCAAGCCACCGCTGACACGCAGACTGCCTTGGAGACTGCCGGAACGCGCCTTGCGGCAGCCGGTGCAGAAGTGCGCGACCTCGATCTAGCGTTAGCGTTCGCCGATCTCGTCGCGGCTCAAGAGACGATTCAGGTATTCGAGGGCGCCCGCTGTTGTGCTTACGAATTGGCGCAGCATCGCGCGCAGTTGAGCCCCAAGCTCCTGGAACTCGTGGAGCCGGGGGGCCATATTCCCCACACCGCCTATGCCGATGCGATGGCGTTGGCCGAACGGTGCCGCCGCATGCTGGAGACGGTGTTTACGACGTACGATGTCCTCCTGGCGCCCAGCGCGCCGGGAGAAGCTCCGGCGGGTTTAGGCGCCACGGGTGATCCGCTGTTCAACCGCATGTGGACGCTTCTGCACGTGCCGACGGTGAGTCTTCCGGGTTACGTTGGCGCTAATGGGTTACCGGTTGGCGTGCAAGTGATTGGCCCACTGGGTGCGGATGACCGGCTATTGTCGATCGCGGCCTGGGTACACGCCCGGCTCGTCTGAGTGGTGGGACAGCTCGCCGCAAGTACCCTAAAGCTCCTGCAGTTGGCTATTCGCTTCGGTGCCGACGGATCGTTTAGAAGGTCACTCCCAGGCTAAACAAGTAGTTCAAATCAGTTTCCTCCGAGCCAGGAGCCGGGGTCGAGTCGTAATCAAGGACGACTTTGGTCTCCGCAAACATGGACGGAGTCAGAGAGGCACGCAAGCCCGCCTGCGTGGTGAGAAAGACATCTGAGAAGTCTTCCACGCTGGGAAGCGCTTCGAGATCATGAAAGACAAGGAGTCGGTCATTGAAACGTTGATCCACATGATACGCCAGCCGCAAGACAATCGTATCGTCGTCTTCACCACTCTCAAAGTCTTCAAAGAGCCAACTCAAACTGGCCTCCGTGGAAAAATTGAGATCGGGTGATTCGATCCATTGGTAACCGACACCAAGACCGGCCGTCAGCCTCAGGTCGAGATCGGCAATACGATCGCGATGGACCCGGGTCGTGGCATGGCCATAGAGCTTTTGGCTAAAAAAATGATCGTACTGGAGAGCGGCAAACCACTTGTCTTGCGTGGTGCTCCGGTCGTCCGTATCCGGGTCTGTTTGTCGCCCAAAGAGGTAAGCCGCCTCAAAGGTGCTCCGGTCGATTTCGGCGCGCCGGAGTAGACTTATTCCCACGTTGACACTTTCGGTCTCGGAGTTGCCTTGGGTCAACGTGAAGCTGGCCCCCACGCTACCGGTCCATTTCACGGGAGGTTTGTTGATCGCGACCACATTGGCCAAAGGGAGCGTTTGGGGGGCGAGAACGCCCTCTTGGGTAATGGCGATGTTGCCGTCCTCTGCCGCCGAGACCGATTGATTGACGGTGGTGCCATCACTGAAGTCCAACCGAATAGGCGCTTGCGTTGAAAACGTCCGGACGTCTTGAAGATCAACGGTAAGGGTTCCAAACAACTCGGTGTTCACGGTGAGCTTCCCATCGGCAAGTCGCTCGATTTTACCGGTAAGACGATCCCCATTCTTCAACAAGACTTCATCGGCAGCGGGTGACCCCACCCACACCGCCAGTGCCACGGCCATGAACACCATGAGTCGAGACATAATTGCACCTCCTATGCTCGAATAATCCATTTGCGCTCTTATTAGATTCCGGGGGCTTGTGAGACGAGTAGCTCAATGAACGCGCCCAGCAACGCTTTACCCGCTTTCGCACGTTGTGAACAAACTCAAAGAACAGGCACTTCCTGGTGCACCTTGGGTCGGGGTTCGCTAGGCAAGGCCCTAAAGGTTTTCCCATTATACACGCCACGTATCGTTAGCATGGTCTCCCTCCTCCGATCGTGTTTCTGCAACGCATGAGTCGTTATAGATGCCGCTTCAGTCTAACGTGAAGGGCGAGGCGTTTCAAACGTCCTTTCGGCAGCTCTCACCAGCTTCACCATGCTGTGCTTATTGACACCTCTTGCGGCGAAGCTGGCGGTCGAGGGGTAGGTGATCCGGCGTGGGACGCCGATGACGAAGCGTACGGTGCACACAAGGTTGATAAGGAAGGTTGCCGACGTTGAGCTTGAAAAATGGGTTTGAAATTCCTATTCTTTGATACACTCCCTGCCATATCAGACCGCCACGGAAGAGGGTCGGCCAGCTTCAGGCCGATGACGGCGTCCATCACCGAAGGGGGATCCAGGATCTGTGTCAAACAAGGATGAGGTACGATGCGCTATTTCGATGAGTATCCGGAACATATCCCGGTGGCCAAGCGGCGCGCCAATGCGGAGCGCAAGCTCCAGCAGCTTCGTAAAACACACGCGCATTTGCAGCCAGTGATCATTGCAGGACGCGCCCTGGCCAAGACCTGGTGGGGCAAGTCTTGGAACAGCAATCTGGAACGGTATGCCGACTTCGCCTATCGCATGGAACGCGGCCGCAGTTACGCCCGGCACCGGGCGGTGCTCGATTTGCAGCTGAAAGCGGGCAACGTCACGGCGATGGTGTTGGGAAGCAGTCCGAAACCCTATGATATCGGGATCAAGATCGACACCCTCAGCGCCAAGAAGTGGGGCGCCATCCGCCAAGCCTGTGAAGGCCACTTCGACTCGCTGAGCGAGCTGCTGGCCGGCACCTTTCCGCAAGCGCTGAAGGATCTGTTTTACGAACAAGGTGCCGGCCTCTTTCCCGCTCCCCGGGAGATTCATTTTAAGTGCAGTTGCCCCGATGTGGCGTCGATGTGTAAACATATCGCCGCCGCTCTCTATGGCGTCGGCGCCCGGTTCGATGACGATCCGTCATTATTTTTCACCCTGCGTGGCATCAACATTGACGACCTCATTACGCAGACGGTGGCCGAGACGACCCAGACGTTATTAGACAAAGCCCAGCGTCAACGCGATCACGTTCTGGACGACGTGGACCTGGGCGAGGTGTTCGGCATCCAGTTGGACGACGTCGACGCGCCAGTGCCGCCCCTGTCTCCCGTGCAGCCGAAAACGTCTACAACGAAGAAGACCGCCAAGGCCAAAAAAACCCACGGGCACAGAAGACGCCCTTGCCAGCGGGCAAAGCCGGCCGCGCATCTGCGGCCGTGAGCACCACGCGGAAAAAGCGCGTTGCGGCGGCGCCAGTCGCGGCGGCGCCACTCCACATGCAAGCAGGAAGCATGCTCGATGCGTTAGTCAAAGCCGTTGGCAAAGCGCGCAAAGGGAAATCGGTCGATCAGCTACAGGACCGGCTGGGGTGGACGAAAGTGCAGGTCCGTAACGCCATCAGCCGCGCTGGCGCGAAAGGCTTGATTGAAACGGTGCAGCCCGGCATCTATCGGCAGAAAGTCTGATGGCGACGACGCTGGAACAAACGGCAAGATTCTCTCACATAATGGGGCGTGTACATGAGTGATCAGGAATTAGGCGTCATCATCCGTTCCGATGGCCTGCTGTTGGAATGGGCCGACACGACGGAGCGTTACCACGAATCCTCGCTGCAGTTTCAGCAGGACCTGTACCGGCGGTATCACGCGGAACCCGAGACCTGGCTCCTGTTTCTGAGCTTGGCCGACCCGAGCCTGCACTTGTCGCCATCGCTTGGATTTTGGCGCGATATCGCCAGTGGTTTTGCCGAAAAACTGGCGCATCTTCCAGATCTTGAAGATGCGCGCGAGAAAGCAACGGTCGAACTCGATGATGACGAAGCCCAAGCGTGGCTGGCCGTCGCCCCGCTGTGTCCAGGGGCGGAATACTTGCATCGAGACTTCTTACAGCTCATCTGGACCCTGCTGCATGACGCCTTCCGCCGCCTCATCACCTCGTATGACGGGACCGTTGAAGCGTTTATCCATACGTACCGTCCCAATCTACAACTTGCCGGCCGCGTTTTTTTTCATCTCGTCGAAAACACCAAAGGCCCCGCGCCGTTTGCCTTTCTGGCGACGTATGCCACGCACATGGGGGGTGACGGCACGTCACGGCACCTGCCGCTGAAATATGCGCTGCAGGAATACGGCGAGGATCGCGACAAATTGCTCGAACTGCTAGGCGCCGTCTATCGGGCCGCCCGCGAGAGCGCCCTCCTGCCGCAGTTGCTGGAAAGCGGCGACATCTTCCATCCCCTGGGTTGGGAGCCCAACGACGCCTACACCTTTCTGCAGGAAGTGCCCCTGTACGAACAATCCGGGATTCTGTGCCGTATCCCAAACTGGTGGAGCGTGAAGTCTGCCAGCACCCAGGTCAATTTCAGCATCGGCGCCGCGGCGCCGTCGTTCGTCGGTATGAACGCCGTGATGCACGCGGTGCCAAGTCTCTCGATCAACAGCGTTCCCATTACCGCAGAAGAAGCCCGGCAGCTCTTGCAAGCCAGCGATGGCTTGGCGCTGATCAAAAACAAATGGGTGGCCGTCGATCAGGACAAACTGCAGCAGACGCTTGATGCCTATGAGAAGGCGCGCACGCTGTTGGAAGACGGCGGCCTGACCCTGCGCGAAGCGGTCGCCTTGCAACTTGCCCCGGAAAAACTGCTGGGCGACGAGCACGCCCATGTGGACGTCGGTGTGGCCTACGGCGACTGGTTTGAGGACGTCACGCGCAAGCTGCACAACCCCGATCTCGTCAAAGCCGTTGCCCCCGCCCAAGGCTTCCGGGCGACGCTGCGCCCCTATCAGCAAGCCGGGCTCAGCTGGTTGGGATTCCTCGATTCCCTAGGGTTTGGCGCCTGCCTGGCCGACGACATGGGCCTGGGCAAAACCATCCAGCTTTTGGCGTTTTTGAGCGTCAAAAAAAAGCAGAAGACGACCAGCCTGCTGGTGGTGCCCGCCTCGCTCATCGCCAACTGGCGGAGCGAAATCGACACCTTCTACCCGCAACTCGCCTATCACATCGCCCATCCCGGCAGCATCGGCCCCTCGCAAAAAGCGGAGCTGTCCGAAACCGACTTGTCCCGCTATGATCTCGTCATCACCACGTACGCCATGGTGCAGCGCTACCACGGGTTGCAGACCTTTCACTGGGATTACGTCATTCTCGATGAAGCCCAGGCGATCAAAAACCCGGCCACCAAGCAGACGCGCGCCGTGAAAAAACTGCATGCCGCCAACCGCATTATCCTGACCGGGACGCCAGTGGAAAACCGCTTGTCCGACCTCTGGTCCCTCTTTGACTTTCTCAATCCCGGTCTGCTGGGCAATCTGAAGGAATTCAAATCCTTCGCCAATACCCTGAAAGACAATGCGGCCGGCTATGGCCGTCTGCGTCACGTCATCAGCCCCTACATCCTCAGACGCCTGAAAACGGACAAAACCATCATCAGCGACTTGCCGGAAAAAGTCGAAATGAAGACGTTTGCGGGCCTAAGTAAAAAACAGATCGTCCTGTATCGCAATCTGGTGCGGGAGATCGCGGACATCCTGGAAAACAGCGACGGCATGCAGCGCCGGGGACTGATTCTGTCCTCGCTGCTGAAATTCAAGCAGCTCTGCAATCACCCGGATCAGTTTCTAGGCACCGGCGATTTCGAAGAAAAGCACAGCGGCAAGTTCCAACGCCTGCGCGAGGTCTGCGAAACCGTGCGAGACAAGCGCGAAAAAATGCTCCTCTTCACGCAATTCCGAGAACTGACGCCCGCCCTGCACGCCTTCCTGGCCAACATTTTCGAGCGTGATGGCGTTGTCCTGCACGGCAGCGTGCCAGTGAAACAACGCAAAACCCTGGTCGATACCTTTCAGAATCGGGAAACTTACATTCCCTTTATGGTATTGTCGCTGAAAGCCGGCGGCGTCGGCCTGAATTTGACGGAAGCGAATCACGTGGTGCACTTCGACCGCTGGTGGAATCCGGCGGTGGAAAACCAAGCCACGGCCCGCGCCTTCCGCATTGGCCAGCAGAAAAATGTCGTGGTGCACAAATTCATCACCGAAGGCACAATCGAAGAGAAAATCGATGCCATGCTGGAAGAAAAAGCCCGGCTTTCCAGCGCCGTCGTGACCTCCGGCGGTGAAGGATGGATCACGGAGCTGGATAACGATCAGCTCCTACAACTCTTTACCTATGGCCTGTCGTAAAGCGTTTGGAATGCGGAATGTGGAATGGGAAAAGCGCTTTTTTGATTCCGCATTCCGCATTCCGCATTCGCATGCTACCGAAACGGCCGGAAAAAGTCGCGAATATCGGCGGCCAGGGCCTCGGGTTGTTCCAGGGCCGCAAAGTGTCCGCCGCGTTCCATGACGGTCCAGCGCTGGATGTTAAACACGCGTTCGGCCATGGATCGCGGGGGCCGGATAATCTCACACGGAAAGTCGATGTAGGCGGTTGGGACCGAGATGTACGGGTTGACGGCGGCATCCCAATCGCCGTGGCGGCGGGCGTAGTAGGGCCAGAACGAAGTATTGATCGCGCCGGTGGCCCAGTAGAGCATGATCGCGGTGAGCAGCTCGTCTTTGCTGAAGCAGTTCTCCACCTCCCCTTCACAATCGCTCCAGGTGCGAAATTTCTCGACAATCCAGGCCGCTAAGCCAACCGGAGAATCGGTCAGGCCGTAGGACAACGTCTGAGGTTTCGTCCCCTGGATCCACTGGTAGCCGGTCTCCTCGGCGACCCAGTGTTGCACGGCTTCGTGATAGCGTTTTTCTTCCTCCGTCGGCGAGCCGGGTTGGCCCTCTTCACGCAGCATGCTTAAAAAATTCAGATGCATGCCATACAGCCGTGCGGGATACGCCGCGGCCAGGCGCTGCGCCAAGCCCGCGCCGATATCGCCGCCTTGCACGCCGTAGTGGTCGTAACCGAGGACGTCGGTCATGAGCTTGGCGAAGGTATCGGCCATGGCCACGCGGTCGAAGCGTGGCTGGTTAGGGCGGAACGAAAAGCCGTAGCCCGGTAGAGATGGCGCGACGACGGTGAAGGCATCGCGGGCGTCGCCACCAAAACGGGCGGGATCGGTGAGCAAGGGTAGCAGTTTGTGAAATTCCCACACCGAGCCGGGCCAGCCGTGCATGATCAGCAGCGGCAGGGGCTCAGGGCCATGGCCAGGCTGGTGGATGAAGTGCAGCTCGATGTCATCTAATGGCGCTGTAAAGTGTTGAAATTCGTTCAAGCGGGCTTCGTACGTGCGCCAGTCGTACTGCTCGCACCAGTAGTCGACGAGGGTGAGCAGATAGGTCAAATCCGTTCCGTACTGCCAATTCGACCCGGGAATCTCATCGGGCCAGCGCACCCGTTCGAGGCGGGCCCGCAAGTCGGTCAGGATGGCGTCGTCAATGCGGATGGTAAAGGGCGAAGGGGTCATAGTGGTCTCCAAAGCGGTGTCATGCCAGGACGTTCGGGATGTCTCGGCACGGGTTTTGGGCCGACAGCACGGGAAAGATTATCTGGCGCAAGCGTCTGGGGCGCAACCTCCTGAGGGTGGAAAGCATGGTGCAGACGCTGGAAATATGGTAGGATAGAGGCGTTCGGCACGGCTTTAGGCTCCATGGCATGACCCTCTGGAGGCTACAGAACGTGACCATCGGACCTGCTGCGAGCCTTGCCGCGAGCGGGTTTTAGAAAGATGATATGCGCAGAGCCGCTTGTTATGGGGGTTTGGCGATAGCGCTAATGTTGCGGTAACCTCCGGGGCAAAAACGGGCTGATCGGAAAAAAATTCGATAAGCCATGGCAATTCAACCACTTACAGAGTATTTGACACGTCGTGACTGCCGATCCTTCAAAATCAACAACTTATGCCGAATTAAGGGGGTTGACGGGTATGGTGAGCCTGTGGAAAACTCGGGGTCCCCGAAAAATGGGGTTTAACGTGTTGATTTTGAAGGCCCCCAGAAGGCAGCAGTTGAAACGGAAGACCTGCTACGGAAGGGATTGAAACTTTCTGCTGTATCCTCCAATGCTGGACGGATGTGTTGTGTTGAAACGGAAGACCTGCTACGGAAGGGATTGAAACCGGCATCACGGATCGTGATAACCGTATCGCGGTGCTTGGTTGTTGAAACAGAAGACCTGCTACGGAAGGGATTGAAACTTCATCCAAAGGATATGCACCTTCTCATGGTGCAATACGTTGAAGTGCAAAAAGGGGACACCCATTAGAAGGCTCCTGTCAGATTTATTTTTCTTCATTAGAGGAAGTGGGAGATGAAGCCGGATCCAGTCCTTGATCGGATACGCGACGCCCGACGTCGTATTTCTGAAAAATGTGAACACGATCCGGAGAAGCTCGTCGCATATTACATACAGCGTCAAAAGAAGCATCCGGAGAGACTGGTCCATGGACGTAGAGAACCCGTAAAATCGGGGTCGGAGTAGAATTCCCTGAGGATTTACCCGAGAAATCGGATGTCTGTGAAGGCCTAGCCAGAAGACGTGCGGAAGGGGCTAAAGTGGAGGAACATACCGGAGGATAAGAACATGCCCGAGATGGAACGCACAAACGTGACGATTCATCCTGATCTTCGGCACAAACTCTCCGCCCTGGCTGAGGCCGTGAACCGCGACGAAGATGCGTTGGTGGATGAGGCTATCAGCCAACTTTCCGGACTTGCAGGCATGGCAGCAGGAGCGGATCAAGGAAGGGATTGCGGACGCAGATCGCGATGATTTTGCCACGCCCGAGGACGTCAAACGGGTTTTTACCAAATACAAGCCACATTATCAGTAGGGTTGTTCCCCAATAGTTAATGAGGTAGGCTATCCTCCCCCAAACGATGGAGGGAGCCCAGCCAGGTCATTGGTTATCCGAGATGATCGGCAGATGAAAGCCTTAACCGGTGTGTCTCAGACGCAATTTGACTTCTTGCTGCCCGCCTTCAGCCACGTCTATCAACAGGCTCAGCAAAAACGCTATGAGGAGGGTGTCCAAGCTGGCAAACGCAGCCGAAAGCCGGGTGCAGGTATCAAAGGCAAATTACCCACTCTGCCAGACAAACTCCTGTTCGTTCTATATTATTACAAGACGTATCCGACGTTTGATGTTCTTGGTGCACAATTTGGTATGGTACGTTCGAAAGCGAATGAAAATCTCCATAAGCTCTCTCCCATCCTGTATGACACGTTAGTGCAGTTAGACCTCATGCCTTATCGAGAGTTGAAGACCCCAGAGTCGTTGAGGGAGGCGTTGTCAGGTGTGGATCAACTGATTATTGATGCGACTGAAAGAAGCTATCGCCGGTCACAAGATGAGACGACCCAACGTGAACACTATAGTGGTAAAAAAAAGCCATACGCTGAAAAATACAGTGATGTCGATGCCGGATAAATGGATCGTCTTTCTGGGCCGTACGTTTAGTGGTCACAACCATGATTACAGCATGTTAAAACAAGAGTTCCCACCGGACTTAGACCGGTTTAGTGACGTAGAAGTTTGGGTGCACCTGGGTTATCAGGGGATTCATTCGGACTACAAAGGCGAAATGCTTGAGATTCCACACAAGAAACCCCGGAAGAGCAAGACGAATCCGACTCCAGAATTGACGGCGGAGCAGCAGGCGGCGAATTATGCCGTGAGTCAAGTTCGCATCTTGATCGAACATGCCATCGGCGGTATGAAGCGTTTCAACATTTTGGTGCAGCGTTTCCGCAACCGCAAAGATCACTTTGAGGATGATTCGGTGGGCATCTGGGCTGGGCTAGGGAACCTGATCTTATGCTATTGAGGAACAACTCTAATGATGTGTTGCAGATTAATCCATTCCTGTTGCGGCGTAGATGAAGGTTTGGAAACTGCGGACGCACAGCGTTAAAGAATCGCTCATTGAGGAGCAGGTCGGTGGACCCTAGTCGTTAGACCGATGGCGCCTTTCGGCGTCACGGACGAAATAGTAGTCTTTAAGGCCGTTCAAGATGAACCCCTTGACAACCCCTTGTCGTGTCGATCCCATGAACTCAGCGATGCTATCAAGCTGTGCCGCTAAGTCCTCTGACAAGTCAAGGTTTGTCTTGATCGTCCGAGGCTTTTGGGGACGGCCGCGCTTGACCCCACGACTGACCATGTCGCTTTCATCTCTCGGTTGGAGGTGCATTGTTTCTTCATCAAGCTTGTCTTTCGTCCAGCTCATGGCGTTTCCAACTCCTGATCATAGAGGCTTTTTTCAAGATTGCTAGCAGGCCAATAGGTTATGAGCTTGATGAAGGAACCAAACTCGTCTTCCACAAACTCATATACCAGCGTCATTAACTTCCCATCTACTTGGCCTATCGCTCGACTTTGCTCAGGATACATTCGATGTTGGTATTCAATGTATGCATGTGAGAAAATTTTCTCGGCCACATCATAAAGCGGATAACCTCTTGTCTGGGCAAGTAAATCAGATTTGTCATCATCCCAGTGAAATTCATCTCGGTTGCCCATACGTCCTCCCATGCCATCATATAAATCATAGAAAATATGAATGATTCGTGCAAGATCGCCGTAAAATCGGGGTCGGAGTAGAATTCCCTGAGGATTTACCCGAGAAATTGTAAAGAGGAATCAATAGGGTCAGACTCGATTGAAAAAATGGGGTGAAGACCGAGCGACTTCTCAAGCCTAACAAAGGCTTGGAAGAAAGGGGGGATCCTCGAGGAGTCGGATGTCCCCCTTTTCATACACGCCTCTAACCGTTTTTCCCATGGCGTTCTCTCCTATGACGACACCACCTAGGTTGCACACCTAGACAGAGCGTATCGCATGATCCGTCTATGTCAAACCGCCCGCGCAACCGCGGGCAAAGCCCTCGGGCAAGCTGCCCGACTGTGACCGCGTGCCAGCGTCAAGACGGCTCGCCCCCTGGTGCCGGCAGGTGTCGAGGCCCAGGGCGCCGTTGAGATGCGTATGCTCAAAGATGGTGCTCCCCAAAACCGCCTCGTGCAGGTTCGCCTCGTGCAAGTCAGCCCCTTCCAAGTGAGTCTCTTGCAAGTTCGCCCATTGCAGATTCGCGCCATGCAGGTCGGCCCCGTCCAGGCGGGCCTCGGCCAGATAGGCCCATTGCAGGCGGGCTTGTTCCAGGTGCGCCGCTTGCAGATGGGCCGCTTGCAGATACGCCCCATGCAAGTGGCTGCCTTCCAGGTGCGCGCCGCGTAGGCTGGCCCGTTGCAGATTCACCCTGACGAGCATGGCCCCGCGCAGACTCGCCCGGTCCAGGTTGGCCCCTTCCAGGTTGGCGGCGCGTAGGTTCACCTGGTCCAGGTCGGCCGCTTCGAGGTCCAAGCCGTCGCCTGGATGGGCCTCCCGCCACACCGCAATGGCCTCGGCGCCCTGCTGCACCAGCTCGACATGTTTAGGATTTGCCATACGTTATCCTCTTGCTAACCTCTGACCATAGCAGGCGTCTATCGTAGACCGTTTCGGCTAGCATGTCGATGCGCCTAAAAAAATCCATTGCTAATCCCTGGGAAATCGATTATCTCCTAACAGGTCAAGCAACACCGATATCTCCTACCATACCGGGTACGAAGCGGAAAGGACCTCAGACGATGATCGTTGCAAAATCGATGGCGGAAGCGCGTGCCAACCGTACCCATCTCGTGCATGCCGATGGCCGGGAAAGCTGGGTGTCGCGATTGTTCACGGCCTCGGCCGAGGCGTCGCCGCAGCCGGTGGCGTTTCTCGTCGAGAAACAGGCCAACGCGATCGTGCCGCCGCATTTTCACGAGGTGAATCAATTTCAGATCATTGTGGAAGGCGCTGGGCTGCTGGGCAAGCAAGCGGTGCAGCCGTTCACCCTGCACTATACCAACAGTTTTACCGGCTACGGGCCGATCCGCGCTGCCGATGACGGCATCGCCTTTTTGACCCTGCGCAATCGCTTCGATGCGGGCGGAGCACGGTACTTTCCGGAAGGCCGGTCGTTTATGAAGCCGGCTCCAAAGCGGCACCGCCTCTCCGGCCATCTGGCGCTGAGCGATGCGGCCACGTTGCAAAGCCGGGAGCAGGATGTGCTGGAAGAGGTGATGGCGCCCGAGGCGGACGGCCTGGCGGCTTGGTTTCTGCGCGCGGCGCCCGGAACGGCCACGTATACGCCCGATCCTGAGCCGGGTGGCGGCCAGTACGTCATCGTGGCCGGGGGAACCTTGCGGCACGACGGCGTGGCGCTACCGAGACTTTCCTGCGCTTTTGTGTCATCCGATGCCGGACCCATGCCCCTGCAGGCGGGCGCTGACGGCCTGGAAGCCCTGATCGTGCAGTTTCCCATCGCCGACCGGTAGAGGAGGGGCCGATGCAGTTTGGTATTTGTGTGATGGCGAACATTGATGAGATCGGGTTCTTTGCCCACGCTGAAAACCTCGGCTATGACGCGGTGTGGGTCGCCGATAGCCAGATGCTGTTCTCCGATTGCTATGCCGTCCTGGCGCTGGCCGCGCAACACACCTCGCGTCTGCGCCTCGGTCCGGGGACGGCGATCTGCGGCACGCGCATTCCACCGGTGCAGGCGGCGGCGATAGCGACGTTGAATCGCTTGGCTCCCGGGCGGGTGCACCTGGGTATCGGCACGGGCAATACCGCCATGCGCTCAATGGGACAAAAGCCGATGCGCATCAAAGAATACGCCGCGTACTTGCACGTGCTGAGCGCCCTCTTGCGCGGGGAAACGGTGGATTATACCTACAACGGCGTCAGCCGTCCCATCAAGGTGCTGATGCACGAGGATCGGTATATGAATCTGCAGCCGAAGATTCCCCTCTATGTCTCCGGGTTCGGTCCGCGCGCCATGCGGCTGGCAGGGGCGTACGGCGATGGTCTGGTGTTTGCCATTCCTCCCCGAGGCATGGCCGTTCCCGAGGCGCTGGCGCACGCCAGGCAAGGCGCTGACCGCGCCGGACGCACGCTGGCGGGCTTTCGCAATTGCGCGCTGACGAACATCGTGCTCCTGGAACCGGGTGAGCCGGTGGATTCCGAGCGGGTTATTCGTCTGGTTGGCCCTAATGTCATGGCGAGTGTCTACTACTTCTTTGACGAGGTGCATGAGAAGGATATCGACCCACCCGATTTTCTCAAGCCATACTGGCAGCGTTATGGCGACCTGGTCGCAGAGGTGCCGGCGGCGCACTGGCACTTTCGTACTCATGAGTATCACTACACGGCCTTACACCCGGGTGAAGCCGCGCTCATCGATGCCGAGCTGATTCGCGCCACGTGTATGGTGGGCACGGCCGAGGAGCTGATCGAGCAAATTCGCGAGCTGGAGCGGCAGGGCTTGCAAGAGTTGATGTTCGCTACCGGAAACGATGAGAAATGGCGTTTTGCCGAAGCGTTCTCGCGGCAGGTGATGGCCAAGCTCTAAGTGCTGCGCACCGCAATGAAGGGAACCATCTCGTAAGCCGTATGATAATGTTCTGCAATCGTGTCCCTTTTTACGTGGAGCGATACGAAGCGGATGAGGAGGACGCCGGTGCCCAAACGCGCTGTCGAACCCACGTATTTCCCTTTTTTTGACTACACCCACTATAGCTTCTCGCTCGGCGTGGACACACGGGCAGGTGTCTGGCTGTCCGGCCATACCGCTTCACGCTACTCGTCTGCCCATCATCACATCGTGATCGAAGACGCAGGCGACATCGTGGCGCAAGCGCGGGTGGCGCACGAGAAGATCGCGGCGATCGTGCAGGCCGCCGGGTTGGGCCGGCACGACGTAGTGCGCCTGGTCGACTACGTCACGGTGGACGGCATGGCCGAGTATCCACGTCTGGCCGAACTCCGGCAGGAACGGTTCGGGGCGCGGCTTCCCGTGGTCAGCACAGTTGTCGTGCATCGTCTCCTGCGGCCCACCGCGCTCATCGAGATCGAGGCGGTTGCCGCGCCCGGCGGCGGCATGCCCATTGGCGCCGCTCCGGCAAGCGGGGCGGGCGTGCTGGGGCGGCGCATGGGCGATGTGGTCTATTTCAGCGCCCAACTGCCGCTACAGCCGCACAGACGAAGTGACGGCGCCGGGTGACATCGTGGCGCAAGCGCGGCAGATTTACGAGAACACCACCCACCTCCTGCGCTTGGCCGGACTCGGCTGGGAACACGTGGTGAAGACCGTGGAATTCCTGACGCCGGCCGGGCTGGCGTCGTATCGTGACACGGGAGGCGTGCGCCGGGCGTTCTTGGCGCCACCGTTTCCTGCGGCCACGGGCATTATCATGCCGCGTGTCGGACACCCGGAGGCCCTCTTGCAAGTCGATTTCGTGGCGTGTCAGCAGCCCAAGCAGGCGATCAATCCCGGCTGGGAGCGGTACGAACAGTTGACGTACGCGCCAGCCGTGCGCGCTGGCCACCTGCTTTGCCTGGCCGGCCAGGGCGCGTTGAATCCGCACACGCTCACGGTCGAATACCCCGATGATATCGTGGGGCAAACGCGCTATGTCTATGCCAACCTCATGGAGGTGTTACGCGCCGCTGGCGTGGGGCCGGAAGCGGTGGTGAAGACGGTGGAGTTCGTCACCCCGGCAGGGCTGCCCCGCTATCGTGACACGGCCCAGGTGCGGCGCGAATGCTTCCAGCCGCCATATCCGGCTGCGACCGGGATTGTGTGCGAGGCGCTCCTGCGACCGGAAATGCTGATCGAGGTCGACGCCTGGGCGATCGTCTCGTGAGGCGAGACGTCTAATCTGTGAGCACGAAGCAGCTTTCCGTCGCGGTTTGGTTAAAGCTCTCCTCTCGCGCCAGGATCTCGTACTTGAACTCATCGCCTAAATCAATGAACTCCCGAGGAACGGTCATGGCTGTCTGGTCGGGCGGAAGGATCACGCTAAATACCGATTCGAAGTCCTCTCCGTCCACTTCCACGGTCACCTCGACGACGACCTCGTAATTGTGAATCACGATGTCCCCTGATCTCGGTGACCCGAGGTCGGGGTGGGATGTGGTCACCGCGTCCCACTCGATGGTGACGGTGCCGTCAGACGAGACCTCCACTTCCGTCGGGTCGAACTGGTTGCTTTCGTCGTCGCACCGCTCCTGCATGATCGGCGCATCCGACACGCCGTTCAGGGTGATCCCGCCTGGCGGGGCCGGCATCCGGTGCGTTACGCGCGCCTCGCTCTCCAGTTCTTGGCCATCTAACGTCAAGCCTTCGACTTCGTAGATCCCTTCCGGAAATCGATTGAAGAACGCTTCCGGAGACAGCTCATCGAACGTCGGCTCGGCACTCTCAAAGAAGAATTCCGTCAGCCCTTGCCGCCGTAGGCGCCCGATAATCCTGGCGATCATGATCTCTTGGTCATTCGGGTCTGAGATCTCGATGCGTCGCCAGGGCCCGCCATCGATCTTGCCGTGGATGCCTAAGTCGCCATCCGTGTTGTTCAGCTCGAAGAAGATGTGTGCTTCGTCGAAAGGAATTTCGCCACCATTGTCTCCGGCCAAGCCCGCCGGCACAGCGGCTGCCATGAGCCATGCGACAACTGCCAGCAGCCAAACGGGTAATATACGCTGATGTCTCATCATGTCGAGTCCTCCTGGTTGATGCTTCGGGCTCCGTGTGTGCACACACGCTCCGATCAGTGTAGAGGGCGAACATGAAAGATAGATGAAAATTCGGGATTTTTTTGCAGCTGATCGACAGGGGTCGTCATGCCGAGGCGATGCGTGCCCGGACATGATGAAAAAGGGAGCCGCGAAGGGCGCGAAGGGGACGGATGCGTCTTGATACTTCGTGATCTTCGCGGCCTTCGCGGATGTTTCATCGTGGCGCTGGAAGGGAAGGGGGAAGTCCTGCGCGATAAGACTGGACGGAGCACTAGGGATGTGTAGATAGCACCCGAAGATTCGAAGGTGGTTTCGGTGGGTCTATTGTCGGGTCTGTAGTATTGTTGAAATCGTGACCCACGTCTGACTTGTCTAAAGGCTTGATCGTGATAGCGCTCGAAAGAATTTCATCTGCTCCTATGTCCTGCTTGCTGCTGCGATTTTGCCCGTCGATGTCGATTCGGACCTGGCTCACGGAAACCCCTTTATCGACAACGACGCTTTTCATCGTCGGCCGCTGGATGCCGCCAGACTTTTTAAACGACGGATTGGCCTTTTTCACACCACTCTTAGACACCCCCAGTTGACCCGATCCTGTGGTATGCACGATATTGGCCTCATATTTCGCATTGATGTCAGCTGCCTGATTAAACACTTTATTGCGGTCTTGCCATATGAGATTATTCAGAAACTTCACGCCTTTAGGCTTCGTATTGTGACCCGTATGCCAATTCTTATTGAACCCAATAAAGATGTCCTGACTCAACTTTACTAACGTATTATTAGCTAATAGGAGGTTGTCGGGAGTGCGATAATCTTTCTTGCCACCGCCAAAGCCGATCCCGATACGATCTGCATTTTCCACATAGTTATTGTTGACTTCCGCGTTCTTGCCTGTGATTTCCATCCCTTTGCTATTGAAAATGAAATTGCCATAAACCTTATGTCCATTGCCATGCCGAAGCGAAAGCGCGCCGTCAGCATGGCGAATCGTATTGTAACGCACCGTACAATTTGAACCTTTGATACTGATGACCTCACTTTCGTCGCCTTGGTAATTTTCAACCAGATTGAACTCGATAAGAGCTCTAAAGGAATGGTCCTGGCCACCCCAGTTGTCGTTGATCTGAATCACTTCACCGCTGTTTTTATTGCTGCGTGGAATATTCATGAACAGGTTGTGATCCACGCGAAGCCGCTCTGGCACCTTGCCGTCTCGGTCGATGGCCTGGATGCTCATTGAGATCTTGGTACCGTCAAAGGTGTTGTGGTCGACGCGACAGTCGTCCGAATCACCGGAGATCTGTACGACCCCACGATATGTTTTGCTGCCACAGCGGTTAAAGAAATTATTGACGACTCTCACATATTTAGCATGATCCAGAAAGACGGGCTGGCCCTTGTTGCCCCGAAACTCAAAATCGCGGATCGTCATGTGAGAACCTGTGATGCGAAACTGTCCTGAGGTGTGAATGGTTTTGCCCGGCTTTTCCGCACCGATGACGATCGGTTTGCCCGGCATCCCTTTTCCTCGCAGCGACACGTTTCCGCTGTAGGCGCCCGGAGCCAAAAGCACCACATCCCCCGGCTTGGCATGGTTGGCCGTATCTTGCAATTCCCGAAGCGATTTGACCTTTTTTGTCGCGGCCGCTGCATCCAAGGACATCAATAAGGTGGCCAATGACAAGATTCCAACCCCAGTACGAATCAACAGCGTGATCTGAAAACATTTACACCGCACGTTATTCTCCTATGAAAAAAGGACTGAGGACTGAGGACTGAGGACTGAGTCAAAGACGTTTTTCTTCATTTCCGGGCGCCGCAAGCGCGGCATGACGACTCCTATAAACAATCCACTTCTCTTCGTTTTCCTTCGCGTCTTTCACGGATCCATTTTTCATGATGGTGATTAGATGTAAACTTTTCTCTATACCGAAGTTCCCCTGGCAGAATAGGCGGAGGGTTAAGTAGATCAACAGGTTAGCCCAATTCAAAAGTCCATTTA
>CBCXVS010000024.1:0-39620 GCA_965178525.1 uncultured bacterium | reverse complement strand
ACTTTGAGGATGATTCGGTGGGCATCTGGGCTGGGCTAGGGAACCTGATCTTATGCTATTGAGGAACAACTCTATTTTCTTACTTTTCTGAGGGAACAAAAACTCGTATTTCAGTCTGAGCACGCAGCCTTATATGAACTGGTACGACCTAGTGATTCTTTTGCCCGTATTCGTGTACAATAAGAGGACGGTCGCCTCAGGGAGGTTGCAATCGCGTGAGGGCAGGGGAGAGGGGTCGAGACCGCAGGGTCTCATTGGGGAAGCACGATGCAACAATGGCTAACGATAGGGCACATTTTCGCGTTTATGTTAGGAAGCATCATGGGCAGCTTTGCCAATGTATGCATTCACCGCTTGCCGCAACGACAATCCCTGGTGTTCCCACGGTCGCATTGTCCGACTTGTCAAGAAATGCTTCGGCCGTGGCATAATGTGCCGTTGCTGAGTTACCTCGCGCTCAGAGGCCGGTGCGCATTCTGCCAGTCGGTTATTTCCTGGCGCTATCCACTCGTGGAACTCCTGTGCGGCCTACTCTATGTGTTTCTTTATCAGCAATTTGGCTTCTCGGTCCAGGGCATGATCTTTGCACTTTTAGCCACCTGCCTGCTGATCGTGTCCTTCATCGATCTCGCCCACAAGATCATTCCGGATGTGATCACACTCCCGGGGATTGTTGCCGGCCTCTTCGCCAGTCTGCTGTTGACGCCCGTGAGCCTGGGGAGCGCGGTACTTGGTGTATGTCTCGGAGGGGGACTCTTTTTTCTCGTCGCTGTCGTCAGCCGCGGCGGAATGGGCGGCGGCGACATTAAGTTGATCGCGATGATCGGCGCTTTCTTGGGCTGGCAGGCTGTACTTGTAACCATCTTTCTTAGCTCCCTCTCCGGCGCCGTTGCAGGTCTGGGGCTGATGGTGCTGAAAAAAAAGGGGCGTAAAGATCCGTTGCCTTTCGGCCCATTTTTGGCTTTGGGCGCCCTGCTCGCCATGTTCTGGGGACCGGAGATCGTGCTCCGCTATATGCTCACGTAGCGCCTTGCGTCTTTCGGTACTAGGATAAGGGCACGAGAAAAAGCCGGCGGAGACGTGTATAACGGTCCCCTCATGGATACCGACCTGATCGATGCATGGAGAATGGGATAGGCGTTCAGGTTGTCAAGGGAAATCCATCATGTTGGAGCAGCAATGCATGAATCGCCGCGGCTTTGTGCGCCACGTCCTGCATGGCGTTGCCGCTCTCTGTTGACACATCATACGTCAAGTCCGCCACGCTATCATAGCGTGCCTGCCGTTCCTGCCACACCTCGGCAAGTTCGCTCACGGCCGAGCCTTGACCGGTGAGAGACGGGCGGTTGGCTTCGCCGTCAATGCGCCGCTGCAGAATCGGCAGATCACATAGCAGCAGGACCACCACACCCTGCGCCTTCAGATGCCTGGCATTTTCCTCGTCCATTAACGTCCCACCGCCCGCAGCTATCACCTGGTGGTCCGCCGCCACGCTCTGCGTCACGACCTGACGTTCCAACGCACGAAAATGCGCCCACCCGTGCTGGGCGACGATGTCCGCAATACGGCGCCCCGCCAGTGCTTCGATCGCCACATCGGTATCCACAAAGGCGTAGGCAAGACGCTGTGCCAGCACCGTTCCGATGCTACTTTTCCCCGTACCGCGCATACCCGTGAGAATGACGTTCACCGGTCACACCTTCCGCACCGGCACCCCGACGCGTTCGAGATCCTCCCAGAACTCGGGATAGGTTTTCGTCACACAAGACGGCTCGTGAATACGCATCTGCGGCAAGCGCGCCCCGGCCATACCGAAACACATGGCCATGCGGTGGTCATCGTAAGTCGCAATGTCCGCCCCATGCAGGTGCGCGGGATCACCGTTGATCTGCAGGCCGTCATCGAGTTCGCTTACGGTGACCCCCAACTTGCGCAATTCGGTTGCCAATGCGTGGATACGATCGGTTTCTTTGACACGTAAATTGGCGATATTGCGAATGCGCGTCATGCCGGGGCAAAAAGCGGCCAAGACGGCGACGGTCATCGCTGCATCGGGGAGGGCATTGAGGTCAATGTCGCCCACGGGCTGCAATTGTGCCGGGCCGGACACGCACAACTCTGCCCCCCGCGCCACGGTACACCCCATCCGTTCCAAGACCTCGAGGAAGCGGAGGTCGCCTTGCGCTGACTCTGGGGGAACGTTGGTCACACGTATCTCTTCGCCTAACAGAGCCGCCAGCCCCCAGAAATAGGTCGCTGAGGACACATCCCCTTCAATGGGATAGACCTGGCCGTCATAGATTTGCCGGCCGGGAATGATGAAACGGCGGTAGTTCTCATGGGTGACGCGCACCCCGAAGCGGGCCATGATGTCAAGCGTCAAGTCCACGTAGGGCTTCGAGACCAGCGTGTCCCGCACCAGCAGCGACACCTCTTGCTCGGCATAGGGCGCCGCCATCAATAAAGCTGAGAGAAACTGACTGCTGATGGCGCCGGATATCGTTGCCGTCCCCCCCCGCAACCGCTGTGCCCCAATGCGCACCGGCGGACACCCGTTGCCGCTGATGCTCTCGACCTCGGCGCCAAGTTGTTGCAGCGCCTCGAGCAGATCTGCGATGGGGCGCTCTTGCATGCGCGCATTTCCGGTCACGGTAGTCGGGAACCCGGCCAGCGTGAGCATGGCGGTGAAAAATCGGGTCGTGGTGCCGGAATTCCCCAGATGTAACGCCTCTAGCGGCGCTGTAAAGCGCCCGGCTTGCCCATGCACATGGAAGGTGGTGCCCTCCTGCTCGACAACGATACCGAGGCGTTGCAGAGCCTCCCGCGCCACGCGGGTATCATCGCTGAGGAGGGCGCCATGCAGCGTCGTCGTGCCCCGCGCCAGCGCGGCAATGGTCAGGGCCCGATTCGTATAGCTTTTCGATCCTGGAACGCGGTGCGTCTTGACGAGCGAGCGCACTGGAAGAACCTCGATATAGTCCATCTTATGCCATTGCCTCCCTACGCGTCAGCGCGGAGATACATCTCCTGCAGCTGCAAATAGCGGGCTGTATCGACAATCTCCTCCCGCTCCTGGAACGTGATCATATCGTCAAAAAACTCCGCCGTCCGTTGGGTATGCAGGTCTTGGAGCAAGCGCTGCATGGCAAAAATCGCGGCGCGCTGCGCATCGGAGGCAAAGATGATGATATAGTAGCCCATGCGCTCCAACTCATCCGTGGGCACATAGGGCGTCTTGCCGCCCTTACACACCATATTGAGCAACAGCGGCGCGTCAATCGCGTCGGCCACCTGCCGGATTTCATCGACCGTCTGCGGTGCCTCAACAAAAATGACATCGGTGCCGGCCCGCGCACACGCCTTGCCGCGTTCGATCGCTTCCTCCAATCCGAGCACGGCCCGCGCATCCGTGCGGGCAATGATGACGAACGCATCGTCTCGCCGCGCCGCGCACGCCGCTTCGATTTTTTGCACAAATTCCCGCCGCTCGACGACTTCTTTGCCCTCATAATGGCCACAGCGCTTGGGCGTCACTTGATCCTCAATATGTACGCCCGCCGCTCCGGCGTCTTCCATCTCCCGCACGGCCCGCATCAGGTTCAGCGCGTTGCCGTAGCCGGTATCGGCATCGGCTAGGACCGGCACGGACACCGCCTCACAAATCATGCGCACGCGGGCCACTTGCTCACTCATCGTAATCAGGCCGATGTCCGGCACACCGCTACTGCGGGCAATCCCCCCCCCTGTTATATAGACGCCATGAAAACCGGTCTGCTCGATCAACAGCGCGGAGAGACCATCCCAGGCACCCGGCATCATTAAAATCTCCGGGGCCATAATGAGTTCGCGAAACCGCTGACCACGCGACGCGGCATCTGTTCCTGCCATGCCTCACCCTTTCTGTCGGCCTCATCCTAGAGAGGCGTCTCTATCCTTGAGCCTCACCCGTGCCGGCTGTAGTAGCATATGGCGCGGGGAAAATCAACTATCCAGACGCAGAGAATATCACATGACATAGGAAAAATCGCAGGTATGATACGGTTAGCGTGGCGGGAAGTACCCCCGAGACGATTCGAACGTCCGACACACGGCTCCGGAGGCCGTTGCTCTATCCGGGCTGAGCTACGGGGGCACTTAGCTGCTACGTACTATACCGATTTCCAGCCGATTCGGCAACTGCAATGTGCGGCCCCTGCCTTTCAGCCTTGTCGCCACGCTCTAGATATGCTACATATCGAACGCGATGACAGCACGGCTCCCGCGGCGCAGCGAGAGGAGTGAGACGTTCTCATGAGGTATCAATCGGTGTGGATGTCCTCTGCGTGGAGGCGTTATGTGTTTCATCGCTTGGCGCTTCTGCTAGCGGTGAACGGACTGGCGGGCATCCTGATGGGCTGTGGCTACACGCTCGTTGGCGCACACAAGCCACCTACCGGCAAACGCATCGCCCTTGCCGTTCCCCCCATCCTAAACCAATCACGCGAACCTGGCCTGGAAAGCCGTATGACAGCGGCTTTGCGTCAAGCTATTCTGCACCGCGCCGGATTCGCTCTGGCCGCCTCGGAGGGGCAAGCCTCACACCGGTTACAGGGTGTGGTACGCCAGTTTCGCTTTGTCGCCATTTCGTTTGATGCGCGTGACACGGTGGTGCAATACCGCATCGAGACCGATACACGCATCCGTCTGGTGGAAGACGGTGCGCCGGCGCCACTCCTCGAACAAGACATTACGGCCTGGGCCGAATATCTCGTGTCCCCCACCGGGGCGGTACGGGAAAACGTCGTGGCGAGGAACGCGGCGATCGTACGGTTAGCCCAGCAATTCGCTGAAAAATGCGCCGCACTGCTCGAAGTCTCCATCTTGTAGGATATCCCTATGCCTGTGCTTCCCATGACGCAGGTGATGCGTCGTCTGGACCAGGGCCAGATCGATTCGCTCTATGTGCTTTTTGGTGAAGAAACCTATCTGCAACAGGAATATCTCGCCACGCTGACCGAGCGGATTCTCACGGGGGCGCCACGCGATTTCAACTATGACGTGTTGCACGCGGACAATGACGCGCTCGCTGAAGCGCTCGGTCTCGCCCGTACGCTCCCGATGATGGCGTCGCATCGCGTCGTGGTCCTCCGGGGTGTACAGCAACTGCGCAAAGCCGACCTCACGCAGCTCGAACACTATGCGCAAGCGCCCTCCGAAAGCACGGCCTTGCTTTGCACGAGCAGCGAGCTGAACGTCAATAAAATCTCGGCCAGCCTTCGGCAAAACGCGGTTGTGGTCGCCTGTAAACGCTTAACCGGGACACAGCTACAGCAATGGGTTGCACGTCAGGTGGCGTGGCGCCAGACGCGCATTACCCCTGAGGCGGTCGAGGGGCTGCTGCACGAGCAGGAACACGACTTGCAGCTCCTTGCCCATGAACTCGATAAGCTCTGTACATATGTCGGCGAGGAAGGGGAGATCAGCCTCGCTGATGTCCATGACGTCTGTCAGGCGTCACGCCACCAGTCACTTTTTACACTTTCTGATGCCCTTGGCGCCCGCCGGCTCCCTCAAGCGTTGGCCTTGATCGACCGCTTGCTGCAGCAAGGAGAGCCGCCGCTCGTCGTCCTGAGTATGATCGTGCGGCATGTCCGCTTGCTTTGGAGCATCAAACAGCTAACCCATCGTCGGCAGGATATGGGCCACATGGCTAAGACGCTGGGCTTGCCGCAGCATGTTTGCCGTCAACTTATCACTTACAGCCGGCAGGTTTCTGGGGAACAACTCCAACGGCTGTATAGCGCCGCGATCGAAGCCGATTTGGCTTTCAAGACGAGCAACAAGCCACCGCAAGCGATTCTTGAGAGACTCATCTTGGCGTTATGCGCCGAACATTGAGTGTGGCGCCCACGTCACGGCATCTCCGGACACTTACGCTGGGGTGACGCTCAGCGCATTGACGCGGCGAGTCAGGCGGGAAATCTTACGCGCAGCATGATTGCGGTGAATGATACCCTTCGACGACGCTTTGCCCAGGGCCTTGACCGCATGGGGTAGTTCTGCTGTCGCGGTTTCAACATTGCCGGCATCAGCAGCGGCGACAACTTTCCGAATCGACGTGCGAAGTGCCGAACGCAGCATGGCATTCCGACGCCGGCGCTGCTCATTCTGGCGGGCTCGCTTTTTGACTGATAAATGAACTTTGGCCATAAATCATGTTCCTCCTGTTTAGCGGCAACAGTATACCCATGGTGTTCTCGCGGTGTCAACGGTTGCCCCGTTCTGCTCTTTCCCCTCGATCGGGTTTCAGGTATGCTAGCATATGTCTTTGGCACGTATCGCTATGGCGGCGTGTGTTCTCAGTGTATCATAGGGCCTGACATATGTGGGATCAACAGCTCGAGGCATTGCACCAACATCTGGCCGTGGAAAAGGGTCTGGCCGCCAATACCATCGCCGCCTACATGGGGGATCTGCAGCGGTTTTGCGCCTATGTGCAGCAGCATGAGACGGGTCCGGTGTCTCAGCTTGGCCGCGAGGCCGTTACGGGCTACTTGGCGGCGCGGCGGGAGCAGGGCACGTCAGCGCGGACCACGGCGCGAGAACTCGTCGCGATCAAGGCCTTCTATCGCTTCTTAGAAGAGCGGGGCGATGTGGCCGATGACCCCGTGGCCCACATGCGAACGCCGCGGCAATGGCAGCGGCTTCCCGGCGTTCTCACTTATGAAGAGGTCGAACGCCTGCTGCAAGCGCCGGACACCACGACGTCGGGCGGCAAGCGTGACGCGGCGCTCCTGGAGACACTCTACGCCACTGGCTTGCGGGCCAGCGAACTCGTGGGACTGCAGTTGGACGATGTGCATGTCGACGGCGGCTATGTCAAAGTTCGCGGCAAAGGCGGCAAGGAACGGTTGGTACCGCTCGGTGATGTGGCTGTGAACCAACTCGTGGATTATGTCGAACAGGGGCGCCCTCAGTTGCTGAAAAAGCGTCAGGCGTCGCACCTCTTTGTCAACCGCTCCGGGCAGGGGCTGACACGCCAGAGTCTCTGGAAGATCGTGAAGAAATACGTGCAGCAGGCTGGCATCCCGCCATCGATTAGTCCGCATACGCTACGTCACTCCTTTGCCACTCATCTCTTGGAGGGAGGGGCCGATTTGCGCGCGCTGCAACAGATGCTTGGCCATGCCGACATTACCACGACCCAGATCTATACGCATATCGTGCAACACCGTTTGCACGCGGTCTATCAAACGTTTCATCCACGTCCATAGGACACGTCCATGGGACTGCGTACCGCATAGGAACCTCGTATGGTCACGTCGCCCCCCGTCCTCGATGCCCACGGCTTTCCCCGCTCGTTTGCAGCGCTGCTCGATTGTGATTATGCGCGTCCGGAATTCTTACCGCATCTCAAATCGCTCATTGCCACAGCGCAAGAGCGCATTCGCCAGGAGCATGACGCCGGCACCCGCGGCCGCAATGTGGTCCGTCACCTGACGGCCCTCGTGGATGATGTCGTGCGCACGGTGTTTCAGTATGTCCAGACGCAACACGGCGCTCCCGAGACCCCATGCGTCTTGCTGGCGCTCGGCGGCTATGGACGCGGTGAACTGAATCCCCACTCCGACATTGACTTAATGTTTCTGTCTCAGCAATCGCCCCCCGATACGCTCATTCGCGAAACCCTGTACTTGCTCTGGGATGTCGGCTACACCCTCGGACATAGTGTCCGTACCGGCCGGGACGCGGTCCAAATGGCGCACGCCGATCTGTCCGCGCAAACCGCGATGTTGGAAGCCCGCTTCATCGATGGTCACGAACCCTTGTTTGACTGGTTTCAGGAGGAGATCGGCCACCGGCGGTTCACGCACAGACGCCGACAGAGCTTTGTGCGCCTGAAACTGGCGGAATGCGTGCAGCGGCACGCCTCGTTCGCCAATAGCGTGAATTTGATGGAGCCCAATGTCAAAGAGAGCCCGGGGGGACTGCGGGATTATCACATGGCTCTCTGGCTCGGCATGACGCGCTTCGAAGCCCATAGCGTGTCGGCGTTGGCACAGCAGGGTTTGCTGAGTCCGGAGGGGCAAGAGGCCGTCGACGCGGCTTTGGATTTCCTCTTTCGCGTACGCAATGCGCTGCACTATCATTCCGGCCGTAAAAATGATCTCTTGTCGGTTGATGTGCAGGAGAAATTGGCGGCGGATTTAGGCTTTGAAGATCACGAGCACAAGCTCGCCGTCGAGCATTTTTTGAACACGTACTACGTGCATGCCAATACGATTTTCGACCTCTGCCTAACGGTGCGCGAAGCCGCGGCGCATGCCATGCCGTCTCGTCTATGGCAACTGATATGGCGGCCGCGGCCAGTAGGGGAGGGCTTCATCATGAGCCATGGCTATCTCAGCCATAGCGCCGAGAAGTTCCAGGAACGCTTAACGGCGAATCCGTTGCTCATACTGCAAGCCTTCGCCACCGCGCAGGCACACGACGTGTCGCTTGCGCCTGACCTGTCACGGGCCGTACGTAATCAAGCGGCATTGTTGGCGACGGACCGCCTGCGCGCTTCCCCTCAGGCCAAAGCGCTGTTTTTCGGTATCTTGGGGTGCCCATCTGCGGCCCCGACCCTGCGTGCCATGCACCGCCATGGGGTGCTCGACGCGTACATCCCCGAGTTCGCCCCGCTCACCTGCCTCGTGCAGTACGATCTGTATCACCGCTACACCGTGGAGGAACACACGTTTCATTGCATCGAGGCCCTCGAAAGCCTGCGGGACCACCCAGACCCGGCGCTGCAGCGGCTCGTGCATCTGTATCAGCACACACCTGACAAAGCCCTGCTCACCTTTGCCCTGCTCTTGCACGACTTGGGCAAAGACGTTGGCCCCGGGCATGCCTCCCATATCTATCGCAGTGGTGAGCTGGCTGCACCCATCTGTGCCCGCCTTGGCCTCTCGGCAGAGCAGGCCCACGTGATCGACATCCTGGTGGTGAATCATCTTGTGATGAACCACCTAGCACAGCGCCGCGACATTACGGATACGAAAGTCGTGGCCGAATTTGCCAGCGTCGTCGAGACCGTGCCGATCCTCGACCAGTTGTATTTGCTGACGTTTGCGGATATCTCAGGCGTTGGACCCGGGGTCTGGACGGCTTGGAAGGGGGCGTTGTTGGCCGAGCTGTATCAACGCACGCGCACGTGTCTCATGCGCCAAACGGATGAGATCGCGCCCTTGGATGAGGACCTGCGCAGCCAGCTGCGCCCGGCCATTTTACAGGCGCTCGGTGCGGACGCCGCCTGCGCACACCTCGACCGCTTTCTGCATGGCATGCCGGCGACGTATGTGCGCGCCACGTCGCCGGCGCACATTGCCAAACATGTGCGTCTCACCCAACCGCAACTCCGTGCGCCGGTCGTGTTGTACACCGAGCCCGATGCCGCGGCCAACTGCGCACACGTCACGATTTGCGTCGAGGCGCGCCGCGGGATTTTCTCCGTGATCGCCGGGACGCTGAGCCGTCATAATTTGAATATTCTTGGGGCGCAGATCTATACTTCGTCCGCCGGCTTGGCGATTGATACCCTGCAAGTCGAAGCGATGGATCAGACGCCGCTGACCGATCAACGCATGTGGCAACAAATCGAGGCCGAGTTGGGCGCTGCCCTCGTGGGCGACCTCACCTTAGACACGGTTGGCGTCGCCCGCCGTCATCGGAACCATTCGCGAGAGTTTCGGACGTTTGTCCAACCACCGCAGGTGACGCTTGACAATACCAGCTCCGATAGCCACACCGTGCTCGAAGTGCGCGCCCAGGACAGCCTGGGGTTGTTGTATACCTTGACGCGCGTCCTGTACGAGCAAGGGCTCGATATCGCCTTGGCGAAAATTTCGACAGAAGCGAACCGCGCCATCGATGTCTTCTATATCACGTGGGCCGATGGGCACAAAATTCTCGATGAGGCCACGAAACGCATGATCCAGGACAACCTACTGGCGGCCTTGCGATAGGCGCGCCGGCAAGAGGAGGACCAGCCCACGCATATGGAACGGCAGCTTGAATTGCAAAGCAGCCGTGCAGTCCCCCTGTTATTTGGCATTCATGATGCCAATATCCATTTCATCGAAGAACAACTGGGGGTGCACATCACGACGGACCAGACGACCCTGACCCTGGTGGGACCGGACAACGCCACGGAGCGTGCCGAGCAGCTCATCGAAGGCGCCTATGCCCTGGTGCAAGCGGGTCTCGGCTTGGACGTCACCGATTTGGACTTGCTGTTGCGCCTGCTTGACAATGGTGAGGATATCACGCCTCAGACCCTGCTCGCCGAGCGCATCCCCGTGCCGTCGAAGAAGCGCTTTGTCAGTCCGAAAAGTCTTGGCCAACGCCACTACATTCAGGCCATACGGCGGCATGATATTGTCATCGGCATTGGTCCGGCCGGCATGGGCAAGACGTATCTGGCGATGGCGATGGCCGTGGTCGGTTTGGTCAACAAAGCATACAGCCGCATCATTCTGGCCCGGCCAGTGGTGGAGGCTGGCGAGAAGCTGGGCTTTTTGCCTGGCGACTTGTTGGAAAAAGTCAATCCGTACCTGCGCCCGCTCTACGACGCCCTCTACGATATGTTGGATTTCGACAAAGCCGAACGGCTCATCGAACGCGGCGCCATTGAGGTCGCGCCTCTCGCCTTTATGCGCGGCCGGACGCTCAATGATTCCTTTATCATTCTCGATGAAGCCCAGAATGCCACGGTTGAGCAGATGAAGATGTTCTTGACGCGCCTCGGGTTCTATTCGAAAGCGGTGATTACGGGAGATGTAACGCAGGTGGACCTGCCTGATGGCAAGGATTCCGGGCTCGTGCATCTGCAACAGATCTTGCGCCATATCGACGGCATCGCGTTCGTCTATTTCTCGGAGCGAGACGTCGTCCGGCATCCGCTGGTGCAGGATATCATCAAAGCGTATGACCGCTATGAACAACGGCGCCGAACCCCACCCCCGCAGGGCTGAGCGCACGCGGCGGGGACGGCGCGGGCCACATCGTAGAGGGATCGTATGACGATTGTCGTGCAAAATTGGCAACGTGCGGTTGCCATTGGTACCCCCGGTCTAAAGCGGCGTTTGCACCAGGTGATGAGCTATCTTGGCTGCGATGAGCAGGAACTCAGCGTGGTCTTTGCCGGTGATGGCCTGTTGCATGAGCTGAACCGCACCTACCGCGACAAAGATCGCCCGACGAATGTGCTCGCGTTTCCGCAGCCTCCGGTCTCCGCGACCGGGCCGACAACGGTCCTGCTAGGCGACGTGATTGTCTCTCTGCCCACGGCGGCAAGCGAAGCGGAGGCCCTGGGCCAATCGTTGGAAGTCCGGGTGCTCTACCTCCTGGTGCATGGGCTCCTGCATTTGCTGGGCCACGACCATGAGGGCGCCGCCGCCGACCGGCGCCGTATGGAAACGCTGGAACAGGAGATCCTTGCATACCTGCAGGAATCTTGCTGCAATTAACGCGTACGACGCCTATGACGTGACCCCGTGTCAGGATGAGAATTATGCATGAACCGGCTGCGGCCGCGTCACCACCATCCCAAGCGGCTTCAATTGCTCAGCTCACGCCGATGATGGAACAGTATCTCCGCATGAAAGACAAAGCGGGGGATGCCCTGTTGTTGTTCCGTATGGGCGATTTTTATGAGCTCTTCCAAGACGATGCCGTCGAGGCGGCCAAAGCCCTCGATATCGCGCTTACCTCGCGCAGCAAACATCAGGGTGAACCGATCCCGATGTGCGGGGTCCCCGTGCACAGTATCGACGGGTATATCGAGCGCTTGGTGACGCAGGGCTATAAAGTCGCCATCTGTGAACAAATCGAGGATCCGAAACAGGCGCAGGGTCTGGTCAAGCGTGACATCATTCGCGTCATCACGCCTGGCACGATTCTCAGTGGGAATGCGCTGCCGCCGAAGGCAAACCATTTTCTCGGCAGTATTGCGCTCAGTGCGCGGGGCGCCGGGTTGGCCTATATCGATGTCTCCACCGGCACCTTTGCCGTCACGTCGTGGTATGGCCCGGATTGGCTACCGGCACTATGTCACGAGTTTGAACGGGTGCAACCCCGTGAGGTTCTGGTACCGGAGCCGCTGCCGCTGCCGCTGCCGCTGCCGCTGTTGCAGCAGCCGCCAGGGACATTTGCGACCACATTTCAGGCCTGGGAAGCCCATCACTTTCGCCCGGACCGCGCCGGCCGCCACTTGGCGCAGCAATTCGGCGTGCGGTCTTTGGATGGCTTTGGCTTACAAGATGACGATTTGGCCGTTGCCGCTGCGGGCGCCTTGCTCGTCTACGTGCAGACCACGCAACAACGCGCGATCGAGCATTTGCAAGGGCTTCGGGTGTATCGGACGAGCGATTTCATGGTGCTCGATGAAACCACGCGGCGCCATCTGGAATTGCTCCAATCCTCGCTCTCACAGCAGCGCGCGGGCTCGCTCCTCGACGTCATCGATACCACTGTTACCGCGATGGGCGGGCGATTGCTACGTCAATGGCTATCGCAACCTCTCTATGCGCTGCAGCCGCTGCTCGAGCGGCAGGCAGCCGTCGCCGAACTGGTGCAGCAGTCCACCCCACGCGCGCAACTCCGACAGGCGCTGGGCGCAGTGGCCGACCTCGAACGGATCGTGGGCCGGTTGTCTTTCAACACGATCACGCCGCGTGATGTGGTCGCGCTGCGCCGCTCCATTCAGCATCTGCCCGCCATTGCGGCGATTGTCCGCACGGGTACGAGCGTCTTACTCCGCACGCTCATGGCGCAGTGGGACCCGTTGAGCGATATTGAAACCCTCATTGCCACGGCCCTGGTCGATGAGCCTCCCGCAAGCCTGCGTGACGGGCATGTGATTCGCCCTGGGTACCACCGCGAACTCGATGCGTTGCGTGATCACGATACCTCGGGGAAAAACTGGCTCAATGCCTTTGAAACCCAAGAGCGCGAGCGCACGGGCATTGCCTCGCTGCGTATCGGCTTTAACAAGGTATTCGGGTATTATATCGAAGTGCGCAAGGCCCATCAGGATCGTGTGCCTGAGGCGTATATTCGCAAACAAACCTTGGTGAATGCCGAACGCTTTATCACGCCGGCGCTCAAAGATCATGAGGTTCGCATGTTGCGGGCCGAGGACCAGGCGACACAGCTTGAACAGGAGTTGTATGAGGCGCTGCGGCACGAGCTGCTGCGGCATACTGGCCGTTTGCAACAGATGGCGCACATGCTCAGTCAGCTCGACGTCCTGGCGGCCCTGGCCGATGTCGCGGTGGCCCGGCAGTACTGTCGCCCCACTCTCGACAGCAGCGATGGCCTCAGCATTACCGAGGGCCGGCATCCGGTCCTAGAAGTCGTATACCAGGACGAACGCTTTGTGCCGAACGATACCGTGTTGGACCGCGACTCACAGCAGATTCTCCTGTTGACGGGGCCGAACATGGCGGGCAAATCGACCTATATGCGACAGGTCGCCCTGATTGTCGTGTTGGCCCAGATGGGCAGTTTTGTGCCGGCTAGCGCGGCGCAGATCGGTCTGGTTGACCGTATTTTTACCCGTGTCGGCGCGCAAGATATGTTGGCCAAGGGCCAGAGTACGTTCATGGTCGAAATGACCGAGACGGCCAATATTCTGCACAACGTCAGCGCTCGCAGTCTGGTGCTGCTGGACGAAATCGGCCGAGGGACCAGCACCTACGACGGCATCAGCATCGCCTGGGCCGTGATCGAGTATTTGCACAACCATGCGGGCCTGCAGCCGCGGACCCTGTTTGCCACCCATTATCATGAGCTGACGACCTTAGCTAGCGCGCTCAAACGGGTGCATAATTTCAATGCTGCCGTGCGGGAGTGGGGGGAAAAGATCGTCTTTTTGCGTCAAATCCTGGCGGGCAGCGCGGACCGCAGTTATGGCATTCAGGTGGCGCGCTTGGCGGGGCTGCCGCTCCCCGTCATCGAGCGTGCCCGCCAGCTCCTCACCGGTTTTGAGACGTCGAGCCGTTCGCCTGCCGCTCCGCCGCCGACACGTTCCGCGCCGCTGCGGCAGCTCTCTCTTTTCGACGACCTGTCCACGCAGCTCCTGCATGACCTTCGGACGCTGGCTCTGGATGACCTGTCGCCACGTGAGGCGCTCAACGCCCTTGCCGACCTGCAGCAACGGGCCCAACGCCTGCCCTAAATGACCTGAGACATAGCCCTGAAAAGCCCCTGCCGGACTAAAAATGCGAATTTACTTGCCTTTTCAACAACAGCCTTATAGAGTATGTCCTCAGAGGCTGATGGCGCCCATTTTCAACGGGTTCCACGACCCAGAGGGCGCGCCGCCGTTCCGATTCGCGGATCATTTGCCTCCCGCCTATGCACGACTCGGCGAGATATGAGGCAATCCGAATACCTCATGGGGTCTACCTGAAGATGGTGAGAACAAGCTATGAGTAAAGGTCGCATCCTCATCGTGGATGACGAAGCAAATGTGACGCAAGCCGTCACCTGTCGGCTCTGCGATGAGGGGTTTGACGTCGCGTGTGCCACATCCGGGGGTAATGCACTGAGGCATGTGCGGACCGCCCCGCCGGATGTGGTGCTACTTGAGTTGTGGCTGCCGGACCAGGATGGCGTCGCCGTCCTTCAGGCCATCAAGCAGCACCGCCCGGAGCTCGACGTGATTGTGATGTCAGGACATGGGGACATCGCCACCGCTGTGCAGGTCACCAAACTGGGGGCGTTTGATTATCTTGAGAAACCATGTAGCCCGGACCAGGTGGTCACGACCGTGCAGCGTGCGTTGCGGCAACACCCCTTGACGCCGGCGACATGGTCGCCGGTGTCCCTTGAGCCGCGGCCGCAGGCGGCCACGGCAACGAATGGTTGGCACACACGTGCTGCGGTAAGCGTAGTAGACGCTGGCGATGCCTCACACACCCTGCAGCAACGTACGCTTGGCCACAGCGTGGTCATACGGGGACAAGGGCTGCAATCGGGCCTGAAGACCGGCATGCTGCTGTCACCCCTACCACCTGGGCGCGGCATTATTTTTCGCAATATCGCCACCGGCGACACCATGCCGGCTTCGATCGATTTGGTGGCGTCAACGGCGTTTTGTACCAGCCTGCGGCAGGGGAACGTGGTGGCCAACACCATCGAGCACCTGCTGTCGGTCTTGCACGCGTACCACATTACCAATTTGCTCATCACCATTACGGACGAAGTGCCGATCATGGACGGCTCGGCGCTGCCTTTTTGCCAGCGTATTGAAGCGGCAGGTATGGTCGAACAGGATGCCGTAGCGGAATGTTTGGCGATTGATCGGTGTTATCATGTCGGCGAGGTCAGTAGTGAGACGAAATTCATCGTGGCCGAGCCCTGCCACGGTTTCCGGGTGACCTATCGGGTGCGCTATCCGGCGCCCATCGGGGTGCAGGAATGGACTTATGAGCACCACAGTGGCGCTGGGTACCGAGGCGCCATTGCCCCGGCCCGTACCTTTGGATTCGTCAAGGATGTGGAAGCCATGCACGAAGCCGGCCTGCTGCCCGGAGGACGCTTGAACAATGTCATTCTGGTTGACGATACCCAAATCGTCAATACGGCTCCCCTGCGGTTTGCCAATGAGTTCGTACGCCACAAAATCCTCGATCTCATGGGTGATCTGTATCTTTTGGGCATGCCGATTCGAGGTCACGTCTGCGCCAATATGACGGGTCACACCGAACACGTCGAACTCGTTCGTGCCCTGCATCAGGCGCGAGGCTCTGTCTGAGCCCTGGCTCTCACAAGGACATCTAACATGGAGCGAGCATATTGGTGCGGGTTGCTATGGCTGATGTGGCTGTGGCCTGTGGTCGGATTCTCCAGCCAAAGTACGGAACCGGCGCTTGATAAATTACTTGATCGTGTCCAACAGACCTACGAGAGCACGCGAGCGCTGAGTGCGGATTTTGTCCAAGTCGCCACTCTGACCACCCTCAATCGCGAGCAAACGTCGGCAGGGCGCGTCTATATCCAAAAACCCTATGCCATTCGCTGGGAGTATACGCAGCCGGACGCGCAAACGATTCTCTATAAAGATAGTCATCTGCGCATCTATACCCCCAAGCGGAAACAGGTGCTCCAAAGCCACATCGACGCCGACAATCGTGGCAACGTTGCATTGCTTTTTCTTGCGGGCATTGGTACACTTCGGGATGCGTTTATAATTGTGTCTCTTCCGAACACAGAGCCTGGGATGACGCGTTTGCAACTCCTGCCGCGCTCGCCTCAGGCGGGTTTTACAGAATTGCAGATTGCGGTGAATCGTCAAAGCGCTTTTATCGAAAGCCTTACTATCCACGATCATATCGGGAACCGGACACACATCCGCTTTGCGGTGTTGCAAACCCATCCCACTTTACCGGCCGACACATTCGAGCTCTTACTTCCTCCCGACACAGAAATTATCACCCAACCGGATATTTCGGAACGGAAGTAGGCACGGGCTGTGTCCTGTGTATGATGGGCTGTGGGTGTCGAGGCTGTATTGAGGAACGCATTATGGCTGCTTTCTTGGACACCGGCCTGTTGTTTATCATCGTATTGGGCGCGCTCATTTTCGTCCACGAGCTGGGTCATTTCCTGCTGGCCAAAAGGTCAAGGGTGCGCGTCGAGCGGTTTTCCCTTGGCTTCGGCCCAGCCCTGTGGAGCCAACAACGTGGCGAAACGGAATATCGCCTGTCCGCCATTCCGCTCGGCGGGTACGTGAAGATGTATGGTGAACATCCCGACGAGGAGGTGAGCGATCCCGAACGCTCCTTCCAACATCAGTCCGTCTGGACACGCATTCCCATCGTGGCGGCGGGACCGGGCTTCAACTTTCTCTTTGCCATCCTCCTCGTTGCGGTGGTGCATACGATCGGCATACCGGTGGAAACCTCGGTGCAGATCGGCCAGGTGCTCGAGGAGACGGCAGCGGCGGAAGCCGGGTTGCAGGCTGCTGACACCATTGTTGCCCTTGATGGTCAAGCGATCACCCGCATTCGCGACCTCAAACATGAGATCACGACGAGTGCCGGCCGCACCATGGCGTTGCAAGTGCAACGTGGCAAGAAGGTGTTGACGGTCCCGATCACCCCACGTCGAGACACGCTCTCTCAGGAATGGCGTATTGGCGTCGAATTACGCCCTGGCGAGATCACCGTCGAGCGTGCGAATCCGCTGATGGCCTTAGGGCATGGGTTGGCCTGGACCTGGCGTATTACGCAGCTCAGTTTCGTTGGCTTTGGCAAGATCATCTCCGGGGCTATTCCGGCGAAAGACAGTCTGGCTGGCCCGATTGGCATTGCTCGCGAACTCGGTCGGCAAGCCGGCTATGGATGGCGCAATGTGGTTTTTTTCACGGCGGCAATCAGTATCAGTTTGGCCATTCTGAACTTGTTGCCCATTCCCGTACTCGATGGCGGGCATTTACTTTTTTTTGCGATCGAGATCATCAATGGCGGGCCCTTGAGTCTGCGCAAACGGGAAATTGCCCAACAGGTGGGCTTACTGCTCCTCGTCTCGCTCATGGTCTTTGCTTTTTATAATGACATTGCGAACTTTTTCGTCCAGAAGTAGCGAGGAAGGCTGGCAGTTGTCATCCTGGAAAGTGCTGATTAACCCGGCGTCGTTGTGACTTTTTCCTTGCATGAACGGTTGATTCTTGGCATACTTACGGACGATCATATCCACTTCATTGAGTGGGCGCTTTGCCCACTTTTTTTGTTCGTGCTGACATGGCTATGTACCGTGAAACCTTGTTTCAGCGTATGACAGAGACGCTCGAGCCGGTGTTGCGCATGCAGGGAGTTGAACTCGTGGAACTGCAGCTGCAGCCGCAAAAGGGGCGGTGGTTGGTACGGGTCTTTGTCGATGCGAAGGAGGGGGTCTCGCTGGAAGATTGTCAGCAGCTGAGCTTTGAAATCGGACAGGTACTGGACGCTGAGGACTTGATCCCGGCATCGTATTTACTTGAAGTGTCATCCCCAGGTCTCGACCGGCCTTTGCGCACCCCACGGGATTTTCGGCGCCAATACCAGCATCTGGTAACGGTTTTTCTCCACACCCCAATATTAGGGGCAACCCGATATACGGGCAGAGTGGCGGCGGTGACGGAGGATCTCCTTGTACTCCACATCCCCCCGGAGACGCCTCTCGAAATCCCGCTGCCTCAGATTGATCACGGAGTCGTTGAGCTGGAGTTTAAATAGCGCAGGGCTCCCCTGTACCCGGCAGCAAGACGCCCACGAGGACATGAGGAGTGTACGGTAGGTGAACCAGGAACTTTTGCACCTTCTTGACCAAATTAGCCGTGAAAAAGGTATAGAGAAGCAGGTCTTGATTGATGCGGTGCTGTCGGCGGTGTTGTCCGCCGCTCGCAAGCGGTTGGGGCCCATGGAAAATATTGAGGCGCGTTTGGATGACATGTCCGGCGCGATCACCCTGTTTTCTCCGAAGACGGTCGTGCTAGAAGACGACATTGTCGACGATAGCATTGAAGTCAGCCTCGAAGAGGCGCAGATGATGCGTCCGGACGCGGCCCTGGGGCAAACCGTTGATCTGGTCCATGAGATGGATGATTATGGCCGCATTGCGGCGCAGACGGCCAAGCAAGTGATTATCCAAAAGGTTCGTGAGGCCGAGCGAGACACCATCTACCGGGAATTTATTGATCGGCAAAGTGAGTTGGTTAATGGGGTGGTCGCGCGGGTCGAACGTGAGGGGAATTTGATCGTCGACCTCAGCAAAACCGAAGCCTTGCTGCCGCGGCGGGAACAATCGTTCCGAGAGACTTTCAAGCGCAATGATCGCATTCGCGCCTACATTATTGAAGTCAAACGGGCCTCGAGTGGGCCGCAAGTCATTCTGTCCCGGACCCACCCGGGGTTCTTGATGCGGCTTTTCGAGATGGAAGTTCCGGAAATTTACGAAGGTATCGTCGAAATCAAGGAAGCGGCGCGAGATGCGAGTGGACGCGCCAAAATCGCCGTGGGCTCGAACGATAAGGATGTGGATCCGGTGGGGGCGTGTGTTGGCATTAAAGGGATGCGCGTGCAGTCCGTGGTGCAAGAATTGCGTGGCGAAAAAATCGACATCATTCCGTGGACGAATGATCAGGTACAATTTGTTCGCAATGCACTCAGTCCGGCCAAAGTGGCACGTGTGTACGTCAACGATGATGAGAAAACGATGCAAGTGATCGTTGCCAACGATCAGCTTTCACTGGCCATCGGGAAGCGCGGACAAAATGTGCGTTTGGCGGCCAAGCTGACGCATTGGAAGATCGATATCATGAGTGAAGACGAGGCGGATGCCGATAGCGAGCGGCAAGAGGCTCTGCGTCAAGCGGAATTGGCGTTCCAGAGACCCAAGCAGCAGGAAGCTGCGGAGTCAGTCGGGGTCGATACGCTTGCCCCGCCGGCGGAGGCGCCTGATGAAGACGCAGCGGTTTCCGTGCTATCCGAGGCGCCATCGACTGAGGGGGCGTTAGAAGAGACACCGCCTGAGAGGCCGGCACCGGTTGTCCCGGATGAAGGGGTGGAGGTGCATGACGTAGCACCGGGTGCCGTAGCGGATACCCCGGTGATGAACCGCGTACCGCTGGCGGAGGATAGCCACGGTCTGCCTGAAGAACCAGAAGGGTAATGCTATCGGCCGTACACAACATGCCCCTGAACGCACATGTATAGGTTGCCGATCCAAGCGTATGGCGCGCGAGCTGCTGCGTCTAGCCTGTACGCCACAGGGGGAGGTTTTTGCCGATGTCACGGATAGCGCACCAGGGCGCGGGGCGTACGTCTGTTTTGATATAGCGTGCATACATCGGGCGTTGAAATCCGCCAAGCTCGCCGCAGCGCTGAAGCGCTCTGTGACGACCCCCACACTCGATATGTTATACCGATCTGCCGTCCGCGTCCTCCACACGCGTCTGGGCTCCTACCTGGGCATGGCGCAAAAAGCCGGGACGGCGATTTCCGGGGCAACTCCATTACATAAAGCCTTGGTGCAACAGCGCATACAATATATGGTGCTGGCGGAAGATATTGCTGCCGCCCGTGCTGAGGACTACCATGCCTGGTGCAGGCGGCTCGGCATACCGTGGCTGACCCTCTTTGCCAAAGCGGAACTCGGTCGACTGCTGGGCAAATCGGAGCGGAGCGCCGTCGGTCTGACCGACGCGCGCTTGGGTGAACGGTTGTATACAACTGCGCAGCGACTCACGCAGTTGCGGGCCTCCACGGACAGCCCCGAAGCACCTTACGACTTTACGATCCAGTCATCTGTGTAAATACGTACGTTTTTTGCGGAGGGGGGCTTGCATGTCCAACAAACGTGTCTATGAACTGGCAAGGGATATTGGGATCACGAGCAAAGAACTTGTCGAAGAGCTACGTAACCAAGGAATTGATATTAAAAGCCATATGAGTACATTGGATACCGAGACCGCCGAGCTGGTAGCCGAACTCTACCGCGAACAGAGTGTCGCCGTTGAGGCGGCTCCCGCTCCAACCCATAAGAAACGATTCCCCGTGGCTGCCGACTCACCCCAACGCCAACCGCACCGTGACAGCGATACGGACACCTTGGCGCCGCCAGCGGACGAGGCCGTCTCTCCGGTCGTCGCGCCGCCGAGCCCATCTCCTCCAGTAACGCCAGAGACGCCAGAGACGAATGGCAAGGTGATGCATCTGCCCGAGGCGCTCACGGTCAAGGAGTTTGCGGAAGCCCTGCAGCTCACCACCAAGGATGTGCTCATGCAGCTGATGAGCATGGGGACGGTCGCTTCCATTAATCACGTCATTGATCTGCGCACGGCCAATGCGGTGGCCCAGAATCTTGGCAAAGACGTCACGATCGTGGCCGAGGGGAGTGAGGAAGAGACGGATGCGGCTGCGCCGGACGAGGATGCGCAGCTCGAGCCCCGTGCACCGGTGGTTACGATCATGGGGCATGTGGACCATGGCAAAACCTCCTTACTCGATGCGATACGTGAAGCAAATGTGCAAGCGACGGAAATGGGCGGCATTACGCAGCACATCGGGGCCTATGAGGTGGTAACGGACAGAGGCCGACTCGTCTTTCTGGATACACCTGGTCATGAAGCGTTTACCGCGATGCGCGCTCGGGGAGCGCAGATCACCGATATTGTGGTGTTGGTCGTCGCGGCCAATGATGGGGTGATGCCACAGACGCGTGAAGCGGTGGCGCATGCCAAAGCGGCCGATGTTCCAATTGTGGTTGCGGTCAATAAGATCGATCTAGTGGATGCGAATCCTGACCGCGTCAAACAACAGTTGGCCGAAATGGATCTGATTCCGGAAGAGTGGGGCGGCCCGACCATCTTTGTCGAGGTGTCGGCGAAAGAGCACTATGGCCTCGATGACCTTTTAGAGATGATTCTGCTGCAAGCGGAGATCTTGGAGTTGCAGGCCGACCCCTACCAGCCGGCCCGAGGCACGGTGGTGGAGGCGAAGTTGGACAAATCCAAGGGGCCTTTAGCCACCGTGCTGATCCAACGCGGTACGCTTAAAGTCGGTAAGTCCTTTGTCGCGGGCGTGCAATATGGTCGTGTACGTGCCATGTTCGATCATCGCGGCCGCACGCTCAAAGCGGCCGGACCCGCTACACCACTCGAAGTCCTCGGTTTTACCAAAGCGCCTGAGGCTGGCGATATCTTTATGGAAGTGACGGATGAACGCCAAGCCCGGCAAATCAGTGGTGTCCGACTCGACCGACAGCGGGCGCAACAGCTCGCGCAGACGAGTCGGGTGACCCTGGACGACCTCTACCGCCGTATTGCCGCAGGAGATGTGAAGGATCTGAATCTGATTGTCAAAGCGGACGTGCAAGGCTCGGTGCAGGCGCTCTGGGAGGCGATTGAAAAAATCGAGAGCGATAAAGTCAACACGCGGTTGATTCATGGCTCGACCGGCGGGATCACGGAATCGGATATCAACTTGGCGTCGGCCTCCAATGCGATTGTCATTGGTTTTAATGTCCGTCCCACGCCGCAGGCAACCGAGCTGGCGGCGCAGGAGCGCGTCGATGTCAGGATGTACACCGTGATTTATGAAGCGATATCGGACATCCAAAAGGCGATGGAAGGCTTGCTCGAGCCGACGTATACGGAAAAGACCATGGGACATGCCGAGGTGCGGCAGGTCTTTAACATTTCTCGTGTCGGCACGATTGCTGGCTGCTACATGCAGGAGGGTACGATCCGCCGCAACTCGTCGGCGCGTCTCATTCGGGACAATGTCGTCGTGCATGAAGGTAGAATCGCCTCACTGCGGCGCGTGAAAGACGATGTCGAGGAAGTGGCCATGGGGTTCGAGTGTGGTATTGGCCTGCAACGTTTCCAGGATATCAAAGAGGGAGATGTGATCGAAGCATATGTCTTGGAAGAAGCGGCTCCCCGTTTGTAGGCTTGACATACCTAGGTGAGTGCCCGAACAGAATTAAATTCATCGTTTTCCTCTGGAAAAACGATGTCGCTAATTTTGTCTAGGAACTTATCCATTCCTGGCCGGATTTCTCTCAAGGGATTTGTGCAGCAACTTCTATCTGAGTACCTCGTCGTAACAGAGGCAATAGACCACAATGATTGTTGGGGTGTGTACAATTGAACTGCGTATACGTGATGCCCGCTCGCTCAAAACGAAGCGGCAAGTCCTCAAAAGCATCACCACGCGGGTGAAGAACAATTTTAATGTGGCGATTGCCGAGGTCGACTACCAGGACAAGTGGCAGCGGTCGCTGCTCGGAGTGGCGGTGGTCAGCACGGCCCTCGATCATGCCAATGGTATCCTCGATAAGGTGGTGAACTTTGTGGAGTCGATGTACATGGCCGAACTGTTGGATTATCACATCGAGTTTTGGTAAGCGATTATGACAAACTATCGTCCTGCACGTGTTGGCGAACTGATCCAGGCTGAGTTGGCAACCCTGCTCTTGCGTGAGCTGAAAGATCCCCGTTTACATATGGCGACGGTGTCCGATGTGGAGGTGTCATCGGATCTGCGTCATGCCCGCGTCTATATTAGCCGTCTTGGCAGTGAAGACGAGCAGGATGCCACGCTCAAGGGATTTGAGCGGGCAGGGGGGTTTATTCGAGGACAGCTTGGCAAGCGTTTGACATTACGTCACATTCCCCAGCTGACTTTTGTCCTGGATACCGGCATCGCCAATGGGGTGCGGATCTCGCGTATCCTACACGATCTCACGGTGACGGATGCCGCAGAGGAGTCGGGGGGTAAGGTGTCCGATGCATAGTGGCGTCCTCATCATTGATAAGCCACGCGGCATGACGTCTCATGATGTGGTCGACGCCGTGCGACAAACCGTGGGCCTTCGGGCTGCCGGGCACACCGGCACGCTCGATGCGGAGGCACAGGGCGTGTTGCTGTTATGCCTGGGCCGGGCCACGAAGTTTGCCCGGTTTTTCGAAGCCCTAGAGAAGACGTACTGGACTGTCATGCAACTGGGTGTCTGTACGGACACCCAGGATGCCACGGGCACGGTGACGCACCAGTGTGAGGTGCCGCCAGTGAGCGCGTTATGTGTGCAAGAGGTGTTGGCACGGTTTCAGGGGCCGGTGCAGCAAACGCCGCCGATGTATTCGGCCGTGAAGCATCACGGTCAGCGTTTGTATCGCTTGGCGCGTCAAGGCCAGGTCGTACCGCGACAGGCACGGGAGATTTATATCCGGCGGCTGGACTTGCTCGATATCCGCGGGCCGTTGTTGACCCTAAGCGCGACGTGTTCCAAGGGCACGTATATTCGCACACTGTGCGAAGACATTGGTCTCGCCCTCAGTTACGGAGCCCATATGGTGCATCTGCAACGCTGCCGGATTGGTCCCTTTAGCCTCAGCCAAGCGTGCTCGCTGGAGCGGCTGCAGCAGGCGGCCAAAGCTGGTGCGCTGGATACGTTGCGGCTCTCACTAGCGGAGGCTTTGGCCTTTTTACCGTCGCTGCCTCTGACGACGCAACAATATCGCGACTTGCAAGTGGGGCAGGGGAGGGCGTGGCCTCATCTGCTAGCGTCGCTCACGCAGTCACCGCTGGTTGCCACGAGTTATCGTCTGTGCACTCCATCCAACCTGACGGTCGCAGTGTTGCACCGTCAGACTTCCTCGCCTGAGCGGTGGAAGTTATATCGTCTCGACAAGGAGGGCGAACATGCCGGCGACGAGGGAAACGAAAACGCCGATTATTGCTGACTTTCAAACGCATGACCGCGATACGGGTTCGTCAGAGGTGCAAATTGCGCTTTTGAGCGATCGGATTCGGTATCTTACGGAACACTTTCGGACGCATCCTAAAGATCATCACTCGCGCCGTGGCTTGCTCAAGCTGGTGGGCCGCCGGCGTCGTTTACTGGGCTATCTCAGACGCCAAGATTTTGCAAAATATCAAGAAACGATATCCCGCTTGGGTATTCGGCGTTAGTGCCGGTATGGTGCGTAGGCACCATACCGGCACCTTATTTGTATGGAGGCAAGCCATTGGATCACCAAGTTGCTAGTTGTACACTCAACGGACGGCCATTCATTATAGAAACCGGAGAGATTGCTAAACAAGCCAATGGGGCCGCATTGGTGCGCTACGGTGAGACAATGGTACTCGCTGCGGCAACCGCGTCACCGGATGACCGAGGTGATGTCGATTTTTTCCCGCTGACTGTTGATTACCGTGAACGCACTTATGCCGCGGGGAAAATTCCCGGCGGTTTTTTTAAACGCGAGGGGCGCCCGGGAGAACGGGAAACCCTGACTTCGCGGATCATTGATCGTCCCATTCGCCCGTTATTTCCCGATGCCTATCGCAAAGATACGCAAGTCCTCTGTATGACGCTGTCGGCGGACCAGGAAAATGATCCGGATATCGTGGGCCTCATCGCGGCCTCTGCGGCGTTGACGGTGTCCGATGTTCCGTTCTTAGGCCCGGTCGGCGCCGTCCGGATGGGATATATTGATGAGACCCTGATCGTGAATCCCACCCGAAGCGAGTTGCGGCACAGTCAGCTGAACATGGTCGTCGCCGGAACCCGGGATGCCATTGTCATGGTGGAGGGTGGCGCCCAAGAACTCTCGGAGGCGATCATCTTGTCGGCGTTGCAGGAGGCACATCGGGCGTTGCAGGCATGCATCGATCTGCAACTTGACCTGAAGCAACGGGTCGGCAAGGCGCCGATGGCGCTGGCAACCCTCACGGTCGATACGGTTTTGCAGCAACAGGTGCACGATATGGCGCAGCAGCGGATGCAGGAAGCGTTGGCCATTCCTGGCAAGCTGGAACGGCAAAATGCCATGAGTGCGCTGGAGCATGACGTAATGCAGGCGCTGGTTGATCATGAACCGGAAATATCAGATGCGGCGCCGCGCGTCAAGGCGATTGCCGGGTTCTTGCACGACATGGAAAGTGCGGAGATGCGCCGGCAAATCCTGAAAGATGGCCGGCGTGCCGATGGCCGGGGATTGGCCGATGTGCGGCTCATTAGCGGCCGCACGTCTCTGTTGCCCCGGTCGCATGGGTCGGTGTTGTTTACACGGGGCGAAACCCAGGCGCTCGTGGTGGCTACTCTGGGCACGCAAGATGACGAGCAAATGATTGACGAGCTGGAAGGGAAAAGTTACAAGCGCTTCATGCTGCACTACAATTTCCCGCCGTATAGTGTGGGCGAAGTGCGGCGTCTGAGTGGCCCCGGCCGTCGTGAGATCGGCCATGGCGCCTTGGCCGAACGGGCGATCTTGCCGGTCATTCCGCCCCACGAGGTGCTTCCCTATACCATCCGGATCGTGTCGGAGATCATGGAGTCGAATGGATCGTCCTCCATGGCCTCCGTCTGTGGCAGTTCGCTGGCCTTGATGGATGCCGGGGTGACGATTAAAGCACCGGTTGCCGGTATTGCCATGGGCCTGATCGAACAAGATGGTGAAGTAGCCATTCTGTCCGATATCCTGGGCTTGGAAGATCATCTGGGCGATATGGATTTCAAGGTGGCCGGAACCTCGGATGGCATTACGGCCATTCAGATGGACATCAAAACGACGGGCGTATCGAGTGAGATCATGGCCCAGGCGCTAGAACAGGCCCGTCAAGGCCGCCTCCATATCTTGGCGTGTATGGAAGACATTCTACACGCGCCACGAGTGGAATTGTCCTCGCATGCGCCCCGTATTATCAATATCAAGGTGCACAAAGATAAAGTGCGTGAAGTGATTGGACCCGGTGGCAAAACGATTCGCGGCATCATCGAAACGACCGGCGTCTCGATCAACGTCGAGGATGACGGCACGGTCCGCATCGCGTCCCCGGATGAAACCTCGGCCCAGGCAGCGGTGCGCATCGTCCAAGAACTCACGCAGGAAGCGGAAGTCGGGCGCATTTATCAAGGCAAGGTGCGTAAGATTATGGACTTTGGTGCGTTTGTGGAACTTTTCCCCGGAACGGATGGCCTCCTGCACATTTCCCAGATTTCTGACAAGCGTGTCAATAAGGTCACGGATGAACTGCAAGAAGGTGACCAGGTCCTGGTGAAGGTGCTGGACGTAGATCAGAACGGACGCATCAAGCTGAGTCATAAGGAAGCGGTGCGGGAACGTGAAGCCGCCGAAATCGGCTCGTAAACCTGGTCTGGATGTGGCTGCGATTGACCTGCGGCAAGCGGGGCTTTCAACCTGGTGTTACCGGAGGCGAAAGTCCTGTACGACGCAAAAAGTTTACATAATCCCGCTTTATCGGAAGTCGGATATCACGGCAAACTATCGGCCAAAATCGACAACGGTGAACTCAACTCTAATCTGTTTTGGGGCTTGTCGATGATGCGGCCTTATCTTCTTCCCCCGGATCGATGTCGCCGGCATTGCCATCCGGCGAAGCGGTCGCTGGCGTTGTCTGCTGTTCGCTTTCCGTCACGGTTGGCGCCACGGTGTCCGGCTGTAACCGTTTCAGGTGTTCGCTGATAGTCTGCTGTGTGAGACCTATGACACGGCTATCGGCCAGCGCTTGCTCATAGATAGCAATCGCCTTGTCCGTAGCGCTGCGCCGTTCGTAGCAGCGGCCCATTCCCAGATAGGCTTCGCCGTGTATCCAGTAGACCGACGATTGCTGTACTGCTTCATAACTGGCAATGGCTTGATCACACGCATCGGTGGCTTCTTGAGCATAGCCGACACTGAGGGTGGCCAGGACGGTACGGAGTTGTTGCTCACGGGAAAACCCGTGTCGTGCCCGTTCGTAGGCCGCTAAAGCGGTCTTGGCTTCTCCGCGGGCCAGATAAAGATGCCCGAGATGCCAATGGGCTTGGGTTGCGGCTGGCGTCCGGCTGTAATCCCGTGTGATGGCTTGCAGGTGTTCAATCGCTTTTGCCGTATCGGCCTCACTGGGCTCCTCCGCCGACGCATCCATCAGCTTTAACGCTTGGTGTAACGCCTCCGCCGCCTTCTCACGATGCTGCCGTTGCCAGCTCGACCATCCCACGATGAGTCCGATCACGACGACCACGCCCACCACACCATAGAGAATGTAGGTGATGTGGTTCTTGGCCCATTCAAAGATCAACACGCTCTGCGTCATGAACTGATCCGGCCGCTTCAATTCCTTGCGATCGATCCGTTGTCTAACCACTACCCTACCCCTTTCATGACATCAGACCTCGTGATTTCCCGAGGTAAGTATGTTGACACACGGTGAAGACATATAGAGAAAGCCGTGGAAGAATCCAACCAGGTAGGTAACGGGCGGGCCGACGCCCGCCCGTGCAGAGGATACAGCCCTACACCGGGCTAGTCGCTATCTTTCTCCGCGTTACTACTCGTGATGACCGAGTCCGCCAGGTGTGATGGCAGAATTTCATCGCGTAAAAATTCAACGGAATAAGAGCCTTCTCCACCGGTAACGGATTGCAGAAAGGCGCTATATTGTTGTACCTCGGAATACGGTACCTCAGCGTATACCATCTGCAGATCCCCAAGGCTATCCATCCCGATAACGCGACCACGCCGGCTACTGATGTCCCCGGTAATATCTCCCATGTATTTCGATGGTACCACCACTTCCATCTTTACAATAGGTTCCAGCAACACCGGCGTCGCCTTCAGCACCGCCTCCTTGATCGCTTCACGCCCGGCGATCTGAAAGGCGATGTCCTTACTATCAACCGGATGCTCCTTGCCGTCATAAAGCTCGACCCTCAGATCGACTACCGGATAGCCAGCCATAATGCCTTCAATCATCTTGTCCTGGATGCCGCGGTCCACACTCTGGCGGAACGGCTGACTGATCACACCTCCAAAGATTTTATCGACAAACTCATAACCCGCCCCGCGCTCATTCGGTTCGATGCGAATGGCGCACTCAGCAAATTGGCCAGCGCCTCCGGTCTGCTTCTTGTGGCGATACCGTACCTCCGCCTTGCTGGCAATGGTTTCACGGTACGCAATGCGCGGCAGCTTGGTCGTGACCTCCACACCCCGCCGCTGCAATCGGTTCAACATCAGACCGATATGCTGCTCGCCAAGGCCGGAAATGACGAGTTCTTTAGTCTGTGCATTCATTTCGAGCGTAAACGTTGGATCCGCCTCGGCGAGACGCCGCAGCCCTTCCGAAATCTTGGCCTCATCGCCACGCGATTTCGGTGAAACCGCTCGGGAGACCATCGGTAACGGATAATGGGGCGTGACAAAGGGCTTTTGGTCCTTGGTTGACGCCAGCGTATCGCCAATCTGCAATTCATCGACCTTGGCGGTGGCCACAATGGCGCCGGGACCCGCGACATTAACCTCTTGCTGATCCTTGCCCTGGGGACGGAGAAGCTTCCCCAGTTTGACCGTTCTTCCGGTCTGTGACTGCGTCACATTGTCCCCACCCTTCAGGACGCCTGCAAACACCCGGATAAAGCTCACCTTGCCGACGAAGTCGTCAGACATCATCCGGAAGACTTCAGCTTCCAGAGGCGCATCGAGATCGATCGTATGATCTTCAACCCCGGCTTCGCCCATGACCTGCTTCCTGGAATATGCCGGCGATGGCGCATAGCCCGCGAGAATATCCAAGAGCTCGGTGATCCCCTGGTCTTGCTCAGAGGCACAGCAGAGGATGGGTACAATGCTCCCATCTACCAACACTTGCGTAAAGACCCGTTCCAGTTCTTCCGCCAGAATCTCCTCCCCTTCCAGGTAACGTTCGAGCAGCTCGTCATCACCCGAAATGACCGACTCCATGAGTTCGCTCCGCCGTTCCTCGACGGTATCCTGGAGTGCATCCGGCACGCGTTCCGGGTGTAGCAAATTCACCACGCCCTCAAAGGTCGCCCCGCTTCCTACCGGAATCATTAACGGCGTACACGACGCGCCAAATGCCTCCTGCAGGGCCGCGACCGCACCTTCGAAATCGGCCTGTTCCGCGTCCATACGGGTCACGACAAACATACAGGGACGCTCTTGTTGCCGGGCCAGCTCCCAGGCTTTGCGCGTTCCCATTTCGATTCCAGCCGCGGCGTTTACGGTAATCAGTGCGAGTTCGACTACAGACAGGGAACCGTATACTTGCCCAATAAAATCAGAGGAGCCCGGCGTATCCAGGATATTGATGTCGCGTCCTTTCCAGGCCGTATGGAGTACCGAGGCAAAATAAGATTTCTCTGCCTCTTTTTCGTCCACATCAAAATCGCTCGCCGTTGTGCCGTCATTTACCTTTCCGAGTCGATTGAGCACGCCGCCTTTTAGGAGCAAGGCCTCGGCCAACATCGTTTTTCCACTACTTGAATGGCCCACGAGGGCTACATTCCGAATCTCCTCTCCAGTGTTGTCAGCCACCGATACCTCCTTAACACAGTAAAGGTCTTCCCTTCGGTCACCACGATGACGGACAAGGGGCCGTCGCAGCCCCGTCATCTCGATGACACACACTTCAACACGATATGCTCCCGACAGGATGTGGGCTTGCGAATGCAATATTTAACTTGGGAGCACAATAAATCAAAAACTTACGTCCAGAAAGATCGTAACATCGCGCAGTTCATAGCAAAATGATGCCTCAAATGCCACCTCTACGCAACTGAAAAGTCCCTGGCAACTCGGCGTAAAAGGCTTAAGTGGGGCGTACGTACGGATCAAGATCGGCACTATTGGATATGCCCGGAGGCGTGAGTAGCTCCATCATAGACTTGGTTACGTCCCTTGTATATGCTAAAACTCGTATGACACGCTCAGCGAAGTTGGCTCTACCTCTCGTAAGCAACATACAACGGGAAGATATATCAAAAACAATGTAGACAGAGGTTCTGACACGATGAGGCGACGGCGTACAGCGGACGGAAACGGGGAAGAAAGATTGCAAAAGTGATTGATTTTGCAAGTGCTCCCGGCAGGATTTGAACCTTCGACCTGCGGATTAGGAATTATACGGATTCAACCTGCCACAACACTAATCAACAAGTAAATCAAAGATTTACGAATTCCCATTTATTGTGATTTGTTGTGGAAAATCGCCCTTTTTTGCCTCTGAGTGCCCCACAGAATTTCCTGGAACTCCTGATTTCTCAGGTATCACCACAGGTGCACAACGATAACATAAAACTGTTTTGAATTATAGTGCGTTTCACGTTGTCTCACAAGCCGCCTTCACCACCAATTTCCCCGTCTATTAAGGTAGAGCAGCGCTAGCCGTAACCTCCTAATCACACAGCCCAAAAGTGGCAACCGACAATCCCCAGTAGCTCTACCCCACGTCTTTACCGCCTTCTGTCGGCGAAGGCCATTGAGCATATCCGATATATTCGCCGGTGTGGGCTCGATGTAGTCGGGAGCCTAGACTCCCGGAGTGCTCGTAGAGGTACTTCATGACGGCGAGCCAGTGCTGACGAAATTGGTTCTCTTGGTCGGGTTTACGGTGAATTTATAGAGGACACAGAACATGGTTTGGCTCCTCCCTGATGTCGCTATGTGTACGTTGTATAACACATATAGAGAGTGGTACTCTAGCACCTATAGGCTGCCGAGTGGATGGTATTCCTAATCGGAGTTGAGGCTATGGCGAACCCAAAGCATCTGGACATATTGAAACAAGGTGTAGAAACCTGGAATCATTGGCGGGAAGAAACGCCTGAGATTCAGCCAAACTTCGTAGAAGTGGACTTTGCTGGGAAGCGCCTCACTGGAATAAACCTACACGGGGCGGATTTCTACTGACCTTTTGCAAAGTGAGCTGGTTGTCGTATAGGGGAAGTCAACTCCTGATCTCCCCCATACTCATCTGACGGCAAGGAGGACGCTGCCATGCCGACCATTGTGGACTTTCCCACAATCGTCAAGGACGCCCTCGATATCTTTGGCGACCTCTTGACCCATGAGCCGGCTCGCCAGCAGGTCGCCGAATACTTAACCGGACTGAGGGGCGCCGAGCGCAAGAATGTCAGCGGCATCAACCGTGAGTTTGCCATCACCACGGATCAATCGTGCTTGAACCGCTGGCTCACGACCGCGTCCTGGGATGAACCGGCACTCAACGACCGACGCTTGGAGTGGTTGCAACCCGACCCCAAAACGCGCGATCGCCGACGGGGTGGGATTGCCATCGATCATACGCGCGTCGATCATAGCGGCAAATTGATCGAGGATGCGGGGGGAGTTTTAGATGATTCTTACGCTTCTGATTTCTTTTGTCGATACCGCACACATACTTGATTAAATGCTTGCGGAGATGGACCCAGCCGTTATCAATCGCGTTGGCCGCCTCTTCTGACGTGGGCGGCATCCGCCGCAGGCCACCCAGGACGGCTCCCACAGGGCCTATGTACAACCGAGTCAACGTCGATGCGATCCATGCGAACGCCTGTAACGTCTGGCCGTATTGGGCGTACGCCATCTGATGGAGGTACTCGGAACAGGGGTAATAGTCCAGCACCGGACAGGCATCCGGAAACAATGCCTGCACGGGTTAGTCATTCATTTCCCCCTATTATAGAGCGGTTCTCCGTGGGTGTAAGAATCGTCTAAAACTCCTTGTCCATGCGCGTCGTAGGTCGAAAGGCTTCTTCCCATTCCGGCTGGGGAACACGAAATCGGAATCCATGCGACGCCCGTTGGAGTGCTGCTGGATGAGCTCTAACGCATGTCCCTTTAAGGCTATGTCCGGGGGGAGCCATTTTTGGTGTCGTGCAACGTGATGGTCTGCCGTTGGAAGTCGACATCGCGCCAGTACAAGCCGAGGCTTTCCACCTTCCGCGTGCCCGTCGATAATGCCAGTACCACAGCGGGATAGAGAAAAGGGATTGTAACTCATCCTGCACGCCTCCAGGAGCCGCTCTCGCTCATCATCCGATAAAAATCGTTCCCGTCCCCGTGGTCCTTTGGGTTTGGAGACCTTGCGCATCGGCGACTCATCCAGCCATCCCCACTCCTTAATAATAACGGTGAACCCATGACTCAATGCCGCCATGTAACGCATGACCGTTGCAGGTTGTGTGAGGACAGGTTGCACCAAAGTGCCCCACCAGTGCCCCACAAGCAGAAAAATCAGAGATTCAAGAGACTCGACGACGTCTCTAAACCTCTGATTCTTCTATCCCTACTTGAGCGCTCCCGGCAGGATTTGAACCTGCGACCTGCGGATTAGGAATCCGCTGCTCTATCCTAGCTGAGCTACAGGAGCGTATGGTTTAGCAATAATTTATACGACTTCCCAGCGCCTCTTTGACCACGTTGATATCAAAATTGACAGCACTTCGTCTCTTCCCCCAGCTTGCCAACTGCATTCTGTTTGTGGTCACTGGAAAGATGCGTATACCGCAGTGTCCTTGGAATATCCTTGTGTCCCATCAATTTTTTCACCATTGGGAGATCAACTGATGCGGGGCTTGCTCGGCCCCGCACACCGGCCCCCCATGGATTGTCTGATTCTAACCTTCTCTCATGTAGTGGTCAACAACTCATTCAGACGAGCCCACCATCGACGATGTCGTGGCGCTCCAAGACAACCGCTCGGCGATCTTTGCTCAACCAACACTTTAGCTCCCTGAGAATTGCCATGTCCAGCCTTGGCTAGCTTAGGCCACCCGTCAACAACTCGGTCCAAAAACGCTCTGACCAAGCTCCACCACGGACGACTGTGGTTCACGGCACTGAAGCGGAGCCAGGATCGGCTCGCGGCCATGAGTCAATCTTAACGCTAATATTTAAAGTATAAGATTAAAATAAGCACTATTTGCTCAGGTGTGAAGGGCTGCTTGGCCTATGCTGAGGCGTTGCTGCAAAACGCTCTTGCCGCGTCAGCTACACAGCCACCGCGATACAGGACAGTGATAATAGTGGCAATATTTAAAGTATTACTTAATATATTGGATTGACGCGATCTCCATATGCGGCAATGAGCCGCCATTCTACTCGCAAAATTAATATTTTACGTTAGACTTAACTGTTTACTATAGCCAAACTCGCATCTGTGTTAACAGTTCATTATAATGCCGAGTCGTTGCCGCTAGGCGTCAGGCATGCAGCGCGGCAAGCAGACGCTGTCGCAGCCGGTCGTAGTACCACACAAATAGGCGGGGCATCAGGAGGCAGCAAAGCGAGCAGGCCATCGTGCGATAGACAGCCCGGCGAGATATTTTGACTCGAGCCTGCGGGTGGAGCAAGGTCTCAGACCGGCAGATCACGTCTAAGGTCTGGACAGCAAAAAGCAACGGCCACATACAGCTCAGACGAAGACGTATGGCCCGGGCAGGCAGCAAACCGATATAGTCACGAGCATGGTCAAGATGATCCAGGGTTTGGTGCACGAGGCGATGGATCAAGGGTAAAATCCGGTCTCGTGCTTCCGGATGACGCAACGCTTGCAAGTCGACGTGCAGCTCGTCAAGCAGTGCCTGTGGCAGATAACAACGTCCGATGTGCAGATCACGTCCAAGATCCTTGAGCACATTCGTCATCTGCAGTCCTTTGCCGAAACGGATGCCCAAATTACAGAGGGCTGGCAAGTCATAGCCTTGCAGTGCCGGGATATGCGCCACATGTATTTTTGTCCAAAACTCCCCGACGACGCCTGCGACGTAGTAGGTATAACGATCCAGCGCCGGTAAATCGGAGAGAGCTCGGATGGGCTGAGTAGGTTCTGCGGGAAAAGACGTCAGGTCCATTTCCATACCCTGGGTCAGGATGGAGACCAACTCCCGTATGAGCTGCTGATCTGCCGGCGTCAAGCTGCTATAGAGGCGAAAGCATGCCGGCAAATGATGGAGTAATTGACGCTCTCCCTCTGTGCCCTGATGCGACCGTAGCCAATCCCGGAGTCGAATAAGCTCCTCCCAGCTTGGGCTGTTCAGGTGAAATTGCTGACGGAACACGTTGAGAGCGTCGAGGCGCTCGTCATAGGGCACGATGTGTGTATCGGCAATCGTATCAGCGGCACGGCAAAACAAATACGCCAGGCTAATTTGCGGCCGTACCGTCTGAGGCAACACGATCAAGCTGAGATAGAAAGAGCGCGACACCTGTTTGAGGATGCGCCGTAGAAGCAGGCGCTGCGTCCGGGCGTGCGCGTCCACTGCCGCGACGGGTCCGGTCAATGCACGTATGATCATGGGCAAATCTTAATACTGAATGAGGGAAAACAGGTTGTAGTCCCGCAGACGTTTGTGGCCGTTTAGGAAGGATAATTCAATGAGAAAGGCAAGTTCGACGATCTCACAACGAAGCGCCTTGACCAGCTCAATGACGGCTGCCATGGTGCCTCCCGTTGCCAGGACGTCATCGACCAGGACAATACGTGACCCCGGCGGCATGGCATCGCGGTGAATTTCGAGGCTATCCTTCCCATATTCCAGCTCATACGTCGCTTGCAGCGTCGCAGCGGGAAGTTTTCCTGGCTTCCGCACCATCGTAAACCCTGTGCGCAGGGTCGCAGCTAATGCCGCTCCCACGACGAATCCGCGTGCCTCTACGCCTACGACGTAATCAATCGAGTCGTCGCAATAGCGCTGCGCCAGGAGGTCTACGGCCATCGTAAAGGCCTGCGGATCACTCAGAAGCGGGGTAATATCCTTAAAGATAATGCCTGGGGTGGGAAAGTCGGGAATATCTCGAACCTTCTCTTTCAACATGTCTCGCATCGGCGCATCTCTTTTAGCCGGAAGCCAGGCCATGCATCCTCGTCGGCTTGCCCGTCACATACGGCTGAAGCCAGGCGACGTGACGATTCCGCGATAAAAATTTAAACGGGGAAACCGGGACGGTTTTCCGCCGCACTTCAAAATGCACATGATATCCTGTTGCCCGTCCACTCCGTCCCACCGTCGCAATCGGCTGTCCTCGCCGCACGGTCTGTCCCACGCGGACCAGATTCTTTTCGTTGTGTGCGTATACCGTGACCACATTGGCCTTGTGTTGCAAGATCACGAGCCGTCCGTATCCCCCAGGACCCCAGTCGCTAAAGATGACCTTGCCATCTGCGGCTGCGCGAATGGGCGTGCCTTTCGGAGCCGCGATATCGATACCGTCGTGCCGCCGACCGCTATGTTGTCGAAACTTCTGGGTGATCGTTCCGTGTAAAGGCCAAAGGAAACGTTCTGTTTTTTGTGCTGGCGCATCGCGACGTGGGGTGGATGGCGGCTTCGACGCATGTTTGGAGCGAGACGGCGAAGCCTTCGATCCACACGGACAACGGCTCGCCACATGGCGTTGCCGCGTAGCCCCCGGAATATAGAGCTTTTGCCCAACCTGCAACACGGCTTGCTTCGACAGCTTATTCGCACGCCGCAGCGTGTGCAAGTCGACTTTGTACGTACGCGCGATACTCCACAAGGTCTGCCCGCGTTTGACTTGATGATATATTTCCGGCGAGCGCAGAGTACGGGACATGGAGACTGGAGCATGGTAGCAGCCTAGAAGCACAACACTACAGGAGAGAGACACGAGAAAACGCTGCATGAAGCACCGGAGTCCCATCGCCACTCCGTCCATGTCAGCGCATAGTCAGGTATGCAACAGCCTGATTGACAGCCTGTTGAGGAGTTTCAACGACTATCACATCCTTGGCAACAGTCCACGTTCCCAAGCCAATAACGCGACGCCCTATCTTCAGGGCGAGAGCTATTTCTGATAGCGTGCCATATTCCCCGGCGATCGCAATCAGCACTTTTGAGGAACGCGCCACAATCGCGTTACGCGCATCACGTAATCCCGTGGCAATGGGCACATCAACGTACGGATTGGCTTCTTCCGGTTCACATCCCGGCAGGATACCGATGGTAAGCCCTCCTGCTTGCTGTGCCCCACGCGATGCTGCCTCCATGACGCCACCCCGGCCTCCAGTGAGCACCGCTACATGATGTCGTGCCAAGCCCTGCCCAACCTCCTCAGCAATACGTACGGTAGCCTCATCACACTGTCCCGAGCCAATGACGCCAACAATATGTAGTGCCATAATGCTACACATATAAAGTCGGGGCGAGAAGATTTGAACTTCCGACCTCCTGCTCCCGAAGCAGGCGCGCTACCAAGCTGCGCTACGCCCCGTCCATCACACAACCACAACGACTCGTCCACGCTCTGAGCTATGTATGCAGTGACCGGGTCGCATGTACGCCGTCCGACGATTCCTTAACACGTCCACATGCCTATCGAAAACCGTAGATGATCGGGGCGAGAGGATTTGAACCTCCGACTCCTTGCACCCCATGCAAGTGCGCTACCAGGCTGCGCCACGCCCCGATTATGATGTTGGCATTTGCTCTAACAACGCTAACAATTCATACACATGCCCCTTCAAATCCGCCAACGCCTGTGGCAGGGGCTTGGCATGCGCCGCTGCGATATCATTGGGAGCCATCGCCTGCTGGCGTACCAGCATTTGCCGGGCTCCTGAAATGGTATGCCACTTATTGTACAGGAGGTTTTGAATCTCGACAATAGCTTCGATGTCCGCTCGGGCATAAATTCGCTGCCCAGAGGGATTTTTTTTGGGTTTTAATGACGGAAATTCGGATTCCCAATAGCGCAGGACATGTGGCTTGACCCCTAAGAGCTGTGCCACTTCCCCGATTTTAAAGAACGGCTTGGCGGCCAACTGGTCGGCCAAATTCGCATGTTGTCCTTGTTGACGTTTGTCAGTCACGATAGTTGTTAGCAGCCTGCGCGCTGGATATCGTTAATATTTCCTGTCGGCTGGACCCAACCGGGATCATGCCATGATCCCGGACAAGCATTGTGAACTCGCACACGTACGCTAGTCATACTATAGCTGACTGAGAGCGGGATGAGCAACTGTGTGCATCGTTCCTGCCCTATCAGCCCCTATTTCTTGCGGAAACGCAGGCGTACGGGCGTCCCCGCAAATCCGAAGGCGTGCCGAAGTTGATTTTCCAGATACCGCTGATAATGCTGCGCCACGCCCGTCGGACGGTTGACGAAACAGAGGAAAGTAGGCGGTTGTACGAACGTCTGCATCATAAAACTGAACTTGACGGCTTTGCCCCGATATGTTGGGGCTGGATGCCGCTGGGTTACCGTTTTCAGAAACACGTTGAGCTGTGCCGTGGGCACACGGTGTTTGGCTGCCTCGATGACGCGATCAAGCAGCGGAAACAGCTTCACGACCCGTTGCCCTGAGAGAGCTGAGAGACTGAGAATCGGAACATGGGCAAGAAACGGCATCGCATCCGTCACCTCGCGCATGAAGCGCTCATAGGTCCCGGTCGCTTTCTCGATGACATCCCATTTGTTAACGGCAATGACACATGCTTTCCCATGACGTTCGATATAAGTCGCAATGCGCACATCTTGTTCCCGCACGCCATCCACGGCATCCAACACCAGCACGGCAACCTCACAACGCTGAATGCGATTGAGCGATACGGCGACTGATGCCTTCTCAAGTTCTTCCCCAATGCGCCGAGGCTTCCGCATGCCGGCGGTATCGATCAGGGTGTAGAGGCGTTTGTTGACCCGTACCCGGCTATCAATGGCATCCCGAGTCGTACCCGGCGTGGCATCGACCAGATGCCGCTCCTCCCCGAGGATACGATTGACCAGGGATGACTTGCCGACATTTGGACGCCCAACGATGGCAACCTGTACGCTGACCGCCTCGTCCTGTTCCTCTGGCGCATGCGGCAGAATGGCCAGCACCGCGTCCAGCATATCACCAACGCCATGGCCGTGCTCTGCGGAAATGAAGTAGGGCTCGCCAAAACCGAGCCGATATAACGGCGCCACGTCCAGTTCCACTTCCGATGCGTCAACTTTATTGGCCAGGAGTAGTATCGGCTTGCAGACCCGGCGCACGCGGCTGGCAATATCCGCATCGGCAGCGGTTACACTGTCACGGGCATTCACCATGAACAGAATGAGATACGCCTCGGCGATGGCATACTCCGTCTGCGCCCGCACCGTATTGATCAGGTCACTGCCGTGTTCGGCCACCATGCCGCCCGTATCGACCACGCGAAACACGTGCCCTAGCCACTCGGCTTCGCCGTAATGGCGGTCACGCGTCACGCCGGCGGTCTCATCCACCAGCGCGGTATGGCGTCCGACCAAACGATTAAAGAGGGTGGACTTTCCCACGTTAGGACGTCCGATAATCGCAACCGTAGGCAACGTCACAACGCTGCTCCCATCCATACAAATGCTTGGGGCGACAGACCGGCTTATGAGACTCTGACGATATCACGATGTTGACAGGTCACACAATACCCGAGTTGCCGCAGATACTGGGCCACGGCCTCGCTCGTCGCCACCGAGCGATGTCTGCCGCCTGTGCAGCCGAGACTAATGGTTGAGTAGGCTTTGCCCTCTTGCTCATAAAGCGGCATCAGGATCGCCAGAAATTCCTGCAAATGTTGCAAAAAGGTGTGACCCGCCGGGTGCTCCAACACATACTGCGCCACCCGCGGTTCCTGACCTGTGCCGTCACGCAGGGCAGGCTCAAAATGCGGATTGGGCAAAAAGCGAACATCGAATACCAAATCCGTATTCATCGGCACACCGTACTTGAAGCCGAATGATACCACGGAAATGTGCATCTGCCCGCCTCGATCCTCATCCCGATAGGCCGACTGGATCAGGGCGCGCAGTTCATGTACATTGTGCCCTGTAGTATCAATGACCCGTGTGGCGAGCTGGCGCAAGCCCTGCAACAATTCCCGCTCCCTGGCGATCCCTTGCAACACGGACCCATCGGCTGCCAGCAGATGCTTCCGGCGGGTTTCACTATAACGCCGAACCAAGACCTCATCCTGGGCATCTAAGAACACGATATCAACCTGATGCCCCTGACGTTGTAAGTTTTCTAAGACGTCCGATAAGCCTTCGAGAAAGGTACCCTCACGACTATCAATACCCAGGACGACGCGATGAATCTGACTCTGTACACTCAAGTCGGCAAAGGTCGGGATCAAGGCCGTTGGCAGGTTATCGACGCAGTAGAAGCCGATGTCCTCACAAGCCTTGATCGTCACACTTTTTCCCGCCCCTGAGAGCCCACTGACCACGAGAAAAAACATCGTTTACCCCGAATGGCCTTAAGTTAAGCCAACTCCTTTCTTGATGAAGCAGTTACGCCGATTGCCTGAGACCGACTCTCCTC
>CBCXVS010000023.1:0-40005 GCA_965178525.1 uncultured bacterium | reverse complement strand
TCACTTGGCTCGTTCATCCTTGAGAAATGGGGACTTCTGGGATCGGGAAAATGCACTTTCCTATACGATCAAGATACCCAAAGAGGATAGGCCCAAAGATGCGCCGCTGCGCGTCCACGAGTGGCGCTACCACGTCAACGAATAGAGACCGTTCAGCATCCGTCAATCGAACGATATCGTTTTGGTCCGGGTGCAATTTGGCCAAGACATCCTCATCTTCTGCCGCCGCCAAACGTCGCTGCGCCGCGGTCGCCTCTGCCGCCGCGGTCACCGCCTGTCGCACCTCGACCGGCCAAGCCGTATAACTGGCTTCGTGACAGAGCAGCACGGCCGCGCCGAAGAAATGGCCCGAGAGGGTGATATGGCGGTGATACGTATGAATGCCGAAATGGTAAATATTCGTCAGCGGGTTTTCCTGCGCCTCAATGGCCCCTGCCTTTACACCTGCGATGAGATCCTTGACGTCGAGCGCTACGGGATCGAAGCCCAGCAGTGAGAAGACTTGGGTATGCATATCACTAAACAGTGTGCGCAAACGCAGTCTCTGACAGTCTGCTGGTGTGCGGATCGGCCGCACGGCATTGCTCAGATGCCGGAACCCGTTGTCCCAAAAGCTGAGGAGACGCAATCCTGTTGTCGCCCGCAGCTTGGCAGCGAGAAGTTGCCCCAGTGGTCCGTCGAGCACGGCGTAGGCCTTGGCCCGATCATTGAGCACAAATGGCAAGTCGAGCAGGGCAAATTCCGGCACCCGATTGGCCAGATAGCTCGATGAGAAGTAGCACATGGTCTGCGTCCCATGTTCCACCATGGTTAAGAGGTCGGCAGCTTGATGTCCGGAAGCGATGATATTGCCATCGAGCATGAATTGCACGGCATGTCCCAAACGGGTCCGCAAAGCGTTGCCCAACATGTCAGCGGCCTTGTTATGCACGGATGTCGGTGGCTGATAGCCTCCGAAGCGGATAGATAAAGGTTCCATACGGTCTCCATGCCAGCCTTGCGAGGCCTACGGCACTGGAGAGGCGCCGCAGGCCTCGTCTACACGCGTGCATCACCGGAGATATTTTTCATAGAACGAAAAGATTCTTTGCCATCCGTCGAGCGCCGCATCTACCCGGTATTGCGCGCGCTCCACAGCAAAAAAGGCATGGCCAGCATTGTCATACCGGTGGAACTCGTAGGTTTTGCCATGCTTTTTGAGTTCCTCCTCAATCCGGTTCACCTGCTCGGCAGAGGGATTGGCGTCTTCATTTCCGAACAGACCCAAGAGCGGGCAGCTCAGGCCGGCCGTATATTCGATCGGGGAAACGGGCTGACGCTCGCTGAGGTCCTCAGGTGTGGCGATAACACGGCCACCATAGCAATCTACTGCCGCATCGATGCCAGAGAGTCGGCACGCGGCCAGGTAGGATTGGCGGCCACCGGAGCAGTAGCCGATGATGCCGACCTTGCCATTACAGTAGGGCAGGGTGCGCAAATAGGCAATGGCGCCTTCCAAGTCGCCGAGTGTGCGATTGTCCGGCATGCCGCCAGCGGCGCGTACGCTGTCGCTATTTTCCTCCGGCGTTGCTTTGCCTTGGCGGAAGTGCAGATTGGGCGAGATGGCCACGTAGCCATGATAGGCAAATCTACGAGTAATTTCTTTTGTGGGGCCATCCCATCCGGGCATATGATGGATCACCACGACGCCCGGATGGGGGCCGCCGCCCATGGGACGCGCCAGGTAAGCGTCAATTTGATCTCCCTCATGACCGTGCAGATAGACCGTCTCTGCCATCATCGCTTCGTATGACATGGTTTTGCCTCCTTCCCTTCGGATACCGCGGCTTTCTCTTTCGTTTGCATGACGATGATCGTCTGCCACGACACGCCAAGTGCAGCGTACTACGGTGACATGCGACATGCAAGATGATTCTATAGCTCTCAGCTCTCAGCTCTCAGCTCTCAGCTTTGAAAAGGCTGAAGAGCTTGGCACAGCAAGGCGCCCTGTAAGTACCCATTTTTTATAGCTCTTCTTCTTGATCTTTAGCTGAGAGCTGAGAGCTGAGAGCTGAGAGCTACAGAATCCGAAAGAGGTCTTCCCCGTCGCTTCCCTTGGTGCCATCATCCTTCGGGGCGTTTTGAGATAAGAGTGCCATGAGTTCTTCTAGGTTGGCCAGCTTCGGCCGATTGAGGTCGTCGGTCATGATGTCCAGCGTTAAATCCGCGCCCTTAATGCCATCGACCAGCTCTACCACTTCGTCTTGTGAACTCACAACGATCATCACGGGGTCCGGGACGGGACGCCCGACGCGGATGCGGATGGTCAGTTCGTATGCCGAAATCTCCTCGATGTCGTCAGGAATGTCCATGGCGTCGGCGTCATTCGCCGCAATTAAACCGACGACGAGGAGCGTTTGTGGCTGTGACATAGTGCTCTCTCTTTTCTAAAACCGGATGAGGATATGGCATGTGCATATCATACGCGAGGATGCTTTCTCAGAGCAATAGAGACGTGTGGCTCTGCTGTACAGTTCCCTCCCGCCTTGTGTATACTCCCCCCATGCGAACCCGCACACACGAATCGGATGCGACGAAATGATACGGTGTCATTTCGGTACGTATCACGTTGGACTTTTTTATTGATGCAGGAGATGCTCCTATGGCGATCGTGACGCCGACACCCACCTTGACGACGGATGCTGCTCTGGCACGGTTGCAACAAGCGGTACACGATAAATCGTCGAATTTTGCGGCCATGTATTCCAGCGTCCTAGGCGGTATTGTCACGGATCCGGCGCTGATGGTCCTGCCCATGGACGATCACATGGTGCACCGTGGCCATGCCGTGTTCGATACCGCGGCGATTGTGAAAGGCATGTTGTATCAGCTCGATACGCACCTGGAGCGCTTTTTGCGCTCGGCGGAGATGGCGCGTATTCCGCTGCCGTATCCCCCGGAGCAATTGCGGCAAATTATCATCGATACGGCGGCGGCAAGTGGCTGGCGCGATGCCTCGGTGCGCTACTGGCTCTCGGCCGGTCCGGGCGGCTTTGGGCTGTCGTCGGCCGAATGTGTCGGCAGTAGCTTTTACGTCATGATTTTCCGTGGCCAGACCTATCCTGATTCTTATTATACGGAGGGTATGAAAGTCGTCAGCAGCACGGTGCCGATCAAGCCGCCGTTTTTTGCTCGCGTGAAGTCGAACAATTATCTGCCGAACGCCCTGGTCGTTTTGGAGGCAAGGGATCACGGTGCGGACAATGGTGTCTTCATCGACGAGCGCGGTTTCGTGGGTGAGAGTTCGAACATGAATGTCGCGTTCGTCACCCAAGATGGCGTTTTCCGCCACCCAAAATTTGACGCGATTCTGTCTGGCATTACGGTGCTGCGGATTATGGAACTGGCCAAGCGTCTGGTGCAGGAAGGTACGTTACGGGATATCGTGGTGGACGACGTGTCGCTTGAGGAGGGCCGTGCCGCGGCGGAAATGATGTTGGTGGGCAGCTCCATCAAAGTCGCCCCGGTAGTGCAGTGGGACGGTCAGCCAGTCGGCGATGGCGGGCCTGGCCCGATTGCCAAAAAACTGTTCGAACTCTGGCGTGCGGACACCGTGAGTGCGGCGGATCAATTGATTCCTGTGCCCTATCCTGAATCGGGGTGAAGTTCTTCATCGCTCAGCAGACGAAAGCCGAGTTGCAACGTGACCTGATATTCCGCCACTTCGCCATCGCGGATGAGTCCACGTAGGTCTGTCACCTTGTACCAGCCGAGTCCTTTGAGCGTTCGGCCTGCACGGGCGATGGCCCGGCTTGCGGCATCGTCATAACTGAGGTCGGAGACACCAAGGAGTTCGACAATTTTATACGTTTGGGATTCCATACCGATCTTTCTGATCACCTAGAGCACAGCAGTCGCGGGGAGGTTCCCCGCGTCAAACAGAGCCGTACCAGGCGTGAGTGCCTAAAGCTGTACACGTGCACCCGTCAACTCAGGCGGCAAGAGGAATTTGACGTCCTCTTCAACCACGGTTAACTCCTGGATGGTTTGGGCCCCCACCTGTTGACAATAAGCAATCACTGCTTGCACCAGAAACTCCGGCGTTGAAGCGCCTGCAGTGATTCCGACCCGTTCCGTATCATGCAGCATTTCCGTCGTGATGTCACTCACCTGATTGATGAGGTGCGCACGGACGCCGGCGGTCTCGGCGACTTCCCGCAAGCGGTTGGAATTGGAACTGTTGGATGACCCAAGCACGAAGACGACATCGACGATCTCGGCCATCGCTTTGACCGCCTGTTGGCGATTCTGCGTGGCATAGCAAATATCATCCTTCGCCGGTGTGATCATCGCGGGAAATTTGGCCCGCAGGGCGGTAATCACGGCAGCCGTGTCATCCATACTGAGAGTGGTCTGGGTCAAACAGACAATTTTGCTGGGATCGGGAACCTGTAAGTGCTCGACATCCTCAACGGTACTGATAACCTGGATGCGATCTGGCGCCTCGCCTCGTGTGCCGATTACTTCGTCATGATCTTCGTGTCCGATGAGCACGATGGCATGATCTCGTTTGGCATAACGCTGGACTTCCGTGTGAACTTTGGTGACGAGTGGGCAAGTGGCATCGATGATGCGCAAGTCTTTCTGCTGTGCAGCCTCCCATACGGTGGGAGAGACGCCATGGGCGCTAAAGATGACGGTCGACCCAGCCGGTACTTCGTCGAGTTCATCAACAAAGACGGCCCCTTGTTCTTGCAGAGCCTCGACAACATGCCGATTGTGCACGATTTCTTTCCGCACATAGACCGGCTTTTCATAGATGATAAGGGCCTGTTCGACGATTTCAATCGCTCGGTCTACGCCTGCACAAAAACCTCGGGGCTTTGCCAGAATCACCCCTTCTATTGCCATGCCCGATCTCCTCGCATTATTGTAGTTCGCCTGCCAACACAGACGGAGAAATTTCTGTATGGATTCCCGTACCTCCCATGCTCCGATACACCGCTACCAGCCCAGAGCATGGGAGAAGTATAACCTACTGCCCTACCGTCTACCATTCCCTCGTCCGGCCCCTTGTCCGGCCTCTAAGCCGTATTGTACCGGAATCCGGACGACCGTGCTCCAGCGGTGTTGCACCGCTGTGTGTGAAGGGTCGTAGAGCAGGATGCTGCAGTGCAGGGCAATATCTTGTGCCAGCCGTGGTACCAGAGCCAGGACTGCGGTGCGGCGCTGTCCTGGTTGCCAGGCTGGCCATGCACTCTGAAGAAAGTCATAGGCATTGCCGGCCCAGGAGACATGAATCGATTGGGTTGCCTGCGTGGTGGGAAGATGAACGGTGGTGTTGTCCGGCGCTGTCCGCAAAGCGAGTAGCGATAAGAGCGGCACAGGATACGTCAAACTGACCACGCCATGTGCTGCTTCCGTACCCACATTCCAGGCTTCGAGATGAAGCAATAGCCGTTGGCCGACACGCCCGCCCGAGGGCGGCACATGGAGTGGTGTGACCATCAATCTGACAGGCGTTGCGCCATCTTCCGGGGTCGTGGGCGGGGTCGTGGGCGCTTCGGCAGACAAGCCGTTTAAACCGCTTGCTTGGTAACGTCGCCTAGCAGCCTCGACACAGGCCACATAGCGTTTGGTTTCGGCAAAAGCCGGTACGCGATAGCCCGCATCGATAACGGCCTGCGGTCCCGCATTGCATGCGCCTAGAATCAGGGGAAGATGCGGGCCAAACCTTTTCCGCAGCATGGCCAGAAATCGCACACCGGCCTCGATATTATGCCTTGGCTCAAAAGCGTTCGGCACGCCCAGGGTTGCTTGCGTCGCCGGCATGAGCTGCATCAGACCTTCCGCACCTTGCGGCGACACGGCATAGGGATCGAAGTTGCTTTCGCATTGGATCACCGCTTTGACTAAGGCCGGCTCGATCCCGTACCGAGACGCAGCAGCGCCAATCAGACCGTCATATTGCGGTGACGCCATCGCGCTCAACGCCAACAACAGCCCCCCTAGTCCCCCTCCTAGACCACGCCCCATCTGTCGCACGATGTGTGCCTCCTCGGCAGGCATCCCGTGGCATGTCGCCTTGCAATGTAACCTACAGGGGATACCATGCGTCCTTCACACTTATCATCGATTAGATGTCATGTCACAGGTATGGTACTATACGGACGTTCGATATGCCATCCGGGGTAAATGCGGTGTGCGTGTCCTCTTTATTTGTACGCATGGATCTGCTCAACATCACACCGATGCATTCCCGGCGCCCCGTTATGCCAGACGATTTCAAAGGAGGCTGATAGCACCATGTACCAAACAACGGACGATCTCAGAATTACGGGGCTTCGCCCATTGATTCCTCCTGATATTTTGGTTAAAGAAGAACTTCCTATTACCAAAGAGGCGACGCAGACGGTGATGGAGGCCCGCCGGCAAGTGGCGGACATCATTGCGGGCCGCGACGACCGGTTGGTGGTCGTGGTGGGGCCGTGTTCCATCCATGACACGAAGGCGGCGCTGGAGTATGCTGGCCAGTTGAAGCCGTACATCGAGAGTCTGAGTTCTCGACTCTGCATCATCATGCGCGTTTATTTCGAAAAACCGCGCACGACGATTGGCTGGAAGGGCCTGATCAACGATCCGAACCTCGATGGGAAGTTCAACATTAACCAGGGATTGCGCACGGCGCGACGCCTCCTCCTCGACCTCGGCACCATGGGCGTGCCAGCCGGCTCCGAATTTCTGGATGTGATCACGCCACAGTTTACCGCCGATTTGATTGCGTGGGGCGCGATTGGGGCGCGGACGACGGAAAGCCAGGTGCATCGTGAGCTGGCGTCGGGGTTGTCGATGCCCGTGGGATTCAAGAACGGGACGGGCGGCACCATCCAGATTGCCATCGATGGGGTCCGGGCGGCCCGTCACCCGCATCATTTCTTGTCGGTGACGAAGCAGGGTATTGCCGCGATCGTGTCCACTGCAGGCAACGAGAGTTGCCATGTGATTCTGCGCGGCTCTAATAAAGGACCGAATTACGGCCGGGAAACGGTGGACCAATCCGCGCAAATTCTGCGCCAGTCCAACTTGCCCGACCGGCTGCTGATCGACTGCAGTCATGGCAATAGCAGCAAGGACTACACGCGTCAGCCCGAAGTCGCCTATGATATCTGCGAGCAGGTAGCGTCGGGATCCTATAATATCGGTGGCATCATGATGGAGAGCCATTTGGTAGAAGGACGGCAGGATCATGACACCGGCGCGCCGTTGACTTATGGACAGAGTATCACCGATGCCTGCATTTCCTGGGATATGACGATTCCGCTTCTGGAAGCGCTTGCCGATGCGGTGGGCAAGCGGCGCCAAGGCTAAGGACGAGGAAAAGCGTGCAGCGCGCGGCCAATCGGCGGCGCGCTGATGACCCGCATCTGTGCCCAGAGGGCGGGCTAGGGAATGCCGTGCTTCACCTTGTACTCTTCCCAATGCTCCTTCAGCCACGTGAACTCGTTAAAGTCGGTCCGCTGCAAAAAGGGGTTGTTGGTCCGCTCGTACCCAATGGTCGAGACGGGTTTTTCACCATAATCATGCCCCGGATGGACTTCAATGTGGTCATCCAGCTTCAGGATGACTTCAAATAGGCTGTGAAACTGCTTCTCGGCGTTGCTGCGCGAGCTTGTCCCACCGATGCAGCCAACGAAAAGCGTATCGCCCGTAATGAGTTTGTCACCCACCAAGATACACATCGAATCCAGGTAATGGCCGGGCGTAAAGAGGGTCTTGATCGTGACGTCACCCATTTGGACCTCGTCGCCGTGATCCAGTTTCAGATCCGGATTCACCGTCGCTTCCTTGTAAGCGGCCAATTTGACGCCGCCTTTGTGAAAGACGCCGTTGCCAGCGATGTGATCGCGGTGGGTGTGCGTGTTGAAGATGTATGCCACTTGCAGGCCTAATTCCTGCACGCGCGCTTCCAGTTTGCTCGTATCATAGCCAGGGTCGACTACTGCGCAGAGTTTGCTTTCCTCGTCAGCGATGAGGTAACTAAAATTCCGGTCGCCCCCCGCGTCAATCTGTTCGAATAACATAGTGTTCCCTTTCTCCCTAGTGACGGTCAGCTCAGAATTCAGCGCTTACTATACCACAAGCGGCGCTTGGTGTGGGAGCCACGATATCCCACCTCTCGGGAGCCAGAGCCGACCTGTCGTAGCGGTTTCGAGGCGTGGTACGCCGTACTAGCCTTGTAACTGCGGTTTGTCGGCCATAATATCTTGCAACATGGCTTCATAAAGCGGTTCAAGATCACCGGGAAGGATCTGGCGGAGGTAATGAATCATCTGGATTTTGAAGCGGTCATCGTCCAACGGATACGTTTGCAGCAAACTCCGGGCATGGGTAAGGATTTGGGGACCTTTGAAGACCAGTTGGGTCATATATTTTCCGGCGTTGCCTGATGGCAACTGACGTAGCGCCTCTCGTGTATGCGTCCATTGTGTTGCCATAACGTTATCCTGTCGGCCTCTCCAAGGCATCGAAATACCCGGACATATGGAAATTATTCTGTCCTGAAGATCGTCAACTGATTGGCAAGAGTATAGCAAGCCGCACGCCGCTTGCCCAGCGGTGTGCGGCCCGCGCGGTACGCGTGAAACCTGACTGAGGCGTCGCGAACTTACCACTTGCAGCGCATAGGGATCAGAGGTGTCGGTTGAGGAAGCGGTTTGTCGCCCAGGAGGACGCGCACATCATGAAGGAGCATGCGCAGGTCATGGCCTGCCGGAGAGGCGAAACTTTCTGGGGTCGCTCTCTGCAAGGCGGCGCGCTCAAGTTTGAGAAACGCGACGGCAAATGCTTCACGACGCGCAGCGGGGGTTGGGAGGTTTGCGTGACGAATCCGCTCGTGCAGCGCGCGGAGTTGTTGTCGGATGTGGTCCCAATCTCTTGCCACCACATCAAACGTGCCCTCAGCGCTCGTATACGGCTCCTGGATAAAATGCTGCATCCACACACATAACGCCAGCGGCCAAGTTCGGGTGGGTGAAAGCGAACGCGCCACTGATAGTCTCCCTGGTACGCCGCTCGTACCGAGTATGATTGCCCTAGCGGAGAGGTGAACGTCCAGAGGACGTCTTGTTGCTCCGGTGGCTGCGTGCGCACCCACGTATCCCGGAGTTCTGCCGTAAATGCCTCGCCGAGCACGATAGGATCGATGACCGCCGTCAGACGCACGTCCAACCAGTTCCAATCGGCGCGCAAAGGTCCCACAACCCGATGCCAGGGGATGTCTTCGTCTGTCTTGCCACCACGCACCTCAAGCACGGGAGCAGCATAGCCAGGCGTGGGGGCGAAGCTTACTGCAAAGAACTGCGCTCCTTCCGTACGCATGCGTGGGATGAGGTGTGATCTGCCGTATTCGAGCCATACGTTCTGGGTCATATGCTGTGATTCCGCAGCACTTTCCCATTCCAGGAGCAGATGGGGCCGTCGCTGCACATTCCGATTATCTCCGTGGTTACCTGAGTACAGGCTCAGCAAACTGCCGGGATAATCTTCCTGGTGGTCCGCCAGCTTCAGGAGAAACAGGAGAGGTTGCTGTTGTTGGAGACGAGTCGAGATGTAATGTGTCAGGGCTGCGGAGGTGAACGTCAGGGTTGTGCTTCCCGGCCGATAGCGCGCTGCGGCCATCGGCATGGCAGCCGTATCGGTGCCGGCGTGGACATCTGAGGCGAATCCCGCTCCGGGCAGCGCCCAGGCTTGTCGTTGATAGGCAACATCGTTCCACCACACGTCCCCATTTTGGGGAGGACTTGTGTTGTCACGCGCCTTTCCGCCCGCCCCTGGCTGCCAGTCTTTTTTGACCTCATAGAGCAAGATGGACAGCTTGAAGGGCGGTCCCTGTTCAACCATCAGGCGCAGTTTTCCCTGCACGACGTGCGCATGCGAGGGTAGTTCCAGGTCATCCCACCGTTGGAGTATGCGAAACAGCTCGTATTCGCCGAATACGGGATTCTTTCCTCGGCGCCCCACGCGAACGTGAATCTGTCCGGGTTGGTTCCAGCCATGCAGGAAGCCGCCATCGAGAAAACCACGGAGATCATTGTCCTCCATGCCATGATAAGCGCGGCCATTTGCAAAGACCGACTCGTGGCGCAGGGGTTGTTCGGTTTTGTCCGCCTGGCTGTAGGCCGAGACGCGAAGCGTACCCCGAACGCTACGCGTCTCGGCGATCAAGTTGGCGTCTGATGTCCTCTGGGTCTGGGATGATACAGGGTGCGAGGAACCGGCGACCCAGGCGGCGATGCCTGACCCTGTAGCCACGAACCCTACTGTAGCGAGCGCACATACGGTGATGATCTGTGTCGCCAGTGGCTGTAATGCGAGGTACCGGTCGAAGGTGCGGTGGTAGAATGTCCACCTCATAGCGTGCTTCCTGTGCAGGGCCTGATAAGTCGCTGGACAATAAGTACCTGGACAGAATGACCTCGATATATTTTTCCACTCACCGTGCCGTCTTCCCTCGCCGTATGGCCATACGATGAGACCGGTTGGCTCATGCTGGGGTGCATCAGCCGATCATGGCGATGACATTAGCGCTCGATCGAGATACGCTCCAGCAAATCAATATCCTCCAATAAGGTGCTGACACCTCGCACAACGCAGAGGAGTGGCTCCTCTGCGATTGTCACCGGTAATCGCGTTTCCTCGCGCAGCAGGGTATCAAGACCGTGCAAGAGCGCACCGCCGCCAGCCATCACGATGCCCTGATCAATCATGTCCGCTGCGAGTTCCGGCGGCGTACGCTCCAGAGCGATTTGTACGGTCTCCACGATAATGCGCACCGGTTCGATGATGGCATCGTAGATTTCCGTTTCGGTGATTTCCACCGTTTTGGGCAGACCGGTCAACAAATCTCGGCCGGTCACCTGGGCTGTTCGCGGTGGGTCTTCGGGCATGACTGTCCCCAGCTGAATTTTGATTTCCTCGCCAGTACGCTCGCCGATGAAGAGGTTGTGCTTCCGTTTCATGTAGTTCACGATCGCTTCGTCGATCGTGTCGCCAGCGACGCGGACCGAGCGGCTATAGACCACGCCAGCGAGAGAGATCACCGCGACTTCGGTTGTGCCGCCACCAATATCGAGGATCATATTGCCGACCGGTTCGGTGACCGGCAAACCGGCACCGATGGCGGCGGCCATGGGCTCTTCGATCAAGTATACGGCGCGTGCACCGGCCAGCTCTCCCGATTCACGACCCGCACGTTTTTCCACCTGAGTGATGCCTGACGGCACACCGATGATGATGCGGGGGCGTACCCAGCGCTTGCGATTATGCGCTTTCGTGATGAAATACCGCAACATCGCCATCGTACATTCGAAGTCTGCAATGACCCCGCAGCGTAAGGGACGAATCACTTCGATATTGCCTGGGACGCGGCCCAGCATGCGTTTGGCTTCTGCACCAATCGACAGCACACGATGGGTTTCTTTATGCAGGCTAACGACTGACGGTTCACGCAGGATCACGCCTTTGCCACGGAGTGATACCAGTGTATTCGCAGTTCCCAGATCGATAGCTAAGTCGTTAGAAATCAATCCGCCTAGGCTTTTTAAAAGCACGGTACGACCCCCCTTTGGTCATGGGGCATAACGAGGTTCCTCCCTAAGTATAGCCAACAGAAATCCTGACGGATTGGATAATGCCTGTCAAGGATTTATTGCAAACTGCAATAAATACTGAGGGCAACCCCGGAAACAACAACGGCTAGGAAGCGGTGCGGCCTTGAGAGCTTGACAACGGGTTCAAACCCCTTTACAACAGTAGGCCATGGACGAGCGACGCTTATCTCAGTACTGCATACCGCAAATGCGTGAGCAGATGACGATCTTGATAAAGTTGAGCTTGCGGTGTTTAAACGGCTCACGGACTTCAGCCAGTGTGTACGAGTATATACCAGGGGCGGAGACAGCATGACAGAATATGTGTCATCTTCCGGACCAGAACCCTACGCACAGCAAGAAGTGGCTAACTTTTTCCGCCTGCACGTGCGTCTCTTCGGCAATGATTGGCGGGCTCTAGGTTGGCACAGTCGCCGTACACAGTTTCGACGTTTTGAAATCTTGTGTGAGGTCGGGCCATTGGCGCATAGCCGCATTCTGGATGTTGGCTGTGGCTTGGGCGACTTCTATGGCTATTTGCAGGCTGAGGGGCATATGGTCAATTACACCGGTTGCGATCTCTTGCCGGAGATGGTCGAGCGAGCCCGCCATCGGTTCCCGGAAGCCCGATTTGTCGTACAGGATGTCTTACACGGCTTGGGGAAGGAACGTTTCGACTATATTGTCTCCTCAGGCGCGTTTAACATCGATTTTGGACAAAACCTCGAAGCGGTGCAGCTGCTGCTGCGGGAAATGGTACAGCAGTGCACGCAGGGCGTGGCGATCAATTTTCTCAGCACGACGGATCCGGATCACGATCCCATTTTCTACCATTACGATCCGCAGGAAATGCTCACCTACTGCCAAACCTTATGCACGCGAGTGCAACTGCGCGAAGGGTATTTGCCGAATGACTTTACCCTCTATCTCTATCCTTAAATCGCTGTTAGCTCTCAGCCGTCAGCTCTCAGCTTTGGGGATGATGCGACCGTATGTATTCTTTAGCTTATAGCTTATCGTGATACCACCTGCGCTTGTACGGTTTGCTCGGCGCCACTGCGTGTGAAGGTGATGGCGATAGTCTCACCTGGTTGTAATGCCTGTAGCACATTGGCGAAGACACGGATGTCGCGGATTGGGGTGGTCTCGACCCGTACAATCACATCGCCGGGCTGTAAGCCGCTTGCCGCTGCCGGCAAGCCGGGAACGATCTCGCTAATGCGGTAGCCGTGGCCCTCATAGGTAAAATCCGGAATCGTACCGAGACTTACCCGTCGTCGTGGGGGGGATGTCGTTGTCGGCGGGGTCGGCGCGTTACGGGTGGTGTTGAGCTGTGAGGTGAGAGGTTCGGCTCGACCAGCCAGATAGACAATCGCTTCTCGCGTTACCGCAGCGATCTTGACCAATCCTTCCGGGTCGATTTTATCAGCTGTATCCGTTGGGCGATGGTAGTCGAGATGGAGACCGCTGAACAGTTGCACGGCCGGCGTGCCGGCCTCGAGAAAACTTCGCTGATCACTGGCGCCCCAGTCGTCGGCCACAGATTGCACCGGCACACCGGTGACAAAGCCGACGCCACGGAAAATGTGTGGCCACTCCCGTGCTGATGCCGTGCCCAGCACCGAGAGCTTATTCTGGCCGAGGCGTCCCACACTGTCGAGATTGATCATGCCCATCGTTTGCGCTACAGGCCAACCTGTGGTGTGGATGACATAGTGTTGTGATCCCAACCTGCCGGCTTCCTCTCCGCTAAACGCCACAAAGATGACGTTGCGTTCGGGTTGCCAGTCTTTGGCCAGGACGCGGGCGACTTCTATGAGCACGGCCACGCCACTTGCGTTGTCATCGGCGCCAGGATGGATTTTGCCGACATCTTCCTCATGGACATCGGGCCAGCCGAGGCCAAGATGATCGTAGTGGGCGCCCACGACGACACTTTGTCTCGGCCATGCCGGGTTGCGTCCTGGAATGAGACCCACGACATTTTTCAGCACGGCTTCGCGTTCCGGATCACCACCGCTGGCGCGCCAAGTTTGGAAGTAGGTATTCGCCGTATCGCCCGCAGGTTGGAGACCGACAGCACGAAATTGGGCAGCTACAAAATTGGCTACCTGATCCAACTCCGGCATCCCAAAACCCCGGCCACGTTTTGCATCGCTCGCCAGAGAATTAATCATGGTTTGCATACGCTCAGCGGAAAAGACAGCTGGAAGTACAGCAAGGGGGGTGGAGGGAGACCATTGCACCCGGGCGATCTGTGCCACGCGGCCTTCTGCTCCAGGCAAGAGCATGGTCATCGGCGAATGGAGCACCGGCCACTGACCCTTGGCAACGTTCACCGGCTCGTCGCCGGTGAAACCGAGGTAACTATATTTGCCATAGTGCGGTAGCTTGCGGCCAAGACCTGGCAAGGCAGACGGGTTGTCGGTAGCAATCCACCCCAACGTGTGGGCAGGGTTTTTAGGGTGACGTGCCGTGAGGACAATGGTATGTGCCGCACGCGTGAGGGGCGTATCGCCGATCTGTACCGCGTCAGGGTGTATGGTAACGTTGTATGTGCCAACCGCATGGGTGAGTTGTCCACGCCAGCGGTTCTCCCAGCCATATAGCCACACGGCCCGATCGGTTGGCAGCGCGGTGAGGTCGTTGTCCCAACGGATCTCCAGCGATACTGTGTCTGGCCGTTGCCACGTGTTGGCCAATTGCACGTAGGCCTGGCGTATGGCCTCAGGCGCCATGGCCGGAAGCACGATCATGGGGTTGACCGCCCCGAACAGCTGTGTCAGGGCGGGTGGAATTTCGTCCCGGTGCAAACGCCGGAAAAGATCGAATTGCGGGTCGAGGTCGAGCCGCAGCGGGCGTGCTGCGAGGCGGAGTTCCATAGGACGGCGTGCACCGCGCATCTCCACCGTGGTATGATACGCCTTGTCTCGGCCCTCCATGGTCACGGCCAATGGGAGGCGGAGATGATACGCCGGTCCGGGCTGCACCTGCTCGACCATCGCTGTGAGGACATAGGTTGTCCCATCCGCCCGTACTTGCGCGCCGCGGAGGCGTAACGCTGGCGCCCCGGTCCGTGCAATCCACTGCTCGTAGATGTCGTCTAGATCGATACCGGCCGTTTTCTGGAATGTTTGTAACAGCTCGGTAAAGCGTGCTCGCCGGAAACGATAGGTGCTGAAGAACGTCTGCAGGGCGTGGATGAATGCTTGGTCACCCACATGCTGGCGCAGCATATGGAAAATCATCATCGTCTTGCCATAACCCACGGCTTGGGTGATCGGATCATGGCGGGCCCGAAACGCCGTCAAGGGGAAGTCTTTGCCGGAGGTCACATAATCGGTGTATCTTTGCAATATGGTACGGCGGTAGGCAGCGGCTACGCCACGTTGTTCTTTGCTGAGGTGATCCGCCAGGTAGGCCGTGAGTCCTTCCGACCAATTGCCTTCTGTCGCGTCGACATAGACACCATTACCCCACCAATTGTGCAGAATTTCATGTGGATAAGACGAATGCAGAATGAATGGCAAACGGATGACTCGGGAGCCTAGCAGAGTAAATGACGGCATGCCATAACCCGTTTCCCAGAAATTTTCCACTAAGGCAAATTTCGTGTAGGGATACGGTCCGATTAACGCACGGTACATGGTGATATACCGTCCTGTTGTTTCCAGGTATTTCTGTGCCAGTGAGCCGTCCGGGGTGCGTAAAAAAGCCATTGCCTGTATCGCCCCAGTGTGTTGACTATAGGTCGTGAAAGGCCCGGCAATCAGATAGATATCCTCCTGCGGGTGGGATGCTTCCCAATGCACCTTGGTGTGATCCGTGTGGCGTTCATGTTGCGTCCGTTTGCCCTGACTCACGGCTTCCCAGGTCGGTGGCAGGTGCACGGCCAGAGAGAAGGTTAACAATGGGCCGGCGAACTGGGGATACCAATAGGTCGCGGCATGTAAGTAGACGCCATTCGGAGCAATCAGGCCGGGTGTTTCGCGAAAACCCCGGGCGTATGCTGCGCCCCGTTGATGCAATGGGTGGAAGATGGCGCCTGCATAGCGTATGGTGAATGTCCGCTCACCTGGGGGAAGTGTAACGGTGTAGGATTCGACGGTCGGCCGTTCATTGTGAACCGCGTTTTGCTCACGTACCAAGCCTACTCTTGGGGTAGGAGAGAGGGGGTGCAAGCCAGCATGCAAGCGGAACTGCCAGGTCTGTTGGGAAGTGGCAGGGAGTGTGATCGTATCGACCACTTGCAGCTGGTGCGTTTCCGGCTGGAGGATAACGCGGAAGTCGTGATGGAGCAATGGTTGTGCCTGCAAAGCCGTGGTGAAGCCAAGCAGAAGCAGTAACATCAAGCCTACAACATCGACTCTACCACCATGTGTCATCGTCATCATAATACCGATACGAGCGCTGTCGCCGCTGACTTTGTGTGAGGGCGCGGCGGTGCCGTAGAGGTAAGGCCCAGGCGCAACCGACCACAAAACCACCAATATGGGCCCACCATGCGACGCCGCCGGCATTCCCGGATGCCGCCAGCGCCAGCGTGCCGCTAAAGAGTTGGCTGATGAACCAGAAGCCCAGGAAAAAGACCGCTGGTAGCTGGACAACCTGAAAGAAAAAAATGGGAATGATGGTCACGACTCTGGCATGCGGGAAAAGGAGGAGATATGCTCCCATGACGCCCGCGATCGCCCCACTCGCCCCCACCGTCGGGATATCGGAAGATGAATTTGTGAGAATGTGGCAGACGCCTGCGGCTAAACCGCTGAGCAGATAAAAGCCCAAAAAGCCCACACGTCCGAGACGATCCTCAACGTTATCGCCGAAAATCCACAGCGACCACATGTTGCCGATAATGTGCATCCAGCCCCCATGGAGAAACATGGAGGAGAGCAGCGTGAGGTAATTGGCTTCGAGGCGGGGATGGGTAAAGCGCAAGGGCACGATGCCCCAAGTATGAAAGAGTTGCGCCAAGCCGTAGGGCGCAAGGTTGATTTCATAGAGGAAAATGAGAGCGTTGACACAGATGAGGCTCACGGTCACGACCGGAAAGCGGTCGGATGGAATCGTATCGCGCAGTGGAATCATATGGGTCGTTGCCTCTATGAGTCGTAGGCTGTGAGACCGCCGTGGGGCCGCGCGAATCTACAACACGGCCAAATCGCTCTCGCGTTGATCCGTGATAAACATATAGCCTGGCGCATGCGTGATGGCAAGTTCTGGCTTGGCTTGCACCATAACGGCCTGAGGTGTGACACCACAAGCCCAGAAGACGGGGACTTCGCCTCGTTCGATCGGCACGGCATCGCCAAAATCCGGTTGTTTCAAGTCTGTAATCCCCAATGCCATCGGGTCACCTATATGTACTGGCGCACCGTGCACGGCCGGAAAACGGCTGGTGATCTGTACCGTACGAATGACGTGTTCTTGTGGGATGGGGCGCATGCTCACTACCACTGGGCCACGAAATATGCCGGCTGTTTTGCAGGGACGATTCGTGATGAACATCGGCACGTTGACGCCCTGATCGATATGGCGTATGCGAATACCCGCTTCCATCAGGGGGTGTTCGAAGGTAAAACTGCATCCCAGCAAAAAACTCACCCAATCATTACGCCAATACGGCGTGATGTCATCGACTTCCTCTGTCAGGACGCCATGACGATACACGCGGTAACGTGGAATATCCGTCCGGATATCCGCTCCTGGCGCCAGGTCCCGTGGTTCCGGATCTCCTGCATCGAGAACTTCCAGCAGTGGACATGGTTGAGGATTGCGTTGGCAGAAAAGCAGAAAATCATACGCCAGGGCGCGGGGCACAATGGCCAGGTTGGCCTGGGTAAACCCTGGGGCGAGTCCGGCTGTGGGCCGCTGCCACTGCCCTGCACGGATGCTGCAGCGGAGCTGTGGCGGCGTAAGATCACTCAGCTCATGTACGGGACGTTCAACCATGACCATGCTCTGTCCTCCCTCGCGCCGTGAATACAAAGAGTATCCGACAGGATTTACAGCGTACCGGCCCGATCTCTTGCTCTGTCGTATGCCGCGTTCGGACGTATCCTACATAATAATTCCGGCGAACACAACAGTGTGGACATCGTGCGGCACGGCAGCGGCGGGCATGCCGAATGGCGAAAAAAGTGAACGTCACGAGTCCGCCGAACAGGAGCCACAATGTCATGGCGAACACGGTCACGATGTTAACGCTTCCCGTCCGTCGGGTTGTGGACCCGACGCGTCAAGGACTTGGACACCATCAACCGCATCATGTTTCTGGGGGAAAGAGATGGCAACCCTGCTGTCCGGAGACTTATGTGCCTGGGCATAATTACCTTTATATATTTCTCCAGGGGAAAGATATAAATTTAATTTTGCCTCAGTACTTAATGTGCCGATGCGGCAGGCTCCAGCTGTTCCAGGACGTGGTCCGATTGTTCAACGGCAGCCTCTACAGACCCATAACGAGGCCAAAAGCGAAAGACGAGTGCCAGGATAGCACTGATCCCGATAACGATTATAGCAAACGTGAGTAAGATTCCTCCTGCGCTCATGGTTTCGGCTCTCCTATGGCTATAGGATGTGAATGAGGAAGAGTGTGTCCTCGTGTTGGCATGCGCGAGATTCTCTTCCTCGATCTGACGGTGGTGGCCTCATCACCGGCTCTGCCCATCACGCCTCCTGGCTTTGGAGGACGCGGTGCCGGGAGGGGTTGTCTTCAGTGCTGCGAGAGGAGAGTCATCAATGATCGTCGCGTCTTGTGGCGTGGAAGTGAGCAAGTCCAACTCGTTCATCTCTTCAGGAAGTAAGGGGGGCAAGAAGAGCTCGGGAGCTGAGTCAAGCGTTGCATCCGTGTGTGTCAACTTGTCCGTTGTCTGGGAGGATTGCTTCCTCAGGGAGGCTAGCAGGGCGGAATTGGATGTATCATCCACGAGGGTCTCATCGTTTGCCCCGGAGGTGGGGGGGGCCGATTGGTCTACCAGGGGAGGAGGAAGGGATGGTAGAAATGGTTCAGGGGCTGGGGCCGTCCTTGCCTCGTCAACCGGGACGGTTGCGGTCATGGGGAGGGGGGTTGGGACTGCCTCCGCTGTTTGCACGGATGGATGGATGGGCCGGGGTGCCTCAGGGGTAGGCGGCGAAGCTGCACGGACCGGGGCGATGTCTCTCGTCGTGACTTGCACAGACCCATGACGCGCCCGCGAACGAAAAACCAACGCCAAGATAGTACCAACACCTATCAGAACCACAGCCAATGCGAGTATGATTCCTCCTGTACTCATCAGTCCTATATCTCCTATTGCCTTGTGCGTCTCTCACGTGCCTGGACAAAATTAGTTGAATCATGTTTCCAAAGGAAATCGATAACTATAATTTGTACAGAGGTTTATCAAGCCGGGTTTACATTGTCGCCACCTTCGGGATCCTCTTCATCAAGTAACAATACGTCTGAGTTCTCATTGATTTGATCTATCACATCTGCTGGGGGCGCTTGATCCAAGGGAGCCGTGTCTTGCGGTTCAAGAAGGAGGAGGTCTAGCTCGCCAGAGAGTGTGGGATCATCCACAAGCGTTGCCTCGTAGGAGGTGGCCATCGGCAAATCGGTCTCGTCAGTTTGTAAGGGGGGGAAGTTAGGTAAAAAGGGTTCGTCCACGGTATCGGTCGTCTCGTCTACAAGCGTCAGTTCTGTGGTAGGAGGAGCGCTCAAAGTTGGCTCGTCGATGTCGAGGGTAGGCAGGTCGTCGAGCGAGGCATCAAACGAGGTGAGTGTGGGGTCATCAATGAGAGTCATATCGTGGGATGCGATTACTGTCGGAGCATCGTCGTCGTTTTCTTGAGGAGGTAAGCTGGGCAAAAAGGGTTTGTCCACGGTGTCGGTCGTCTCATCCACGAGGGTGATTTCTGTAGTAGGAGGAGGGCCTAGGGCTGGGCCGTCGGTGTCGAGGGGGGGCAGGTCGTCGAGCGAAGCATCGAACGAGGTAAGTGTGGGGTCATCAATGAGGGTCGCCTCGTTAGGTGTAGTTGCCGGCGACGCTGTCTCGTCATCCAGTAGGGGCGGCATAAACGACTCGGAGGTATCGCTGGTTGGCTTGTCCATGAGGACGGTTTCTTGCGTGTCACTGAACGTTGTTTCCTCCACCTCGGGAGGAGGCAGGGCCGGTTCAACTGTCTCGGCGGGCAGGGAATCGGACAGCGGGAAGTCGAAGGTTGCGAAGTCGGCGTTGTCAAAGAGGGGTATCTCTGTCGTGTCGGCGGGTAAAATGAGTTCGCTCGTATTGAGTGAGAGCATATCCGGTTCGGGCTCGTCCAGGGTGAAATCCGCTTCAATAAACGGCTCTTCCATGGGTGGTGTCGCCGGCGGACTCGTATCTCCGTGCCCCGTATCATCGTCGTTCAGGTTGCCTACGTCGAGTAATACCGTAGCGTAACCGCTCGTCGGTGGGCCAAGTGTTCCCTCTCCAGTGTTTTCGGAAGTGGCGGCTGGCACGGGCGCTTCCTCATCCTCAAAGCCCGGCAGCGGGGAAGAGAGAAGCCCGGAAGTACCACCAGGATCGTCAAGCCCGGCTGCCGGGGCAAAGCTCACGTCGTCATCGAGTGTGATATCAAAGTCGCCACCCATGTCTACTTCATCCAGCATGGAGGAGTCGAAGAGAGAATCGTTTGAGCTAAACCCACCTGATGTGTTGAAGCTTTCTGGGGCTCCACCAATGATGGTCAAGAGATTGAGTTCGGTGGCCTTAAGAGCATACAGTTGCACTTGCGTCTTAAAACCGGCCAGGTCAATGCTACATTTGCGGCATGCATCGAGATAATCATGACTGACATAGCCACACTTCGGACATTTCATGGTTGCTTTCTCCCGCAAGATGGTCGCGTGGCCATGCAACGTAGCCCTAGTATAATCGATGCCCCTAGGTGGTGAGGATGACCTGCTCTTGATGTTCACCAAAGACGCCGCGCAAGGTATCGGCGATTTCGCCTAACGTGGCATAACATTCCACGGCTTCAATGATGTGTGGCATCAAATTATCCGTGCCCTGCGCTGCCTGTTCCAACTGAGCCAACGCGGCCTGCACCTGGGTTGGGTTGCGTTGGGCCCGTAGCGCGCTCAGGCGGTCCACCTGTTGTTGGGCCAGGGCGGGATCGATTCGCATCAGGGACGGCTCCGGCTCATCCTCCAGCGTATACGCATTGACACCGACCACGATACGCGACCGACCTTCGACTTCTTGTTGATGACAGTACGCACTCTGCTGAATCTCATTCTGAGGAAATCCTAGCTCAATGGCTTTGACGGCGCCACCTAAGTCATCGATCTGTTCAATATAGGCCCGCGCCTGTTCCTCAATCTTATCGGTCAACGCTTCAATGGCATAAGCACCGCCGACGGGATCGATCGTTTTGGCCACATTCGTTTCTGCCGCAATGATTTGTTGCGTTCGCAGGGCAATTTCGACGGACTCCTCCGTTGGAAGCGAGAGGGCTTCATCCCGTGAATTGGTATGTAAGGATTGCGCCCCGCCCAGCACGGCTGCCAGCGCTTGCATGGCCACCCGCACGACGTTGTTATCGGGCTGTTGCGCCGTGAGGGTGCTACCTGCAGTTTGGGCGTGAAAGCGCAACATCTGCGCCCGCGCCTCCGTGGCGCGAAACCGGTCGCGCATCATACGCGCCCACAGACGCCGCGCCGCCCGGAACTTGGCAATCTCTTCCAAAAAGTGGTTATGCACATTGAAAAAAAACGAGAGTTGCATGCCGAATTTGTTCACATTCAACCCGGATTCAATCGCCGCCTCGACATACGCGATGCCATTGGCGAGCGTAAAAGCCACTTCTTGCACCGCGGTCGAACCGGCTTCCCGAATGTGATAACCACTGATACTGATGGTGTTCCACCGAGGCAGGGCCGTTTCGGCATAGGCAAAGAGATCCGTAATGAGCCGCATCGACGGCGTCGGGGGGTAGATGTAGGTGCCGCGGGCGATGTATTCCTTGAGAATATCGTTTTGGACCGTACCGCTCAGTTTGGCCGGATCTACGCCTTGTTTTTTGGCTACCGCGATATACAAGGCCAACAAGGTGGCCGCCGTGGCATTAATGGTCATCGATGTGCTGACCTGATCGAGCGGAATGCCACCGAACAACGTTTCCATATCCTGTAAAGAGTCAATGGCAACACCGACCCTGCCCACCTCTCCGGCCGCCATGGGATGGTCGGAATCGTAGCCGATCTGGGTCGGTAGATCAAAGGCCACACTGAGGCCTTTTTGGCCACGTTCCAGCAGGAATTTATAGCGTTGGTTCGACGCTTCCGCTGTTCCGAAACCGGCATACTGCCGCATCGTCCATGGGCGTCCGCGATACATCGTCGGATAGACGCCGCGGGTGAACGGAAATTGTCCGGGAAATCCGAGTTGTTCGAGATATGTGCTGGCGTCGCTGTCCCGTGGTGTATACACCGGCTCTAAAGAGATATCGGACGAAGTCGTAAACTGCTGCTGACGTTCCGGATAGCGTTGCCGCACCGGCTCGACGACCTCCGATTCCCAACGTTGTTGCTGTTGGGCGATTTCCTCGTTATGATGGTGGACCGCCATCCGAGAACTCCTTCGTAGGGATGAGTGGCTATGTGTTGGCTATAATGCTGTCTCGTGCGGAGCCATTGTGGCAGGTATACGACGCCGGGCGCAACGCCCGTGTTCTTCACAAGCTCCGGATTTATTGGGCATTATCGCTACTAAAAAGCTACGGCATTGTCCCATACACGCCGCGGCTTGTCAAGGTCGCGCACGGCGGGAGAGATGAGCAAACGCATGGAAGAGAGGGGAACGCATGCGGCTTGGTATTTTGGGTGATATTCACGGCTATCTGCCCGGTAGTAACGTCATGAGCATTGAGTATGCGGTCGAATTGACGCACACGTTGCAGGTCGATGCCTTCCTGCAAGTTGGCGACATGTGTCATTATCGCTCATTTGCTCAACCGGTTTATTGGATCATTGGGAACAACGATTGGCCTGATGTCGTCCGGCAGGTGGAATCCGGCGAGCGGCCGCTGGAAAATTTCCACCATATTAAGACCGGTGAGGTACTGACGCTGGAAAAAGATGGGGAGCAAGTCCGCGTTGCCGGCTTGAACGGCGCCTATGATGGCTTGTACTATGAGCTAGAAGAGGGTCCGGACCGGCCGCTGGAAAGTCAGGCGTTTTTTCTGCGGTCGGATGTCGACAAAAGTCTGAGGTTGCGGCATGTCGATATCTGGCTGGCGCATGGCTGCCCGGCCGGCCTGGGTTATGGCCGCGAACCGGATTATGGGGTGCAGGCGATTCGGGAGATTCTCGATACGGTGCAGCCGCGCCTGATGTTCTGTGGTCATGCCCATATTTATCAGAAGGCCTGCACTGAGACCAGCACGGTGTATGCGCTGAATCAACTCAAAGACGAGTATTATATTCTGGATACGGTCACAAGGAGCCTAGAGGCATTTCCCAGTAGGAGTCAGGCATGAGGCGAGCGGCGTCGCAGGTCACGGTCCACTTGGAGCCGATGCAGGCGGCGGACCTGGATACGGTGTTGCAGATTGAACACCAGTCCTTTACCACGCCTTGGTCGCAGGCGCTCTTTTCGTCCGAATTGAAGAATCCGGCCTCACATCTGTTGGTGGCGCGTCTACATGAGGAGCCGAGCCGACTCGTGGGCTACATCGGCTATCGTGTCGTGGTGGATGAGATGCACATCGTGATCGTTGCGGTGGACCCGAAATGGCGACGCCATGGTATTGCCACGCAGATGTTGGCGCAAGCCATGGCGCAGGCGCGTCACGGCGCGTGTACTCGAGCGACCCTAGAGGTGCGCGTGTCCAATATGGAGGCACAACAGTTCTATTATCAGCAAGGATTTGCCCCGGTTGGCTCGCGGCCGAGATACTACATGCGCCCTACGGAAGATGCGCTCATTTTGTGGCGTGATCCGCTGTGATAACCTCGAGGAGCGTGCTGGTGCCTGGATGTATGGCCTTTTCCCTGCCTTACACGCCACAGCCTTTTCGCCGCGGGCGCTTACATGGTGAAGGACATCCGCAACTGGTGGGATTTTTCCGCAACCTGCCACCCATTGAGCAGCTTCCGGCAGAGCCGGATATCGCGATCTACATGCGCCGTCCGAACCTGGTGCGTGAAGTGCGGTTGCCCGCGGAGGTGGAGGTGCCGTGGTCGCATCTCGTGGTGAAGCGTTTTGGGTGGCGTGGCGGACAGCATTACGTCTTCAGCCCGCTCAAGCGCTCTCGGGCCATGAAGGCCTATCGGACCGCCTGTCACTTGTTGGCGCATCGGCTTGACACCCCACTCCCACTCGGCGTATTCGAAGAACGGCGGTGGGGTTTCGTGCAGTACAATGTATATGCAACCGAGGCCATCACCGGTTATCTCACCTTACGTCAATACCGCCGCACGCTGCCTGAGGGCCGTCGAGATGTTCCGGAGGTGTTGCGGCTCACGGCTGACTATACCCGAACCATGCATGACAGCGGGCTGTGGCATCGCGATATGGTCTTGTCCAATTTTTTGCTGGCGGGCCCATCAGGTGAGCGGCGTCTCTATTTGGTCGATCTCAACCGTGCCTTCCACCTGCCGTACGTCCCGGCCTTACTCCGGGCTGTGGATATTGCGCGTATGGATTGGCAGGAATGGCATGGGCAATTCGTAGCGCTGTATTGTGCCGATCGGTTTGCCGTGACGCGTATGCTGCGGATTGTACGCTTCTATCGCTGCTGGCGTACCTGGCGGCGGCGGGTGTTAGACATGATCAAGCCTCTCCGCCGGCGGTTGTGGCGCTCACGGTAGCCTACGTGGCGTGAAAGGAAAGCGGAATGGACGAGACGGCTCTTGCCCAATTGCGCCAAGCTGTACAGGCCGCTCCTGAGGACGAGGCGGCCCGTTTAGCCTTGCTACACGCGTTAGTCGCGGCGGAGCACTGGCAAGAAGCGGACGAAGCGGGCGCGCCCTTACTCCGATCTGATATGCCGCCGCCTGCAGTCCATCCGCTGTTGGCGGTTGTCTATGGTAAGCTCGAACGTTGGGATGAGACGGTCGAGCAGTGTCGTCAGGGCCTGGCCCAGCAGCCTGATGATGCGTTGTTGCTCTTTAATTTGGGCGCCGTGTTAGCGCGGCAGGGCGACGATGAGGCGGCGCTGGAGGCGCTTGATAAGGCTGCTGAACAGCAGGAAGACTGGGTTGAAGTGCATTATAATCGGGGCACGGTACTCCTGCGCCAGGAACGCTATAATGACGCCCTCGATGCTTTTGAACGCGCTACGGAGCTGCGTGAAACGTATGCTGAGGCCCACTTCAATCGTGGCAATGTGCATGCGATGAAGGGGTTGGAATCGGATGGCTCGCTCGATTACTACGAAATCGACTGTGCGATTAATGCCTATAAACGGGCCGTGCAGCATCGGCCGGGGTATACGGCCGCGCTCTACAATCTAGGTATGCTATATGGACGTATGGGCTCCGAAGAGGGACTGCGCGTTTGGGATCAGTACCTCGAGGTCGCCGGAGAGCTGGCAGAGGAAGAGACTTGGCGCATGCGGGCCCAGGAATACAAACGGGATTTGCAAGATCGTTTACGGTAGGCTGACGCGCTCATGAATCATCCGGATCAGCCGGTGCAGCGACCCGAGTTGCCCAAATTCGTCCGCGTTGGGGGAGCCATTTGGCTGGTGCTGATCGTTGCCGTGCTCCTGGGCGCGTTGCTCGCACCGCACGTTGGCCGAGTGATTGATTTTGGCTTGCAACAGACGTCACACCGTGACTGGATCCATATTCGGCTCCAAGCTGACGAGGTTATCTTTAATCTCTCCACCCCCGTGCATACAGTGCACAGTTATTATAGCGCCCTCTACCGAGGCGATGCGGCGCGTATGGAACACCTCACGGCTGGCGCCTTCCGCCAACAGATGCGGCTGCGTCTGGCCCGTGGCGAGGCGATAGCCGGCACGGCTACCTACCATAGTTATGTACACATTGAGCAACTGGAAGACGCCCGCGCCGTCGTGGTGGAAAAATTTCATCTCTTCTGGCGGCAGGGCTTGCGTTTTTATGTGGAGCGCGCCGCTACCGACTGGCGCATTGTCCATTTGGCGGTGGTGCGATGAGGAGCTGACAGCTTCCGAAGGAGTCCCCTAATGCTTGTAGATGTCCATTGTCATCTTGATGCAGCGAGCTACTCGGATCCGGAAGTGGTGTGCCAGCAGAGCCACGATGCCGGTGTGGCTGCAGCTGTAGCGGCCGGGACCGGCCATACGTCCAATACCCGCATTCTGGCGTTACAACAGCGCTTTCCGACGCAGGTATGGGCAGCGTTAGGCTTGCATCCGGAGCGTCTCGATGCGTCCTGGGAAGAGATGGAAGCCGTTGTCGCGCAAATTGCCGCTCATCGTGACCGTGTGGTGGCCATGGGGGAAATTGGGCTGCCACACTACGCGCTGCTTGACCAGCGCATGACCAACGCGCAGGCACGACAACATGAAGCCTTGCTCCAGGCTTTGGTGCAGGCCGCGGTTCGGTTAAGTTTGCCGGTCGTGCTACACGCGCCGCATGCGACGGCTGCGGTGGCGCTGGAAATTGTCAAACGCTACGAGCCGCCGGGCGCCGTCTTTCACTGGCACAAGAGTTCGCCAGAAACCACGGCGGCGATCTGTGCGGCGGGCTATTACATCTCGGTGACGCCTGAGGTGTGCTATCGCGACCGCGACCGCCAATTGGTCGAGGCGGTTCCGTTAACGAATTTGCTTGTGGAAAGCGATGGCCCTTGGGCGTACGGCGGAGAATTTGCCGGGCAGCGAACCACACCGGCCCTCGTCGCGCGCGTGGCAGAGGAGGTTGCGCAGCTCAAAGGCGTGCCCCGCACCGAGGTGCACGACGTGCTGATGGGCAATGTGCATCGGGTGTTTGGAGCAAGAGATGCGGGTGCGTTGACGCATGACAGGGGTTAAGTATGTGATCTACCAGCCGCTTGTCGCCGGTGATCTGCCGGTTGCATGGGCGTGCATGTGTTTCATTGTGCTCGTGTCTCAGTTTTGACCGATATGCCGTCTCAATACTGAGACGGCGTCTGCATGCCGAATTCTCATATCCCACGTTTGCACCTCATCCAACCTGACATCGTTTTTGACAGTATATGTGAGTACTGAAAAAAACTTCAAGTCGGCTCATGAATATGCTATGCTTCTCCTCTTGTAGTTAGAGCACAAGAGTTCATAGGTTCCGGATCAGAATACCCATTTCGATGAAAGTTCTGATCCATCATAGCGAAGCAAAGTGCGACGTCTCACACGCTGGCGCGTAAACGGATGGTGTCCGGGTACTGCGTCCGTCCGGATTGGGCGTGGGCTGTCGTTTGCTGATGCGTAAGAGGAGTATGCTATGGCACGGCGACCATACGGCCAGTGCTTCCTCACGATAAGACATCACTGGCGTCTGTGGCCACTTGTAGCCTTGTGCCTCGTGGGGTTGCCACACGTGGGGTGGAGCCTGGATGCCAATTATCTCTGCGTCCCTTGCGCAACGCGTTTTGGCTCGGCAGGATGTGAGCCCTCCACTGGTTTTGCCACCAGCGGTTTCTCCGATATTGCCATCGTCTCCAGCGTGGCGCCATGACTTGTTGCAGCTGCTCCGCCGGACGACGAAACCCCGGATGGTCCGGCGTCCGCTGCCATCTCGGGCCGAAATCAATGTGCTGCTGGAGCGGATACTGCCCCGTTATGATCTCGATCCTCGGCAGATGCCAGCGTTTTTCCGGCAGCGGGTTAGTCAGCGGGTCCATGAATACACGAGGCGCTCCCGCAAAGACGTGCAGGCGACGTTGCTCCGGGCTGATGTGCATCTGCCGATGATCAAACATCTCTTCCGGCAGCACGGACTCCCTACCTATTACGCTTATCTTCCCTTAGTTGAGAGCGCTTTTCGTCCCGATGTCAGTCACCCTATTAGTGGGGCCCGTGGCTTGTGGCAATTTATCGATACGACGGCGCGCACGTTCGGCTTAGAGGTGTCTGCATCGGTCGACGAGCGCCTCGATCCCAAACACGCGACGCAAGCGGCGGCGCGCTATTTACACACCCTGCGGCAGCGGTTTGGTGCGCAGAGGCCCTTACATGTTCTCGCCGCGTACAACTTTGGGGAGAACAATCTCGCCCGAGCCATGCGCCGAGCCCAAACTCGCGATCTCTGGGCGCTCTATCGGCGGCATCATTTGCCGGCTGAGACGCGTGAATACCTGCTCAGAATGGTGACCATGTGGGTAATTGTGACCCAACCCGGCCGCTTTTACTTCGTCATCGCGGAGGCGGCGGATACCCCGGCACGTGTGAGCAGGGCAGGTCCACAGAGCCGCGCATTACTGGAGCTGGCCTGGTCGGTCCCAGGGATACGGGAATGATCGGACGCAGCGCTTACTCGACCCACTCGGCCAAGTAAATATCGGTGGCACGGGGTTTTTGCGGGTCGCGGTTGGAGGCAAAGACCAGTTTCGTGCCACTGTGGGAAAACATCGGGAAGCTGTCGAAAACGGTATTGAATGTCAGACGGGTGAGATTCGTCCCATCGCGGTTGATGAGATAGAGTTCGAAATTGTGTCCGTATGTCTGCCATTTTTCCCGCCAATCGTCCATATTACTGGCAAAGATAATGCGTCGGCCATCCGGGTGCCACGAGGGCGCCCAATTGGTGGCGCCGTTGTGTGTGAGGCGGCGTTTGTTGGCGCCATCGGCTTCCATCACCCACAGGTCCAGTGGCACAGCGGCGATATAATCGTGTGTCATCCACTCGCGCCACATGGCTTTATCCTCTGCGGTTGCGGGATACCAGGCGCGCCAAATGATTTGTGTGCCGTCGGGCGAGAACCACGGTCCGCCGTCGTATCCGACACGGGTCGTGAGGCGGCGTAGATCGGAACCGTCCGCCCGCATGCTGTAGATATCGAAATCCCCGTGGCGCTGTGAGCCAAACACGACGCGCGAGCCGTCCGGTGCAATGATCGGTTCGGCATCGTATTTCGGATTGGTGGTCAGGCGGCGGAGGTTTGAACCGTCGGCGCCAGCCACAAAAATATCATAGGGATACAGCGGCCAGGTATAGCGGTATTTCTCCGTGAGCCGGCCATCCGGTTTAGGCGGACACGCCCCTGGCAGGTGACTGGTGGAGGCAAAGACGACGGTCGTGTTACCCGGAAAGAAAAACGAGCACGTATGGGCGCCACGGTTGGGGCTAATCAGGCGTTTTCCAGAACCGTCGGTTCGCATCATCCAGATTTTATCGCAGGCGTACCCACCACGGTTGGACTGCCAGATCAGATGCGTGTCATCCCAACTGAAGTAGGCTTCGCCATTGTCACCGTCGAACGTCAGGCGGGTGACGTGACGCAGATGACGCTCTGCCGGCGCTTGCGCAGTGCTGAGGATGGCGAAACCGCATAACAAGCAGAGCGCGAACACGATCTCCAAGAACCCTCGTCGACGTCGCATATATCCTCCTCGCAACTTTCCAGGCGATGGCACACGAGTGTGGCGTATTTTGTGCCTTGCTGCAACGAGAAGATCAGCCCCTTCCCTTGTTCTGCCGGTCCAGCGACCTTGCTCACGGCATCTTGTGGGCCTCTTAAGGCACGGACCGCATGCACACGGGTCAGGGGAGAATCCGGAGTAAAAGCAGCAGGCGCTTGGGCCGTCCCGGTTTTGGTCCCGCATCCAACGGCCAGAGAAAGCCACCCCATGTGATGTGGGAAGGAGCCGGACGCCGGCGCGGGCACAAGCGCACTTGCATATATGCGGCAATGTAGTATGGTGGAAAACAAGCGCAGTGACCGATGGCGGTACAGGGGGAAGAGGGGAAGCCTTATGCCCGAGTTACCCGAGGTGGAAACCGTTCGGCGTGGATTGGAACCCCGGCTTGTCGGCCAGGCCATTACCGGCGTCCGGGTGCGTCAAGCGCGTTTACGCGATGTCGTGGATGCCGCAGCCCTGCAGGAAGACGCGGTGGACTGTACGATAACGGGCGTAGAGCGGCGCGCCAAATACCTCCTGATCCACTTGCATCCGAACCGCGTGTTGGTGATCCATCTCGGCATGACCGGCCGCTTGTGGGCCGGGCCGCCAGCCGCCGAAGATGCGCCGCACGATCACCTGATTTTTCACCTCGGGCCGGCGTTAGAACTCCGCTTTCATGATACCCGCCGCTTTGGCATGTGCTTTTTGACCACGGTAGACGAACTGCCCAAGCATCCGCGGCTGCGCGACTTAGGTCCCGAGCCCTTGTCGTCCGGCTTTTCCGGTGCGTATCTGCACGACCGCGCCCGTGGTCTGCACCGGCCCGTAAAAAATTTTCTCATGGACGCCCACGTCGTCGTTGGCGTTGGCAACATCTACGCCAGCGAATGCCTGTATCTCGCCCGAGTGCGGCCGACGCGGGAGGCGGGACGTCTGCGGCGGATGCATTGGGATCGCATCTGCACAGCGGTACAGCAGGTGTTGCGGAGCGCGATTGACAATCGCGGCACGACCCTGTCGGATTACGTCGATAGTGAAGGGCGGCAAGGGGAATTTCAGAATCAACTCCTCGTCTATGGACGCGAAGGGGAACCCTGCCAGCGCGATCGCCGCCGTATTCGGCGCATCGTACAGGCTGGCCGTAGCAGTTATTACTGTCCGGGGTGTCAGCGCTGAACGTCTGATGCCGACCGTGCACCGAAACGAGACCATGCAGTATACTTGCGACACATAGACCATGGTGGCAACGGGGTTGGGGTTGGGATGCAACGTATGCAGAGCTTACTCAAAGAATGTCGGGAAGTGGCGGAGGAAGCGGTGTTGGCTGGCGGCCATATCTTGCGTACCTATCGCTATGAGCCTCTGGAAATTGCGCACAAAGATCGCCAAGAAGTCGTGACCAATGTGGATCGGCTGTCGGATGAGGCGATTGGCGCCGTGATACGGCGCGCGTTTCCGGACCATGCGATGGTCAGCGAAGAGTCCGGCACGCAGCGGGCAGCCTCGCCTTACACCTGGATTGTTGATCCGCTCGATGGCACGGAGTCCTACATTCGCGGGCAGCATTTTTCCGGCGTTACCATTGCCCTGACGCATGAAACACGGACACTTCTCGGGGTGGTATACCATCCGTTCCACGATGAATTATACACCGCCGTGCAGGGCGAGCAGACCCTGGTCAACGGACATCCGGTGCAGGTGACAGCGGTGGACGACCTGACCCAGGCGCGGTTGATTCTCGATTATTCGCCTCGGGACGCGTTGCGACACCATCTGAACGCCTTGGAGTGGGACCGGGGTATCAAACAGATGTACCGGTTTGGCGGTTCGATCGCCCTCAACATGTGTCAGGTGGCGAAGGGGGCAGCGGATGGCTATGTGTACGGCCGCATGCGGAATCGGGTCAAAAGCTGGGACATTGCGGCCGCAGCGTTTCTGGTCCAGTGCGCTGGAGGCCGCGCGCTGGACCGGCAGGGACAGTCACTCGATACCTTGCAACCCCAAGGTTTTGTGTTGTGTGACAATGCTCAGCTCGATTTACATCGCCTCTGTAATGGCGAGCTGACCGCCCCCTCTCCGTCCTCCGTCCCAGCCGAATAGCTCCGGCGTCACGCCCGCCGGGTTAGGCGCCGGAGCAGTGCTTTCCTAAATATTCCAGGCTCTTGTGGTACCATTCCTCAGAAATTTTGTGACTCGATCCCAGATAATGCAGGATAGATTCCAGGGTCAGAATCGAGACCAGATTAATGCCGCGCTGTTTGAGACGTTCATAGGCTCCTTGCTGGCGATCGACGAGGACCACGGCATCTTCGACGATTAAACTATCTTCGTCCAAGCGCTGCGCGGTATGCATCACACTGCGGCCGCCTGTAATCAGGTCATCGATCACCAACATGGTTTGTCCGGCGGTGTAATTCCCCTCGACCACGGTCCGGTTCCCTGCCTTCGGCGGGTGCAGATAGATCATCGGCGTGCCGGAGTTGAGGGAAAATGCCGTGGCCAGATGCAGGCCGCCAAAGGGCACGCCCGCCAGCAAATCGTACTGAGCAAGCTGTGGGTGACGCATACGTTGCAGCGTGAGCACTTCATCCAGCATCACTTCTGCAATGCGTTGTAGCGCCTGAGGATTACTAATGAGTAAGCGGAGATTGACATAAACAGGCGAATTGACGGTCGATTTTCCAAAGGTAAAGTCGCCGAATCGGATCGCGCCGAGCTTCCACAGCTCATCCGCCAACCACGAATTGGCAACGCGTTTGTCCCTAAAGGCCATATTATCCTATCCTTTGCCGAGGGGAAATGATCTATCGAAGTTGGCTTAAGAAAGACATAACACAGTCCCCCGTTCTCTGCAACGGAACCTTGCCAGTTGTATGGCTTGGACCATTCGCAGCATGTATGAATGGACCTCTGGATCAGACGTTCTCATCGTGCTCAGCCTGTGCGCCAGAGGCGTATGCCGCCATCCGTGCATGCAACTCGTCTGGCGTCATCAGCCCCGCTGCCACGACGAGTTTCTCCAGTGAGGCCAGCCAGCGTTCATAATAACTCGAGTCGATGCGGTGCTGTTCCGCCGCAGCGATCTCCGCCGCCAGTCCCTGGCTAAACTCGCGCCATTTGTAGAGACCGTTGTCATGGAGAACCACGGCCATGCCAAAAGCCCGCGCTTCCCATGGCGTGTCGAAGACGAGTTCGCCGTTTTGCCGTGGGGCAGCCAGTTCACCCGCCATGTTGGCAATCTGTCGATTCGGTGTTTGCATCATCCATCACCTCCCTCCGCTCCCCTGACCCAGAGACTGGCACGTTCGCAACGCTGTATCTGGAAAGATTAGGCCCTGCACAGGCTCAGTGCAAGTTCCGGGTGGCTCCCGGACTGCAGTGAATTTTTTTTGCGGACGGAGAATAAAATCTCGAGACAAACGTCGAATACTTTAAGTACCTGGACCGGATGACCTTTATACATTTCTCCAGGGGAAAGATAAAAATTTAGTTTGATTTCGGTACTTAAAAAGGGCACCGAAGACATGGCGAGATCATCGTCTATCGCTCGTTATAGCATCATCACGAAAGGGGACAGCATGAACCATCACAACACGCATCTCCAAGGCTATATTCTCCTTGGCATACGGCTCTTGCTGGCATTTATCTTTCTCTGGCACGGGGCGCCCAAGGCGTTCTATCCCGCCTGGGCCATGGAGAAATTCATTGGTTTCGGCCTTTCCGGGATCCTGGGGCCCATCACAGGCTGGGCCGAAGTGATCGCCTCGATCGGCCTCATTCTGGGCTTCTGGCATACCTATGCCAACCTGCTGCTGGCAGTGATCATCCTGGGCGCCCTTGTGACCGTGCAGTTTCCCAAGGGCATGCAAGCGGGCTTAGAGCGCGATTTGTTGATTCTGGCCGGTACGCTGGCGTTGAGCTTGTACGGACCGGGCCTGCTGGCGCTCGATACCTCTCGGCGCGAGGCCGATACGCCGTCTGCTTCCTGATCCGCCTCGTCTATTTCGCCGTGAGGAGGGTCAAAAACCGCTCCATGGAACCCTCCGTGGATGATTGAGGTGAACGAAAAAAAGGCAAGAAGCGGGCAAAAAAGGCCAAAGCTTCCACATCGCGCCGATTGATGCTCCAGGCATACATCCCATAGGCAAATTGGCCCAGGGCATAATAGCCCATAGCGATCTGCCCCATGGCGATGTAGCCGGTGGCAAACTGGCCAATACCGATGACAGGCGTCACGGCCACCTGGGCGATGGCCGTCACGGCCAGAAAAAATTGCCCGAACCCGAAGAGAAATCCGATGCCGAATTGCGCGATCGTAATGAGCCCAATGCCGAATTGACCGATGGCGATCACGCCCTTGGCGACCCGCAACTTGCCACGGGCATCGCGGCCGAAAGCAACGTGGACGAGCGGATAGCCCCAGACCGTGCGGCGCGACTTCCAGTCGTAACCCGTTCCCTGCCAATCAGGGCGCCCGGGAAACGGTACGCCACATTGGGGACAAGCCCGGGCCACATCGCTGACCTCCTGCTGACATTCCCGACACGCCACGAGTGCCATGCTGTTGGTGTGCTCCCTCAGTGCCCGCACAGTGAGTTTCTATGACACATGCTTTCGGCCCCGTGGGCCGCTGAGCGAGGTGGTCGATCTCGACCGGTGGAACCGGCCCTATCCCCGTCGGTGGAGAGGCATTGTAAACGCATTTTTCCCCCTGCGCCACCCACCACCCTGACGGCCGATTGGATTGCCGCCACGGAAGCGCATCGGCGAGGTCTGGTCAATCATGTGGCGCCCTTGGCCGATTTGCCATGACAAGGGGTTGAGAAAAACTCACCCTCAAAAATCCCTCGATGGGCGAGGGATTTCCGGCCTACCCACCGCGACGTTCTGCACAGGATCCCGCTCTCATGTTATACTCTTGCGCGCGGAGGCGCGGTCAGCAATAGCCATCGATTTGCACACCCTGACAACACCCACACAGCCATGATGTAGGATATCTGAGGGGGAGGGAAATATGGAGCGACGCATTGTCATTACGGGACTTGGGGCGGTGACGCCTCTCGGCATACGTATTGGCACCATCTGGGAACGGCTCTGTTGCGGGGTCTCCGGCATTGACACGATTAGCCGGTTTGACACCACGGACTTCGACGCGCAGATTGCCGGTGAAGTCCGAGACTTTGTCCCTGAGAATTACCTCGACAGACGTGAGCTTCGCCGTACGGATCGCTTTGTGCAGTTTGCCCTCGCGGCTGCCCAAGATGCCGTTGACGATGCTGCATTGGCTGTGACCAGTGCGAACGCCCATCGCGTGGGGGTGTACATTGGATCGGCATTCGGCGGCTTGGCCTCTTTCGAGGATGTGCATCGTACGCTCCTCAGCAAAGGGCCACAGCGGGTGTCACCCCTTTTTCCCGCCATTGTGCTGAGCAATCTGGCCTCCGGGCAGGTCTCGATTCGTTTTGGGGCCGCCGGACCGAATAACAGCAGTTCTACGGCGTGTGCTGCCGGGGCGCACTCCATTGGGGAAGCACTCCATCTCATTCGGCGTGACGCCGCCGATGCCATCATTGCCGGAGGTACAGAAGCCGTCATTACGCCACTCGCGGTCAGCGCTTTTGGGAACATGCGGGCGCTGTCCACGTGTAATGACAACCCCCAAGCCGCCAGCCGGCCCTTTGATTACAAGCGCGATGGCTTTGTGATGGCCGAGGGCGCTGGGGTGCTCATTCTGGAAGAATTGCAGCATGCCCGCCGCCGGGGCGCCCACATTTACGCTGAAGTCATCGGCTACGGCAGCGCTGGCGATGCGCACCATATCACCGCCCCCTGTCCGGACGGGGCGGGCGCGGCGCGGTGCATGCACAGTGCCCTGCAGGATGCCGGCATCTCGGTGGATGCCATGGATTATATCAACGCACACGCCACGTCGACGCCAGCCGGGGATGCAGCCGAAAGCCAAGCGATCCAGAACGTCTTCAAAGCCAATGCCCATACCATTCCCATCAGCGCGACCAAATCGATGACGGGTCATTTGCTCGGCGCGGCTGGCGCCGTGGAATCGATCTTTACCGTGTTGACATTGTGCCATGGGGTTTTGCCGCCCACGATCAATTACGAAGCGCCCGATCCCCAGTGTAACCTCGATTACGTACCCAACAAAGCCCGTGAGCGTCCCGTGCGTACCGCGATGTCGAATGCCTTTGGCTTTGGTGGAACCAACGCCTCGCTCATCTTTCGCACCTATGATGGCTAGATGTTCATGTCACAAGTCTGACGCCAGTTTTCGTCGCTGAGTAGGGAGTGGCGAGTTGATGGCCGGCAACTCCTAACCAACCACGAACCACTTCTGGCGATACCGTCCAGGATGGCACTGGCGTACTGTCGCGCCAGTGTGTCGGTATCGAGCCGGCCACCTTTCCGGTACCAACTCTATATCCAGTTACACATCCCCAGGATCATCAGGGCTGTCGTCACGGTGTCGAGATCGGCGCGAAGTTCCCCGGCAGTCACGCCTTGCCGGAGAATCTGTTCCCACAACCGCTGGTCTTGTCGTGGAAAATCCCGCAGGCGGTCGTGCAGGGTCTGGACCACGTTGTGCAGCGCCTGCACAAAGACCACATACGTGATGTGTTTCCTGCTGCCGAGCAGAGGTGTGACGCTGCCGTGGCAGAGGTAGCGCGGACCATTATACTTCGTTATCCATTTTATGGCAGCTTGGTATGGTACTCAGCGTGTTTCGTTGCTGGCGTCAGATGCCGTACAGGTACGGGATGGAGGGTGATTGTTCAGTTCGAATGGGCACGCTAGTGCGCAGGTGATGGCACTTTTCCCTTGCCTTGTTAGGGGTATTCTGTAGAATTGCGCACCGTCAAGGCACGGAATCCCGGAGGGCAAATCATGACCGGGAACGCGACCACGCCCAGGGGTCAGGTTGCGCGATTCTGGGTGAAAGGCTACACCTTTATTAAAGATTTATTAAAGAATTCGAAGGGCATGACGAAAACGTGTGGCTGGATCAATCGTTACATGTGATCACGTTAAAAAGGGCCGCCACGTCCGTGGTGGCCCTCAGCCGTTGAGGGCTCTCGATGCGAGAATATATCATCAAGCGACTCTTGCAGATGATTCCGACCCTTTTGGTCATCACCCTCGTGGTCTTTGCCATGATGCAGGCGATCCCTGGGGATCCGATCATCACCCTCCTGGGTGATGCTTATGACGAAGAGGATGCCGAAGCGTTACGGGAGGAATACGGTCTGAACGAACCGATGGTGATGCAATATTTCGTGTGGCTTTGGAAGCTGGTCCGTGGCGATTGGGGCGAGTCGATCCTGAGTGGACGTGAGGTTCTGCAAGATGTCCTGATTCGTTTGCCCATCACGGTCGAGTTGATTGTCCTGGCCATGATCGTGGCGTTGTTGATCGCGGTCCCGGCGGGAATTATTGCGGCGGTGCGGCAAAACACCTGGGGGGATTATGCCGCGATGTCCACGGCGCTCATGGGCATTTCCATTCCGGATTTCTTTCTCGGGGTGTTGCTCTTGCTCGTCTTTTCCATTGGCATGAACGGGGTCATGCCGAGTTCGGGCTGGGTCTATCTGCCCGGTACCTGTCCCTCACTGGTGTGTGAGGTCGGTGTCTGGGGCAACCTCAAGCATGCCATGTTGCCTGCGATTGCGCTTGGGGTGGGACGCGCCGCGATTCTCACGCGGCTGTTACGGGCCAGTATGTTGGAAATTATCCGTATGGAGTATGTCACGACCGCACGTGCCAAGGGCTTGGCGGAGTGGTTTGTCATTATCAAACATGCGTTAAAAAACGCGCTCATTCCGACGGTGACGATCATGGGCTTGCAAGTGAGCTTTTTGATTGGCGGCGCGATCGTCATCGAAACCTTGTTTGCGATTCCGGGGCTGGGGACCTATGGCATCAACGCCATCATTGCCCGCGACTATCAGCAAGTGCAGGGTTTTATCCTGCTCGTTGCCCTCAGCTTTGTGGTGGGCAATTTTCTCATTGATCTGACCTACTCGTTCCTCGATCCGCGCATCCGCTATAGTTGACAGAGTCCAGAGGAGGAGAACAACGCTCATGAAGAGGTCTCTATTCAGCACCATGGCCGTGGCTGGAGAATTAGCCCCGCCTGCTGCGCCGCGCGTGCGCTCGGAATCGCTTTATGCCCAGACCGTACGCCGTTTTAAACGCAGTCACACCGCCGTCTTGGGTCTGGCTATTGTGCTCCTCCTGATTCTCGTGGCCATTTTTGCCGATGTCATCGCCCCGTTCCATCCCACGGCCAACTACCCGGAAGAGACGTTTCACACGCCTAGCGGCCGGCATCTGCTGGGAACGGACCAGTTCGGCCGCGATATGTTTAGCCGCATCATTCATGGCAGCCGGGTGTCGTTGGCCATTGGGCTCTCATCGGTGTTGCTCGCCATTTTCATTGGCATTCCGCTCGGCGTAGTCTCCGGTTTCTATGGGGGCAAGATCGACACCGTGGTGATGCGCAGCATGGATGTCATCTTGTCTTTTCCAGTCATTCTGCTGGCGATCATCATCATGATCATGTTTACGCCCACCGCGGGTTTCTGGGGCATTATCAAAGTGACAGGGGCGATTGCCGTGGTCCGCATCCCCATCTATGCCCGTCTGGTGCGGGGCAGCGTCCTTTCGATCAAGGAGAAGGAATACATCGAAGCCTGCCGCGCTTTGGGACAGCGAGATCCGCTGGTGCTCATCCGGCATATTCTGCCGAACTGTCTCGCGCCTATCATTGTGACGGGCACCCTGAGTATTGCCACGGCGATCATCGTGGAGGCCGCGCTGAGTTTCCTGGGCGTGGGCATACAGCCGCCGACGCCCAGTTGGGGCTGGGATCTGAAAGCCAATGTGGCCTGGATTCAGCAGAATGCCTGGCTCGCTATCTGCCCAGGTGCTGCCATTTTTGTCACCGTGCTGGGTTTCAATCTCTTCGGCGATGGCATGCGTGATGCCCTTGATCCGCGGCTAAAATAAGGACCACGTTCGCGGCCGCGCTGTTGTGATGACTGGCAATGGCGCCGTCCTTCGTCAAGCCGGCATATCGTGTCGAATAGGTCGGCGTTGCGTCTCTCTGCCTGCCTCCGTATACTCAACCCGTATGAGCGGAAATGATCTCTGTATAGACGTTCGGCACAGGAGGCATAATTCGTGCGGATTATGGTGATGGGTACTGGCGGCCTCGGCGGCTACTTTGGCGGGTTGCTGGCACAGAGTGGCGCCGATGTGACCTTCATTGCGCGTGGCGCCAACTTGCAGGCTTTGCAAGTGCGTGGACTCACCGTCCGGAGTGTGCACGGAGATTTTGCCATGCCGGTGCAGACCTGTGAGACGCCGCAGGGGCTCCCGCCGGCCGATGTGGTGCTGTTCTGTGTCAAAACCTACGCTGTGGCAGAGGCGGCGGCGCTTCTACAACCGGTGGTGGCGTCACACACGGTGCTGCTGACCTTACAGAATGGGGTCGATACGCCCATGCAACTGCAGGAGGCGTTTGGCCGTGGAACGGTGCTGGCCGGTGTCACCCGAATCGGTTCGACCCTGGTCGAGCCAAGTGTGATCGCGCAACAAACGTCGGACCGCGCGATTGAGTTCGGTAGCCTGGATGGCCAAAACGCGGCTCAGGTGGCGCCGATGCGGACGCTCCTGGAAGGCGTGAATATCCCTACTGTGGTCGCGTCGGATATTCGCAAACCCCTGTGGGAAAAACTGGTTTTTATCTCAGCGTTCAGCGGCCTTGCCGCCCTCACCGGACTCTTGCCGGCGCAGCTCCTGTCCCATCCTCCCACGCGTGACGTGTACCGCTCGGTGATGCAAGAAACGGCCACGGTGGGGCAGGCGGCGGGTGTGGTCATCGATCCGGATCTCGTCGCACACACGCTTGCATATCTAGACGCCCAAGAAGACCCCGGCGAGTCATCCATGGCGGTTGATTTGCAACATGGCCGCCCCATCGAGGTGGACGCCATCAACGGCGCTGTGGTGCGCCATGGCCAACGCCTGCACGTGCCAACGCCGGTGAACGCCACCCTTTATGCCGCGCTGCTGGTGATGGATCAGGTGCAGCGCCGCGTGTCGCCTGTTTCGTCTGCTCCGACGCCATCAGTACCGAAGCAACGTTAAATTTATCTTTTTCCTCTGGAAAAATGTATATATAAAAGTCATTAGGTCCAGGTACTTATGGCCATCTATAGGACCGTTTGCATGCGTATCGTGCACGTCTTCCTGTTCGTGCTCTTCTGCGGTCTGGCCGGTTCCGGTTGCCGCGGGTTGGCGACGCGCTCTGCCGTGCGCACGATCAGCGCCATGATGGCAGATGGCCTGCCGGCCTATACGCGGGAAGAAACGGACGTAGAACTCGCCACACAGGCCCTCGCGGCCAATGTGAAATTCATCGAGGCATTACTGCAAACCGAGCCACGCCATCCCACGCTCCTGTTGCAGGCAGCGCAAGGTTTCGCCACCTATGCGTATGCCGTCGTCGAAGGCCAGCTCGCCGAAGCACGCGCGGCGGCCCCATCGCACGTTGCCCGCCATCAACAGCGGGCGCAGCAGTTGTACCGCCGGGGACAGCAGTATGGCTTGCGCTTGCTGCACCGCTATCATGCCGCTTGGCGCCAGGCGCCATCCTTGCCTCTCGCCACGCTCACGGCCCATCTGCAGCAGCTCCCCCCAGAGGCGGTGCCGGCCCTGTTTTGGACCGCATTTTGTTGGGGCGGCCGGGAATGGCATTAAGTCAAGCCAACTCCTTTCTTGATGAAGCAGTTACGCCGATTGCCTGAGACCGACTCTCCTCTCA
>CBCXVS010000022.1:13614-41240 GCA_965178525.1 uncultured bacterium | reverse complement strand
CCACGATGGAGCCGCTTCGTCCACCCCTCATCAGTCCTCACCCGGGAACCCTCACTTGGCTCGTTCATCCTTGAGAAGATGATGTCTCTAAGAATAATATCTCAGGGTAAATTGCAAGGTCTATTGCAAGACGTGATCAAAAAGGCGTTGTTTCGATATCATCTTCCTCTAGAGCCGTTGTCTCCGAAAAGGCTGAAAGCTATATTGCAAGCCATGATGCCTCTGGAGCTGAGTCAACTCGCGTCGCGGCGCTGGATCACTTTCCGGACACTCGAAAGATTACGAAAACACGGGCGCGTGACATATTACGTTAGGGTGAAGGCTGATGAGGAGGACGATGTCCGCTTCAAGGTTCTCATGACCGCTGATGAACTTCGTGGACCTGTGATCGAAACGGAGAGTACGCATCTGTTTAACTGATAAAGAGAAGGGGCTGACATGCAGCCAAGTGCAGCACGTATGCTAGGCTGACGTGAAACGATCCCGGGAAGTTTTTACCTCATAAGGAGCGTTCTGTGCGAACTCAAGAACGTTTTTTGTCGGGTGTCGTGGGCGTGGTTCTTTGGGTCGTGATGACGCCGACTTGGGCAGCAAGCCAATCTGGTATCGGAAGCAACAATGTGGTGGTCGTGGGTGACCTCGCCTATGCCACGGGGGGAATGGCGGGGTTGCTGGTGTACGATTTGGAAACGACAACGTTGGTGAATCAGATCGCGTCCCCTGCCGGCAGCAGGAGTGTGGATGACGTGGCATTTGCCGACGGATTTTTGTTTGTGCTAGACGGGTTGTCGCCGGGCGTCTTGTCGGTCTTGTCCCTTGTCGACCCGTTGCATCCGTCCTTGCTGTCGAGTCCGGTGGAAGTGGACGTTGGACCCTTTGCCGGGGTATCGGCGGCGGCGGGAATGGTGTCCGTCTCGGGGGGAACCGGTCAGGTGAGTGTTTTGGCCTACGACACCGACGGCAATCTTGGCACTGATGTGGCGAACATCGATCTCGGCATCGGGCAGCCGGATATCTTGCTCGATCCGGATGGTGGGTTTGCTTATGTCTCCACCGATTTTTCCGGCACGGTGGATGGACAGCCATTTGGCATCAGTGTCATAGCGTTGAATACACCGCCCCAAGCCCCGGTGCTATTAACCCAAATCGGCATACCGGGCGCGGGTTTTACGCCCGGTGTACAGGGACCTGCTAATTTTCCAATTGAAAGTGCGGTGTGGGGCGACACGCTATTTGTGGCGCATGGCAGTGGGGTCGCTATTCTGGATATCACCACGCCCGCTACCACCCAGCTGCTGCAAATGTTGCCGCTGAGCTTGAGTGCCGTGAATGTGGATGCGCGAGATGACGCGTTGTATGTCGTGGGAAGCAGCCCGACACCCACCCTGGCCATTGTCGATGTGAGCGATATCTGGACCCCTCAAGTCGTCGACCGCATCGACCTGCCAGCCGGTAGCATGCCGACCGGTGTGGCCGCTGGGGCGGCACACATTGCGGTGGCTGACACCATCTCTGGCGTACTGATTTTCCCGCGGAAGTAATCTGTGATACCTGAGACGGCGAGACCGATTTTTTCCGTCCATAAGGAAAAATTTCTCGGCAGGAATCAGACAGATTCCCTGTCAAAGCTGTTGTAGAAAGAAGTCGGCTGTTGCTGCGTCATACAGTGGATCGCGCCCAACCCCCATACCAGAGGCTCACAAGCAATGCCGATGACACGGCGGGCAGGAAAGACGTCTTGTAGCGCTCGCAAGGCCATCTGGTCGTGCGGATGGTCGTAGGTGGGCACCAGGACGACGCCGTTGCCAATGTAAAAATTCGCATAACTGGCCGGCAACGGCTCGGCCGCCGAACCAACAGGCCCGGGCATGGGCACAGGGATGATCCGTAAGGGGCGCCCATCTTGGTCTGTCGCGGCTTGCAACCGCCGGTAGTTGTCCTGGAGCACCGCATAATTCTCGTCGCGCGGATCGTCCGTCAGCGCACAGACCACCGTGCTCGGGTCAACGAAGCGGGCGATGTCATCGACATGCCCATCCGTGTCGTCCCCCGCAATGCCCTGGCCGAGCCAGATCGTATGACGCACACCGAGATAATCGTACAGATAGCGCTCGATATCCGCGCGTGACAGGTGCGGATTGCGGTTGGGATGCAACAGGCACTGTTCCGTCGTGAGGCCGCTACCACGGCCGTTGACGTCGATGGTGCCGCCTTCGAGCGCGATGCCCGGTTGGTAGCGCGGCAACTGCAGCAGCGACGCGAGGTGCTGCGGCAGGGCATCATCCGCTAGCATTTCCGGGTATTTGCCGCCCCAGGCCGTGAAACGCCAATCGACCAACGCCAGGGGCTGATCCGTGCTGGCGTCGGCGCGCACGAAGATCGGACCGCTGTCGCGTAGCCAGGCATCGACCGTGGGGTATTGATGCATCGTCAGGTTCTGTTGCGGGACGTTGTGGGCTGCCAGTATCTGCTGCACCTGGTTGGCCGTCGCCGCATCGTTCACAAGCAAATGCACCTTTTCCTGCTCTTGCAGCGCGGCCATGAGCTGGACATAAATCGCCTGCACTTGTGACAGGTGCTCGGGCCAGGTCTCGCGGTTGTGCGGCCAGGCGAGCCAGGTCGCCGCGTGCCGTTCCCATTCCGCCGGCATGCGATAGCCAAGCGCGGCTGGGGTCTTAGGAGACATGGTCGAGAAACCTGGCGGTGAGCGCGTCGTAGACATCGATGCGCCGGTCGCGTAAAAACGGCCAGTTCTGGCGCATCGTCGCAATGGCATGCAGGTCGCAGGTGGCGAGCAGCGTCGTTTCCTCGTCGTGAGGCGCCCGGGCGACCAATTGGCCGGAGGGTTCGGCAACGAATGACGCGCCCCAGAACGTGACGTCGCCTTCACGCCCCACCCGATTGACGGCGGCAACATACACGCCGTTGGTAATGGCGTGGCTCCGTTGCACCATTTCCCACGCGTCATGTTGCGCCCGCGCCACGTCGGGTGGCTCGTCATCATGCCAGCCGATGGCCGTCGGATAAAAGAGCATCTGCGCGCCGCAGAGTGCTGTCAGACGGGCGGCTTCAGGAAACCATTGATCCCAGCAAATCAGGACGCCGATGGCGCCATAGCGCGTCTGGAAACGCCGAAAGCCCAGGTCTCCGGGCGTGAAATAAAATTTTTCGTAATAGCCGGGGTCATCGGGGATGTGCATCTTGCGATACGTCCCGAGCTGCGCGCCATCGGCATCGAAGACCACAGCGCTGTTATGATACAGCCCTGCCGTGCGTTGCTCGAACAGGGGCACAATGAGCACGATCTGCAATGCCGCCGCGAGCTGGCCCAACGTTGAGGTGGTAGGGCCGGGAATGGGCTCGGCCAACTGGAAATGGGCCATGTCTTCACTTTGACAAAAGTAGCGCGAGGCAAAGAGTTCCTGCAGACAGATGATCTGGGCTCCCTGGGCGGCGGCCTCGCGGATACGCGTGATGGTGCGTTGCAGATTGACCGCGGAATCCGGGCTGGCTTTCATCTGCAGCAAGCCGAGGGTGACGGTGCCGGATGGGTGCGTGGTGGCGATGGGAACATCTCCTTCACTCCAGAGTCTTTTGGCAGATATGCATAGACTGAATGACCGGATTATACCAGGCGACCAAAGGGTGATGCCAGGTGCGCTAGCGTCTTGGAGTTGCTCTGCTCCATACGCCTTTGGTACAATGCGACCACTTGCCCATTGTCCGTTGCATAGCGCGCCAACCGTGGAGGAGTGACGATGGCTATTGTGTATCACCAAGATGTCTCGCCGCAGCCCTTTTCCGGAGGGGCCACGTATCAGACGCTCGTAGGCGATGATGCGGGTTCCACGCCGGTTCGCATCGGCATTCAAACGTCTCCTCCAGGCTATGCCACGCCAACCCACTCGCATCCTTATATGGAAATTCTGCTGATTATGAGCGGAACCGGGGAAGCCTGGATTGACGGCCAGGATGACCTCGTCACACTTGAGCCCGGCATGACGCTCGTCCTCTCGGCGCATCAACGCCACTGGTTTCGCGCCACAGGCAATGAGCCGCTGATGACCTACGGCGTACATGCGTCCTCAGAGCGCATCGTACATGTCCACGAGGAGTAATTTTGCGTCCCTTCCTACGATCGGCGGCAATCTGCTTCATGCTTCTCGTACTCGGTTGGCTCGGTTGTGGCGCGGTGCAGGCGAGACAGCCTGCCGATGCAGCGTTGGCGCTTTCCGGCCTGACACCCCCGGAGCCGGTCGATCCGGATGATTGGGTCGAGGTCACCCGACTCGGTGAGCAGACCTTGCCCGCGTCGTCGCATACAGCCCTACGTATCGCCCTGCATGCACCTGCGGGGTGGAAGGTGAATGTACGGGCGCCGGGCATGCTCTCGATTACCGTACAAGGCGCTGGCGCTTACGTGCCGGAGGCGTATCGCCAACGCACGTTCCGTCCCATGCGAGCGCAGCTCGACGTCCCGCTGCACGTGGCCGACGCCGGTCACGCGGCGCTACTGCGTGTCCATCTCTCGTTTGTGTTGTGTCTTGGAGGCGATGAAGGCGTGTGTGTCCCGCGCCAAGTTGCCTGGGAAGTCCCTGTGCGAAGCCAAACCCATGCGGCACAAGCGGAATTGGTGCTGCATGATCGCATGATCTCGATCACCCGAGATTTTTGAGGCGTCGCTCTTAGCTCTTAGCTATCTTGAGAGCTGAAAGCTGAAAGCTTTTTTCCATGCCCTTGCACCTGACGGCACGTCAACGTGATTTGGTGGCCCGCGCCGGCGAGCTGGCGTGCGAACGGTTTGCGCCTCGTGCTGCCGCCTACGATTTGATGCAACCTTGGACGGCCGATCATTGCCTGGAACGTATCGGCGCCAGTGTGTTGCCTGATCCGCCCGATCCAAAGGATACGTCAGACGATATGAAATCAGTCTGTCTGTAAAACTTATATCTTTCCGCTGGAGACATATCTCAAGGTAAACATGCCCAGGTACTTAAAGGAGTTGGCATGCCGGAGGCCCTGTCCTTTCCTGAAATTCCACTGGAGAAACTCCGCTGGCGATGTGACCCGGACTGCCTGCCCTTCGAGACGACGGACGAATTGACGCCGTTGCAAGGCATTTTGGGGCAAGAGCGGGCACAGCGCGCCCTGACCTTGGGGGTGGAGATGGGGCAGGCCGGCTACAACATTTACGTCTGTGGTCTGACGGGGACCGGGCGCTTAACCACGGTGCAACGGGTGTTGGAGGCCCATCGCAGCAGTGGCGAGCCGCCGCCGGACTTGTGCTATGTCTTCCGTTTTCAGCATCCCGAACAGCCGCGCTTACTGACGTTAGCTGCGGGGCAGGGGCGGGCCTTGAAGCAGGCGATGGAGAGTGTGTTGTCGGATCTCAAGCGTGATATCCCACGGGCACTCGCCAGCGACGGTTTCCTGCAGCGCGCCAAAGCGCGTCTGCAGGAAGCACAGCGGCGCGAGGAGTGGCTCATCCGGCAGCTCGAAGACCGGCTCGCACCCGATTTCGGTCTGCTCTGGCACCATGCCGACCCGGGGCCAGAGCCGGAATTGGCGCCTATCATCGATGACCAACTGACGCCGCTTGCGAATCTCGAAAGCCACCTGGGGTCAGGTACGTTCGGGGTTGAGCCGTATCGGCGCATCCGCGCCCGGCATGCGGCCCTGCTGGCGGAATGCACGGATGTCTTTGCCGAGATACGATGCTTACGTCATGATGCGGAAGAGGAGATCCGTACCCTCGAACGGGCCCATGTGCGGCCGCGCATCGAGCAGCGGGTGCGGGCGACCGCGGCGTTGTTTACGAATCGTGCCGTGCACGACTATTTCCGGGAGGTGAGCGATGCGCTCATCGAGGATAGCGGGCGCTTCCACATGCCACCGCCAGCCGAGAAAGAGGGGCATCCCGGAGCTTACTCGGCGCCGCCGGGCTACCCAGCGCCTCTAGGCTATGACGACGACCTCTTTCACGAGTATCAGGTCAATATTGTCGTCGATAATGCCGAGACCGCCGGTGCCCCGATCATCTTGGAGACCACTCCGACGCATAAAAACCTGTTGGGCAGCATCGAGCCGATGATGGAATACGGGGGTATCTGGCGCAGTGATTTTACCGGGATTCGGGCTGGCTCGCTGCATCGTGCCAATGGCGGGTATCTGATTATCAACGCCCTCGATACGCTGGCCGATCCGATCGTTTGGCCCGTTTTGAAACGCGCCCTGCGCTATGGCCAGAGCGAGTTCCAGCCGCATGATCATCCGGGCGCGATGCCAGGCACGGGGTTGAAGCCGGATCCGGTGCCGTGTCAGGTGAAGGTGATGATGATCGGCGACGAGGACCTGTACGACACCCTGGCGCGAGAGGATGAGAATTTTACCCGGCTTTTCAAGGTCAAGGCGGATTTTTCGCCGACCATTCCCCGGCATGCAGATTCGATTGCGCAATATGCCGATTTTCTGCGGCGTATCGGTCACGAGGAACAACTCCGCCCTTGTGATCGTTCCGCGGTGGCTGCTATCGTGGAGTATGGCGTGCGCCTGTCAGGCCGGCAAAACAAGCTTAGCGCGCGCCTGGAGGTGATTGCCGATGTCCTGCGCGAAGCGCATTATTGGGCCGGGAAAGCCGGCTGTGCGCTCGTGACGCGTGAGGCGGTCGAGCAGGCGTTACGGGAGCGCGTGGCCCGTGTGAATATGGCTGAGGAAGAATTTCACGAGCTGATTGACGAAGGGATTCTGTTGATCACGACGCATGGAGCTGTCGCCGGGCAGGTGAACGGCCTCGTGGTGTATGAAACCGCTACGGACTATGGATTTGGCTGCCCTGTGCGCATCACCGCATCGACCACGATGGGCGACGCTGGGGTGGTCAATATCGAGCGCGAGGCGGACATGAGCGATGCCACCCATCATAAAGGTGTGCTTATTCTCACGGGTTACCTTCGGCACGCCTATGCGTACGACAAACCGCTCGTGCTCAGCGCCAGCCTGTGTGTGGAGCAATCCTACGAGGGCATTGCGGGGGATAGCGCCTCGGCTGCGGAGATGGTGGCGGTGTTGTCGAGCTTGGCCAGTTTACCGGTGGCGCAAGGGATTGCCATAACCGGCTCGGTGAACCAAAAGGGTGAAATCCAACCGGTCAGTGGCGTGAATGAAAAGATCGAGGGCTTTTTTGACGTCTGCCGGCGGCAAGGCTTGAGCGGGACGCAAGGGGCGATGATACCGGCGCAAAATGTCGCCGATTTGATGCTGCGGCAGGATGTCATCGAGGCTATCGCCGCTGGCCGGTTTCATCTCTATGCCATGACCCATATTGACGAGGGCGTATCCATCCTCACCGGCGTGCCCGCCGGGGCATGGCAGCCCGAGCGTGGCTATGCCCCGGAATCGGTCAATGGCCGAGTCGATGCGCAATTGCGCCGCTTTACTGGAATGGCATTAAGTCAAGCCAACTCCTTTCTTGATGAAGCAGTTACGCCGATTGCCTGAGACCGACTCTCCTCTCATGATGAGGGCCTTCATTCCCCCCACTGACAGGAGAAGCGCTCCGGACATCCCGTATCACCCCCCGGCTGCAACGCCTCCAGGCCGACTGCGCCGCCCACCTCCCATCCGAGGCCATTCCGGCGGCGTGTGAGGCGGTCGGCTATACCGAGTGGCGCGACCGCCTCCTCCATCCGGTCGTCACCGTCCAGGCCTCTCTGGGGCAACTTCTCCCTGGCCATGCCGCCTGCCGTCATCTCCTGCACTGAACGGGTGGCTACTCCAGTGCCTCGGCCTCCTGCCCGGCTCCTACCCAGCTGCCTGGAGGCGTGCTGGACCACCTCTGCGAACGCGTCGGCCAGTCGGCCCGGCCACGGCCTTGGAGGACGGGCGCTGGCATGGCCATCGCGTTTTCTTCGTCGAGGCCTCCGGGGGCGCCAGGCCCGATACCCCGGTGTGGCAAGACGAGGTCGGCCCGCCCGGCGAACAACCGCCCGGCGGTGGCTTTCCCGTGGCCCGGCTGCTGGCGCTTTTCCATGCGGGCAGGGGCCTGCTCCCCCCCCTAGCGGCGTCTGCTTTGAACCCCCACGAGTTGTCCCCAGTCCAACCGATGCATCCGGCCATGGAACCAGGTGAGGTGCTGGTGACGGAGCGGGGCCTATCGTCCGATGCCCAGATGGCCTTGCTCAGACTGGCCGGTTTGCCCGCCCTCATGCGAGTCGGTGCCCGACAGATGGTCGCTTTCACCCCGTCTCGGCCCTTGGTGATCCCCGCTACCCGACCGACCCCTCAGAGCCAAGGTCTACCCCGCTCGCGGTGGATCATGGCCCATGGCCAGCAGGACCAACGGGTGGAAGGGTTCCAGCCCAAGACCTGGCCGGCTGGGCTCGATCCCCCAACCTTGGCAGCGTTCCCTGCATCGCTTTTCCTGCCAGAGTTGCGGCATCAGGTGATCCAGCCCGGCTTGCGCTCGCGAGTGCTCACGTTGGTCACGACCTGAGTGGATGCGCCATGCTCTTCAAAAGATGATCTGGCCGAACCCTCCTTCAAACGCTGGGAAGCAGCAACGCGTCTGAGACCACTCAAAACTGCGATGCAGATGGATGCACGGCCCGGCAAAACCGTGGTGGGAGTACGGCAAGAACGGACCGTTTTCCTTCTGCTCTACAACCTGGTCCGACGGGTCATTGTCCAATCGGCCAAGCATCAACCGGTGGATGTTGAACGGATCAGCGTTATCGATGCTCTGCGGGGGTGCAGTGAACCCGACAGTGGGGGGCCCTGAGAGGAATTATTCGTCCACCTCTCTCGTCCGAACCGGGTCGAACCCCGCGTCCAAAAGCGACGACCCCAGACCGCTCCCCTCATGACAAAACCCCCTCATGTGTTGGGTCAACCGTTGACACGACATGCAGTTAGAGCTTCACTTAAGGCCATTCGGCGTGAACCGCAATAAGCGGGGCATGGTACTCGATTTGCGTCAACCCGAGGCCCTGGAGGTTTATTATAAGCTGGCCCAGAGGGCGGATATCATAGTCACCAATATGCGGAAAGCTGCGAAAGACAAACTCAAAGTCGATTACGACAGCACGCGGGCGCATAATCCCCGCATCATCTATGTGTCGGTCAGTACCTTTGGCCAATCGGGGCCGTGCAGTCACCGTCCAGGGATTGACCCGGTGGCGCAAGCCATGACGGGCCTCATGTATGTCACGGGTGAGCCCGGTGGCGGTCCGATTAAGGCGGGACCGGCTGTGGCGGATGCCACCGTGTCCGCGTATGTGGCCTACGGCGCTATGGTCGCCCTGTGGGCGCGCCAACAACAGGGCGTGGGCCAGCACCTGGAAATTTCGCTGCTCGATAGTCTTTTTCACCTGCAGGTGCCGTTGCTGGGGCGGTATTTTCTCATCGATGACATCCCGCCGCGGGTGGGCAATGGGAGCCCGGATTATGGCCCGTACAATACCTATAGCAGCCGTGATGGCACGCCGATCCAGGTGGCTTGTTTCAGTGACAAGTGGTTTCGGAATTTTTGTCAGGCCGTCAACCGGCCGGAATGGGCCGATGATGCGCGTTTTGTGACCAATGCGTTACGCATGACCCACGCAGCAGAGCTGGATGCGCTCATGCAGGACGCCTGCCGGCAATTCGATACCGAAGAACTCTTATGGCGGCTCGACGCCGCGGACGTCATCCATGGTCCGGTGCTGTCGTATGCGCAGGCGATTGACGACCCGCAGATGCAGCACAATCAGATGGTGCAGGAGGTCGAGCATGCCAACGTCGGGGCGCTATCGACGCACGGCTTGCCGATCAAACTCCACACGACCCCAGGCGCGGTGCGCACGGCGCCGCCGGCCCTTGGGCAGCACACGGAAGGCATCCTGGGTGAACTTGGCTATTCGGCCAACGACATTGCTGCCAGGCAAGAAGCCGGCGCTATTACGCCGCGGCCTATTGCGGAGGCGCAGCAGCCTTCAGCCACACGTTGAGAAGCTGTTGTAAAACTTAGATAAAGGCAGATTTTTCCATATCAGCCGCCCTCATCGGATAGCGTGTATTCACTGATTTTCCTATGGTTTTGGAGAACGGGTACTTCGCTTGAGATAGCGCCAGATGGGACGCCGGGTGGTTGTAGCAAGCACACAGTGGTACGATACCTGTGCCGGCTTTTTTTCGGATTCTCATTTTGCTAGGATTGCTGTGAGGTGTATGCCCATAGTAGGCTAGGAAAGGAACTAGCCTCGAAAGAGGAGTAGAGCACTGCCCGTTCACCATACTCTCCGCTTCAGGCCTTCTCGGTGAGCTTTTTAACCAATAGGATAACGAAATTGGAGCTGTCCCTTCGACCCCACACTCGCGACTTCCAGAGTGATGTCGTCATCGGGTTGGTGATGTTCCGGTACGTCCCCACTATTGTTGATTGGTCCCTTCGCGTTGGTTTCCGGATGTAAAGCCATCCAGCCACCCTTGCGCGTCTTCTCGGCTAAGAGTTGCGCCTGAATGATATCCCCGCTTTTCAGAGATGTAGCGCCGTTGGTTTGGCCTGCTCCTGCCGGTCGCTCATTATCTTTACGGAGTCGTCCATAGCCACTGGACGTCTTGCCCCCGATACCCCAGTGTGCGAGCGCTTGCTGGAGGAGTTGCAGAGCCAAAGCGAGCCATTGTTTAGTCGTTGTCAGTTGGGGGTCCGTTGGTTCTGGCAAACTACAGGAAATGCCAAGATGGAAGGTGCCGGATACGGATAGAAAGGCAATAGGATTGGGATCATCAAAATCCGTTGGTGCAATGCGCTGGCCCTTATCGGGGCCGTTCTGGTACGTTCTCCCGCTGTAGTAAGCGCCATGGTGTGGGGTCATGACATCCCACAAGAGTCCTGAGTTTTCCTGATCCAGATGCTCTGGTTGGATCCAAGCATCATAAAACGTGATATAGCCTGAGGCGTCCGTATCGCCGAACAGCGTTTGGTAAAGCTTGCCTGGGTGTTGTATGGGCTGACCGTCTTTTTCATCTTCAACTGATTTGGCAAATTCCTGATTTTCCTGACTCCATACCTGGTCGCAAAAATGCGCAGCCAATCCCTTGAGTGCTGAGCCGGGAATTATTGGAACACCATAGGTATGTTTGAGTTGAACGCTCACTTCTAGCGGTGATGCGTTCCCGAGTCCAACCATCATCCGACCTGCGATAGGCAGTTTGACGGATTGTGTGAGAAGATGTGACGCTAGAGTCGCCTGGGCAGAATCATAGCGTTCAAACCAGGCGACACGGCGATCGAATGCCGGTTTGTATAAGGATTTGGCATGGGTTAAGGCCGGACCGCACACGGCATGAAAAAGCTCCTCACGTGCTTTCAGATACTGATGCGTTTGCACCGGATATTTCAAATAGCGGCTCAGGAGCAAACCTGGATGCCCGATCGCGCGGGACTCGTCAAAACGCACCACCTCTAACCCGAAGTTCCTCCCGTGATTCGGCGACAACTTGTTGAAATAAAAACTCAAAAGCCTGAAACGAATCGACCTTTGTTCCCCTGTAAATCGCAAAATTTTCGCTCCCATTCTGCACCATGGGCTTGACATCGTCTGCAAACGTATGACCATAAGCCATGTCGTTTCAGGAGGTTGGATTGTTCCCCTGTAAATGGACTTTTGAATTGGGCCAACCTGTTGATCTACTTAACCCTCCGCCTATTCTGCCAGGGGAACTTCGGTCTAACAAGTCCTGACGGCAAGCAAGTGAGTCCGTTTCTCGGTTAGTTGGTGACATCGTATTGCCTTGAATGACAGATAGTTAAAATGAACCTAGCGATTCATTAGGTTCCGCTAGAGCTTCCACATATCGTTTAAGCCACATCGACGCGATCGATACGTTGCGGCTCCAAAAGAGATACTGTGTCACCGGTGCGGTGCGTACGGTTTCCAGAAGTTGTTCCTTCGTTGAAAGATTGGAATCCTGTAACACCTGGACGACATCTTGAAGATATGGCGTGTACTGTTTGGCCTCGGCAAATGCAACGGCTTGACACAGGCCGCTGGACTGGATCAAGGCCGGAAACGACTTGGCAAACCGGGTATAGTCGTCATAGCCATGTTGAGCGATTTTGCGCTTTGAGACGCACTCGTAAGCGCGTTGCGCATAGGCTTGCTGGCGTGTGGTGGGCACTGTTGCAGACATTGATTTTTCCCATCCCATTAGGACGATACGCTTAGCGCTGAGTCTGTGAAAACCAGACGGACGCGGCTACGCCCGACCGTGGCCTTACCACCAATCTGTAAATCATCTTGGTTTTGACAGAACTGGGTTAATAAGTCATCTTGCCATTGGCTATCGGTCTGTCCCGCCGTGCCAATTTGCTGTTCCACACTCTCTTGGTTATTGCGCCGGTCGCGGCCCAAAATCGGACCGCACCAGGCCACACCTGCCAGAATGGATTCCGTGGGCAACGCCTCTTCATACCACAGTTGCCCCTCGGCAACGGTTTTGGTTTCGTCACGGATACGGACACGGGCATCGACTTGCGTGGCATGCTCGCATAGGAAGTTGAACACATCGTCGTGTATGACGGCAAAGCGTTCTTGAAAACGAGTTCTCCAAGCGTCATCGGTCCCAAAAATCCAGTTGGCCAGCTTTTCGCTCCAGGTGTTTGCCGCATCACAAGCGACGGCTGTGAAGTCGAGATCTTCAAAGTACACACGGCCTTGCTGGGCCAACTGCGACGCAGGTTGCGAAGTCAGATGAACCTGTAACAAGCTATCTTCCTGCTGGTCAGGTATCACGATCTGGGGTAGAGCTTGATCCAAATTCGATGCCTTCAGATCCCGGCGCAGCCGTTCCAACGCCATGGGGCAGGTGCACCAAGCGAACGTACCATATAGACTTCGAACCGGCAGGCACACGATTAAGCTGTCCGTAAATACTAAAGAGCCCGCATTCGAGACTTCATTTCCACCGCGTCCGAAAGCCAGAGAGCGAATAAAGGCGTCTTTCTTCTGCTTCTGCTCGGTATGTTTTTTCGGGTCTCGCCCATCTGTGTCAGCGCCGTGCCAATCGGCCAGAACACCTTTTACTGCAGAGCCGGGAATGAGCGGCCAATGCGTCACGGCCTCACGCATGATCGGCAGATCAATAAACCCCACGCCTCGGCCTGAGCCAACATGGATGGGGCTGAGGGCGTGAATCCAATACATCTTTGCGCGCGCGGCTGCAACTGGATCTTGCGAAGTGCTCATCTCGATGTTACCTCTATAAATCAATCGCTTAGAAAGTAGCAGGCCTCAAGGCCCACGCCGTGCCGCTTACCGTGAGTTGTCTTGTCAATTCTGAAACGAATGCGTCTCCATCAATGGCTCCCATATGCCCCAAAGCGGCAAACCGAAGCCATCTTGCCGATGTTGGGGATCATCGCACACGGAGGCCAGCGGCTGGCTAGATCGGCACATTGGCCTTCCTGAACGTGGAAGAAGTACACGCTGCACGCCGGTACCAAGCGTTGTACGGGTTTCTCACCGTGGGTTTCATACGACCAGCCGGAGATCGGCCGCCATCGATCGACACACGCGGCAATAAGCCGCACTTCGACCTGTGTTCCGGGTATTGTTCCGACCAATCCATGAGGTTCTTGGTTCAGCCATCCTGGCTTCCATCCTCCCGAGAAGATCGCTGGCGTGGCTAATATCATCCGAACGAATTTTCTCCCGCTTTTGTCTGCAGCTTGCAATGCGTCATGGATCCGCTGCGGGCATTCCCAACCGCTGGGCTGAACGTCATGCTGCCAAGTAATCAGACGCCGTTCACCGCCCATTGGCGACAACTGTGAAAGCCCTTGCAAGGGTGAGGTGAAGTCAGCTGATCCAGTGATACGGAGTGCCAGCCTATCCGACGACGGTCTCACACGCTGCCCATGAGTTGCGCGCGGAAAACGGTAGAGATCCAATCCCACGGTTTTGAACAGCATGCTTTCCACGCCAGCACCCGAACCGTAATCCATCTGCACATGCATGCGTTCATCCTGCTGCGGGGCATAGAGAACCTCATTCGGCCACGAGTCGACCCCATGAGCTAGAAAATGCTCGCCTTTGGGGTTCGATAACCAACGCGTGATCATTTGGCAGGACCAAAAATAGGGAACCGTCTCCGGTTTAAAATCTTCCTCAATACCCGCGGGAAACATGACCGGTGACAAGCCATCCGGCAGATCACAACCCCCCGCTAGATCGTTCAGATCCCAGGGACGGATTCCAAATGCATCCAGCTCATCGTTTTGTTTGCGCACGACGATGTCCAAAGGCGCAGGGAAATAGAGCTGTCCGTCCACTTGCGGAAAGGGGCCGTGAACCGATGTCGACTTGAGTTGATTCTGGAGGATTTTGAGATTGCCATTTTGGAAGCCGCCATGCAAATGCCCTAACATGGTGCGCAACGATCCCGCCACAACCGTTGGATAGGGCCAATCAAGCGACTTCATCCGTAATCCGGCGCCAAAGGGACGGCCATCCCGTGCAATGATGGGGTCACGTGGTATGAGGGTCAGATAATGGACCGCGTCAGACATCAAGAGAGCTCCTCTGCTGCAACTTCTTCGTCACTGTCATGGCCCGCTGCCTGAACCCTTGCCGAAGCCGCCCACTGGCCTACGAGGAGTTCATCCGCCAAAGCTCGCAAATCAGCCGCCGAGTGGAGCTGTTCAATCAGGTTGCCAATGTGTTGTTGGGCGCGGTTCGCCTGCCCCAGCTCTCCCGCTTCGGCCCGTTTGCGCTTCAGGAGCCGGAGTGCGTCTCGCTGCATCGCTTGTGTGAGCGCATGGCCTGAAGGCCAGTGTTCATAGTCGAGGCTTAATCGGCGTAAATCATATGCGGCTTTGGTTGGAAGAAGTTGTTGAACATGGAGTTCGGCCCAGGTGTGAAGACGGTCGTCGAATCGGCTAAGTGATGCCTCTTCTACATGCTCTGCAGTCAAGCCGTGCTGAGGGCGAAGCCAATGATCACGCACAATGAAGGGGGCGCCACTACGCGCGTGAATGGCGATCGCCAGGCCATTGCGTTCCCTTTGGCCTCGGTGATGTTCTTCAGGTGTCGGGTTTTTGGCCCGTTTTTCCGCTGCACGAGCGTAGGAAAGCAGATCTTCCAAGGGCTCCATGAAGTGACCGATGGCAATCCCCACAGACAAGGTTGGCCACGCATCTGCATCTGTCAATTCCTGAATGACGTCGGCAGGCAGCCGTTGGCGCAGTGCGTCATCAAACAAATCATAGAGCACCCGAGCACTGCGGATACATTGATCTACTGGAACAAACGCCAGGATGTCATCCGCCCCGGCAAAGACGGTCGCGCCGCGTAAGCCATCACTGGGGTCAGTAGAATCGTTTTCTTGGCCATTGATGCGCTTGCGCACAATGTCATCAAATAGGGACTGCGCCCGCGAGAATTCCTGATGGACTTTAGGATCATTGCGTTTCGCCAGAGCTGAAATGGTGCGCCCCATGCGGTCGCCATCTGCCGCCAAGATGGCAAAATAGGGACTGGGTATGCCAAACCGACTCTGTTGATCTTGCATTTGCCGGGCGATGTTTTGGAGAGACGCCTCAATGTCAATCTTGCGTTGCTCCCAAGCGGTATCGGATTCGTCATAATGGCGCGAACATTCCTGCATGAGTTCCTGATGGCGATCGATGTATAGAGGGGTTCCTTCGAAGGGGAAATGCTCTAGCCACGGAAATTTTCGTATGTCGTTTTCAATGGCTTTGCCGTTAAATGATCGGCGCATGCGCAGTGCGCCTAACTCGTCAAGGCAACCGCAGATGGTACCGAGTTCACTGATCAATTGTCTGCCCTCCGCATGCCGGCTGACACCCCGAATCCAGGGGTCAGCCGCGTAGCGTGAGACCGAGGGGTATCGGATCGAATTGTGTCCAAATTCCACGCGTTTGACAACGCCGACGATATCGAGATGTTCATCGTTTTTGACCCGGAGATCCGGTGAGCGTTGTTCACTGTCTTTGACCACGGTTTCGCGGGCGGCGTCGAGTGAGGATTTTTTGAGTGCGGGCACCTCATACCATTGGGAAAAGTTGCACAGCGTTTTGCGGGCGCCAAGTAACCGCATCACTTGTTGGCGCGCCACGGTATAGTGTCCATCTGTATACGGAACCCAGGCGGCGTAGAACTCAAATACATCGTGTTTTTGATCTTTCTGGTGGTTCAGTGACCCAGCGTGCCACCGCTTTGCCCAGTTCGGACAGAATCGTAGACGCCATCCAGAAATCCCGCATTCGCCGCGCTGCTGAGATAAATCCCTGAATGGGGCCAAAGCTCATGGCGATTAGGTATCGGTTCATCAAGTCCCCACTTTCTTAAAATTGTGTGACTGAATAAACTGAAGAAAACCCTCTATCGCAGAGCCGGACGGGGAGCCGTGAAGCGGCGAATTGGTATAACTTGTGAATCGAGGGTGACGGATGTCTGTTAGGTCATAAGATGAGATCGCAGTTGTATCGTTGGGTCGGTAGACCAGTTCAACGCCTTCGGGAGACGGACAATTCAGCTTCAGTATAAGAGGAACCGCCTGTTCTGCGCTCATCGCTAAGGGCTTAATAATTAAAGGACTTCCCATACGATCTTTGCGTGCGCCAGCCACCACGGGAAGTAAATAGGTGTCTTGAGGATTCCCTGGTGGAGGTGACACGAAATGAAACACGATTGGTAAGCCAAATTCGGCTCGTGGAAAGCCGTTACTTGGTATAAATGACAGTGGGTGATGTCTTGGGGCTCGAGAACCCGTTGCATTCCGTATGGTTTCGGGTTCAGGCCAATGTGATCTGCCCGGGCGATTAGAGTTTTCGCTCAGGCTGCCGGAGTTTCGACCTACTCCGCTTCCCTTGCCAGATACACCTTGCCGAAAATCGAAGAATTCCTGTGCGGATATTCGCCATGCATTCCATGGATGAGCTTCTGTGTCTTTGAAAAAAACATCATTGGTGAGCGTCGGCCAATCACGCCTAATCGACAGATCGAGACCGTAGTTCTTGATGTTCTCTCGAAACCATGGCCTCAAGTCTTTTGAGGACTTAGGTGAAAAGTCAGGGGCATATAATCCGCCAAAACCCCTGCGAGTGCAGGAGGCTATACCTCCGAAGTTGATCCAGGCCCAGAGTGCTGCGCGGATATCTTGTTCGATACTTGTGTGACATGAGACATGAATAGCGAAGGTGAGTTCAGTCATCATCACGGCCGGATCAGATGGCTTTTTCCTATCTACGCTTCCCTGGAATGGAAAGGCAAGATAACAAAGAGGATTGTCACGGCCCGAGAAAGGCCCTTGCCACACGGGTCTAGGACGGTTTTCATATCGAGCGCATGACTGGAGTTTGTACTGGCCTCTCACCTCAGTTAAAATCGAGACCGAACTTGCTATAGTATCAGATCCAAAGAGTTCCGTCTCACGTTCGGATAATTCCTGAACCGAGTGGCACGATGTTGCCCCTCTTGTGGCTCGCCACCAGAACCTTAGTTGACCTCGAATCGCCTTAGCTGAGATCGGCGTTACCTGGTCAATCTCACCAGTGGTGACGCCACCGCCAAACATCGGGGTTATCAAATGGGTCTCTATGGGATTGAAGTCCTTCCAGCCTTTAGGCAAATGCCCCCTCGGTCGTGCTAAGTTAGAGATGTCAGGTAACGGATGTCGCGCCATGGCATCGTCTCCTACATGGATGAGCAATCAAGGGGCCTTACCTCAACCGGTCGATCACTCGGTTCGAGGAACTGGACCACGTTGTAGCCGAGCACTTCGTATTCCAGTTTCGGGGCGTCCCAACATTTCGGATTGGTCGATACGTACTGATTGCTAGCATGACTGAGAAACGTCACTGCCGAAGCCACAATGCTCGTCGGCTTTTGCCTACCTGTCACATCAATCTGAATATCCTGGGTAGACACTCCTTCTTCCCTAAGCTTTTCCAGAAGTGTTCCGAACGCGTGAGTCAAGCCGTCAAAGTCTTCAAAATCAAAACCATCTTGCTCTTGGAGTGTGGGAATTGCTGGATCAAATTCTAGGAGACGAAGGGAGTTATTGAGATAAAGTTGAATCCGGATATGTTGAAGGACAGTATAGTGCTGTAATACCTTTGTGATGAAGAAGAGCAGTTGAGGTGCGGATTCTTTAGAGCCAAGCAGAATGAGACGGGACAGCGGACCGTCGTTTTGCATATTGTGGTAGATGCCTCGCAAGGTCTGTTCCCAACTCCAAAAATCGATGCGGGGCTTTCCTTGCCGGTATTGCGCCTGCTTGTGTGCGGCCAATTCCTCCAGATCATGCTTTAAATCGGTAGATATCGTTACGAAAGAGGGTATGCAAAGCAAACGGACAAATGAAAGTGGCATGATCAGTACCGGGCGTTGTACCGCTGGCGCCGGTTTCAATTGGCGAGTGGTGAATTTTTGATAACGGGATGTGTTTTGACGGAATTGCCACATGAATCCCAGGATTATCAGAAGAATTCCGACCAGTACGGTCCAAAAGGGAACGGGAGTGTCAAAGATTTTCCCTGCTGCCATCCCCCCAAAAGTGGTAATTACCAGACTTCCCAATAGCGACACCTGCGGTGATTTAAGCAGCTCTCGGACCATGGCGGCTTTCCCCCAAAGTTCGAATCGTCTCGGAAATGCAAACGCCCTTTTTGCGCGCCACCTAGCCCAACAGGCGCAGCACCGCCTCATGCACGTACCCGTTGGAGACGACGGCGCTCCCGCCATAAATCGTTGGCGCGCCGGTAAAGTCGGTAAAGCGGCCGCCCGCCTCTTCCACAATGATCTTCAGCGGGGCCAGATCCCAGGGCTTCACATCGGCTTCGACCATCACCTCCGCCTGCCCGCGGAACACGAATGTGTGGGCAAAATAATCCCCAAAGCCGCGCTGCCGGGCGGTTGCGGCCACGAGCCGGGTGAAGCCGTCCCAATAGCCGCTATGGAGGAGAATATCCAGCCCCCCGTGTACCAGCGTCGCCTCGGACATGTCGGCGATCGGTGACACGGCGAGTGGCTCATGATCGTTGGTGAAGGCACCTTCGCCCTTGGCCGCATAAAACAGCGTCTGCTCGGCGGGCGCATAGATCACACCGGCGGTAATGTCGCCGGCTTCTTCCAGCGCAATGAGCGTGGCAAAATAAGGGATCCCACGAATGAAATTCTTCGTGCCGTCAATGGGATCAATAATCCAACGGGCGTCGGCGCGTCCCGGCTGGGCGCCAAACTCTTCGCCCAGGACGCCATAGCTGGGGAACTGCCGCTGCAGCGTGTCCACGATGACTTGCTCGGCGGCGCGGTCCGCCGCTGTCACGGGGCTCTGATCCGCCTTCGTTTCCACCTTGAGCGCGGTGCGAAAATAGGGGAGAATCACCTCCCCGGCGGCTTTGGCGGCGTTGATCGCCGCCTCGAGGTGGGGTGAGAGCTGGGGTTGCACGGTACTACTTTTTCTCCAGGACGAGGATTTGGCCGCCAATATGGGGCGGATGAATGTGGCACTTAAAGGCGTGGAGCCCTGGCGTGTGAGCCGTAAATTGCACGGTCATCTTCGACTTGGGATTCACGACGCCTTCGATGCCGAACACACCGATCTGGAAGCCATGGGGCGCGTCGAGTTTATTGACCAGGGTGAGTTCGACCTCATCACCTTCATGAACGATGATGCTCGAGGGCAGCCATATTTTGGTGCCATCAAAAATCACGTTAATGAGCGTAAATTTTTTGATGCCCTGGGCTTCTGTGACGCCGACATGGATACCTATGGTCAACAGAATCACGGTCATCGAGAGTACGATGAACGCGGCGCTGAGTCGGTGGCTCAATCTTGTCATGTTCTTTCCTTTGCCTTGCCAGATGGTTTGAGAGACGCGGCGCTTCTCGGGATGGAGAAGACGGGTAAAATAAAATTCGCCTAAAGACTAACATCCCCGGCCTTGCAGATGCCATGTCGTGACGCCATCTTACACCAGATATTGATGCAGAATCTTGGATTTTTGCAACATATCCTCCAGGTACGAAGCTCCCAGAGCGGCGGCATTCGAGGTCATGGTGTCCTTAAACGTCTCCACATTCCCTGCCATGAGGGCCTGTCCCAGGGTCTGCGCGGCGTCGAGATAGGCCTGGATCATGGCGGGTCCCTGCACATTGTAAGACTGAATTTCGCTGTAGAGATCCGGATCGGCGTTTAAAATACGGCCCATGGTGATCAACGACGTGCGCGAGTTCGGGGAGCTATACGAGTCCATTTCGAACGGATCGCCGAATTGGGTGCGCAGTACCTGGGCGAGGATGAGTTTGGTGAAATGTTCCAGATTCTGGTGAAAAGCCATCTGCCGATCGTGATTTTCCGGGTCGGTATAGCTGATTTTGGCGCCGTACTTATAGAAAATATTTGCGAATTCGTGCGCTAGCTCCGCAGAGGCCGAGGTGCGGGTAAAGACGACATTTTGGCCCTGCAGACTCTCGACGGCAGGGCCGAACACCGTGTGCATGCCCAGGACTTCCACATCGGGGGCCACGGCTTCCAACATGGCCGCTACGGGTTGCGTTTTAATCGAGGTATTATCGGTAATGAGTTGTCCGGGGCGGAACCATGGGCCCACCTGATGAATCACCTCGACTGTATTTTTAATCGGCACGTTGATGATCACCGCGTCCGACTGCGCCACGCATTGTTCATAGGTGAGGGGGGTGCGCCGCCCGCTGATCAACACCGTGTAGCCGGCCGTGCCGAAAAACCGTTGAAACCACTGGCCCATCTGGCCCGTGCCGCCGATAATGCCGATGGTCTGCAGGCGCGGCTCGTTGAAGGGACAGCGTGGATACGTGCCAAACGTATGCACTTGCACCGCGTCGCTGCTGAGTTGTTTTTCCAACGCGGCCAGGCAGGCGCCGACAGGCGGGTCGTCGGGATGCCCTTCCACCTCCATGTAGAACCGGAAAGCGCCGCGAGTGTCTGGGCGGGAGTGGATGGAAGAGATATTGAGGCGATACTCTCGGCTGATGACGGAAAGAATCGCTTCCAAAATCCCCATCCGATCGCTGGGTGGATAAATCACGAGCGCCGTGGCATCCTTGCCCGTGCGCAGATGGTAGCCCGCAGAGACGTGGCCGAGGAGAGCAAAACGGGTTTTGTTGTTTTTCACATTGCCAATGTCGCGGTCGAGAACCGGCAAGTTATACTGTTGCATGGCCTGCGGGCTGCCAATGGCCGCCGCATCCTGCAACCGCTCCGTCACGATCATCTCCATGGCCGCACTCGTGCTCGACACCTCAATTTGCTGGGCGCCGGGATAATGGGCCTGGAGGTAGGCGGCGCATTGCTTCAGGGCCTGATCCCTTGAGAGAATACGGGTAATCCCGGAGGCGGGCGCGAGGGCGCCGATGGCGTGTTGAATCGGCAACACGAGCATGTCGACAATCTTCACCGTGGCCACATAGTGATAGAGATTATCGAGCGTTTCGGTGACGGGGCCCTGGATGACATTTTCGATCGGTACGAGACCGCAGTCGACATCCTGTTGCGCCACGGCGGCAAACACCTCGTTGATCGAGGTATAGGGGATATAGCTGGCATCAGCGGCCGCCGCCTTTGCGGCTTCTTCCGTATAGGTTCCGGCGGGACCTAAAAATCCGATACGCACGTTCCATCCTCCAACGGCGACATGACGTCTTGGGAGCAGGTCATGACACGGTATGCCATGTACGGTGGGAGCTTCGACCCAATACATGCCGGGCATATGTCCGTCATTGAGCGGGCCATCGCCATGGGCTATGAGGTGCTCGTGGTGCCGGCCTACCGCCATGCCTTTGGCAAGCAATCGGCGCCCTTTGAGCATCGTGTCCGCATGTGCGACTTGGCCTTGCAGGCCGGTGCGCTCCACCATCAGGCTCGCGTCTGCACCATTGAGCGTACACTCGCGCACGGCAGCGACACGCCCGTGTATACGTATGATGTCTTGTGCGCCTTGCGCACGCGTTTGCAGGCGGCGCCTTGTTTACTCGTCGGGCCAGATATTGCGGCCGAATGGGCCCGGTGGTATCGGCATGAAGAGATCGACCGAGAATTCGGCCGCTTCAGCCTGCCCATGACGCATCCGGCCCGCAGTTCGACCATCCGGCAGCGTTTGCATGGCGGAGAAGCGCTTGACGTCTTCCGCCACAGCCTGCCGGAACCGGTGCGGGCCTATCTCATGGCCCATGAGCTGTATCGCTCTCCTGAAGTTTAAAGAGCTCTCCGCTCTCAGCCGTCAGCTCTCAGCTTTTTTCATCTCTTTTCTCCATCTTTAGCGGAGAGCGGAGAGCGGAGAGCGGAGAGCGGAGAGCGGAGAGCTAAGAACTCAGGTGGCAACCGCCGGTATCACATGCTCGACTAGCCGCTCCATAATCGCGATTTGGGCGTCGACATCATCTGTGCGAAAATCGTAGGTCAGCTGTTGGATGCCAATGTCCTGACAGCGCTTGGCATCGTCGATAATATCCTGCGTCGTGCCGACTAGCGCGTTGCCTGAGCGGAAGACGACGTCGCCACTGAGGCCGATATCTGTTATGTGGAGGCTGCGCTTCAGTGAGATGGTAATACTCGCCGGGTCACGCCCGGCACGTTCCGCTTCCTGCCGCACATAGGGCAGATGTTGGGCGACGAAGTCCGGCGTTTGGCGTGTGGGGTGCCAGGCATGGCCATAGGTGATGGTACGCCGGATGGCGCGCCGGCTGTGGCCGCCGACCCAAATCGGCAGGGGATCTTGGAGCGGTTTGGGCTGAAACTGCATGCCGTCGAACTGGTAATACTTGCCGTGAAATTCCGGGTGTTCCTCGGTCCAGAGCACCTGAAAGATCTGCAAGAATTCGTCGCTCATGGGGCCGCGCTCGGCGTACGGTACCCCGAGGCTATCAAATTCTTTTTCCAGCCAGCCGACGCCCACCCCGCAAATGGCGCGGCCGCCACTGAGGACATCGAGGGAAGCAAACATCTTGGCCTGCACAATCGGGTTGCGATACGGCAGAATAATGACGGTACTGCCCAAACGAATGCGTTCCGTCACGGCTGCTGCATACGACAGCACGGTTAAGGTTTCCAGAAAACCGACCCTGGCGTCCCGCGGGAACGAGCCGTCCGCTGTGTAGGGATATTGGTTGGTGCCCGCTGTGGGTAACAAAATGTGATCTCCACACCACAACGACTCAAATCCCAGGGCCTCCGCGTGCTTGGCGAACCTGATAATGTCCGGCCCCTGTGCTGCGGCCCCCGTGTGGGGCAAACCCAAGCCGAATTGCATGAGCCAACCTCCTGAATGCGGAATGCGGAATGCGGAATGCGGAATGTAAAAAGTCTATATATGGATGAGTATCATAGCATAGACATCATGTGAGGCAAAGTGGGAAGCTATATCCACGATTAAAGCCGGCGGGGGGAGGAACTGGCAGCTTCGGGGAGGTAAAGCGTTTCGAGCGCGCGGCGCATGGCAGAGGGGATGCGGACGGGCCCCCCATCGCTACGGGTGAAGGCGCCATTGACCTCGGCTTGCGCTAGTAGTTCGCCACTGCCGCAGCGATAGAGCGCTTGTTGCCAGATCGTGCGGGCGCCGCGAAAGTGCGAGATACAGCTCTGCACTTCCAGAATATCCTCGGCTAGAGCGGGCGCTTTGTACTGCACAAAGATATTCGCCGCGACGATGGCATAGCCTTGCTTGATAATGGCAGAGAAGGGGAGGCCGGCCGCGGCCATGGCCTCTAAGCGCCCCATTTCGAAATAGTGCACATAGACCGCGTGGTTGACATGTCCGAGCGGGTCACATTCGTAATGACGGACGGTGAACTGGAGGCGAGCTTTGGCCGGCATAGGTTGAGCTTTCCTGTTGTGTCGCGGTGAGATCGGTGGCCATCCGGCGGATAGCAATATGGGAAGTCGAAGCGAGGAATGGCCTGGTGTTGCTTCGTGTTCTACGTGCATCCTACCACAGACGGTTGGCGGTGCAAAGCGGAGGCCGGTGGTGCAGGCAGCCTGGCAGGGCAGTGTGTGATACGTTGGGATGGCAGGGCTGATGGCTCGTGTGTGGCGGCCATCAGCCGTAGGTATCGTGAACTGGAGCGTGTCCTTATGGCGCTTGGTGCACGGGAACGCGGACCGAATTACCAGTGACCGCGTCTTCGACTGTCACCTCAAATTGCGAGTCATTGTTGGCGTCGCTTGTCGTGAGCGTGAATGTCGCATGACCCGCAACCGGGTCGAACGAAATCTGTTGCACATTCAATAATCCCCCAGTCGTCGAGACGAGATAAATGGACTCTGTGCCGCCTGCAACGGTAAAGAGCTGCGAACCGCCTCCGGGTGGAAGGGCAACAAAATTAGGCACGACAACGAGCGGGGCAAGAAACGACAGGGTGAGGCATGTCGGATCCGTTTCTTCGTCACAACTACAGGTTCTGGCCGTGCCAAAAGGGCTCAAAACACCTGGAGGCGCCACTTGACAGTCGTTGAAATCTGCTGCCAGCCCCGGTAGCGTGAATGTGGCCGTGTTCATGTCTTCACTGCCGGCGACGGTTGCCCGAGCTTCGACTTGCACGATAGCCCAGACAAACTCCCGAGCATAGACGATATCAAATAACGCAAAGCCTGACGCATCTGTCGTCACCGTCACCGGTACCGCCGCCACATTACCCGGATCCAAGACGGTGTTCGCATTGAAGTCCTCGCCGGCATCCAAGATACCGTTGCGGTTGATATCTTCGTTTTGACATGTCGCGTTGACAAATTTCGACCATGTACACCCCCCAACCGTGTCCACCGGTGTGTAGAACCCCTTCTGATAGCGGACAGCATAGATGTTGAGTTCGACATTAGCGCCTTCGATGGGGTTACTATTGGCGTCTGTCACGAGCACGGTATACGGTTTCGCGTACTGCGTATTCGACGGGGTGTCGATGAGGTGACTGGTGCCAAGAGTCACGAAAAGGGATTGTTGAGAGACGGTTAAGGTGATCTTATCACACGGTCCGGCGGGTACAGGGTCGGCGGGATTGCAACCGGTTGTGCCCACGACCTCGGCCTCGATGTGCACCCCATCTTGTGCGCTCGACGACGAACCGGCCGTATAGACCGTACTGGCACGGCCGAAACTATCGGTGATAGCGGAGGATGGGAAAATACTGCCACCGGTATTATCGGTGAGGGTAAAACTGACTTGTTGATTTTTGACCAAATTGTGTTCCGGGTCGCGGACCACTGCGGTCACGATACTTTGCTGGTCGTTATCCCCCGGGAGATTGACGCCTAGTGACGTGGGGTCGGCTTGGAGAATGAGCGATGTGGGGTTGGTCGCGACGAACTCGAGTTCGATCTGACTGGAGGGGCTGTTGGGCTCGTCTACCTCTGCTGTGATGACCGCAGGCCCGGCTGTTGTCGAGGAGACATTTGTGGAGGCTTCTCCATTGGCATTGGTCACCACACTCATGGCTGTCACCGTCCCACGGGTCGCAAAAAAGTTCACCGTTCTGCCCGCCTGGGGCATGCCGGCTTCTAGCCAGCGGATGGTCACGGTCTTGAAGGCGCCTAAGAACGCCTCTCGATCGTCAGCCGCAGGGGCCACGAAGCTAAAGTCGGCTGAACTCACGGAGAGGTCGAACGTCCCTGTCACCGTGAAGGCGCTCTTTCTGGATAATGCCGAAGCTGTAATCGTATCCACACCGCTCGTATCGCCCGTCACTGTCACCGTTGTCTGACCGTTAAAATCGGTCGTTAGCGTCGTGGCGCTGAGGGTATTGCCTTGATTCGAGGCGATGCTGATCGTTTCGTTTGCTATGCCATTGCCACCAGAATCCTGCAACAAGATCGACAGGGTGGTCTGACCGCCTAGGGAAAGCGTATTGGTACCGTTGATGGTGATGGTTGTCCCACTCACCACCACCGTATTGGTACTACTGAGGGTGCCTGATGTGGCGGTGAGCGTAATGGTCCGATTGGCGGGGTCGCCTGCAGTACTGAGCAGGGCCGTCGCTTGCCCGCTTTCATCCGTGGTGCCTGCAGTCACTTGAATGCCGCTAGAATTCGCGCTGAAGACAACTTCAGTGTCAGAGATAAAGTTATTGTTGCCGTCCCGCACCAGGGCCGTGAGCGCCACGGGTTGCCCATCGTCGGAGTCCAGTTGCGGGCTGCTCACCAACAACTGGATGGATTCCGCCGCCGACGTTGCCGCCTGCACGGCAACGTTGACCGTTGCCGTGAGCGCGTTGACTTGCGCCTGGATGGTATCCGTCCCTTGGCTCGTGCCAGCGATATAGCTCACACTCGCCTGGCCGTTACTATCGGTGACCGACTCGGTCTGGCCTAAGGTGGCGGCGAAACTATTACTCGTCAGCAGCGAAAACGTGACAATAGTGCCTGACACGGGCCGGTTGTCGCTATCGTTGACGGTTGCCACAACGGTTGCTGTGGTCCCGACGCCGACGGTGGTGGGGGTTGCCGCCAGGATCAACTGAGCCGGAACGCCCGAGATAAAACTGACGGTGAACGTTTGCCGAAAGCCCTCAACTTCAGCGGTGATCGTGGCCGTTGCGACCGTCGTGCTCGACCGGAGTTGCATCAGGGCAACCCTGTTGTTATCCGTGGTCACGGTGAGCCGACTCGTGAACGACACCTGGTTGGTGATCGACAAAGCGGACGGGTTTGCGACCACGTTCGTCCCGGGAATCGCTTCCAACGTGCCGGCGTCTGTCGAGAAGACGACAGGGGTATTGGCCACCGGGTTGCCGTCCTGCGTTGCGACCGTCATTTGCAGTTGCAGCACACTATCGCCATCGGCAATCAGTGTGGTAGCGCCACTTGTGGATTCCAGCGTCAAACTCAGGCTCTGCGCGTTGCTGGGCGACTCCACATTACTTGAATTGCTACTGCATCCTTGAAGGAGCACAGAGGCCAGAAGCAGCAGGAGCATGACCATCGTGACGCAGACTTTCACAGGCATACGTCTTATTTCCTTCGCTAAGGTTGGCACCATATGTCACAAGTCAACTGACCCGTTCTTCAAGAAGATATGCGCCACGCTGGTGCGGCAAGCCATAGACTGAGACATGTGGCAAGGGCATCGGCGTTGGGCCAGCCCGTGGCCTGCGCCGGGAGGAACTATGGCATGCACACCGAGAGTCCTCGACGTGCCACCGCCTGCTTGTATGTAGGCACTGTGGGCCGGAACCATGTCGTCATGGTGTATCCGGCGATGGAGCAATTTTTGTGCCAATATGCCATTGCGCCGCGTCCCGCATGGTCAGAAGATCGCCATGTGATGAAGCGGTCCTGGCGTCATGGGGGCCGCGAAACCGCAAGCGATACACGGCGAATACAAACCTACGCGAAGGCAAAAACTTGACACCGTCGGGGAAGGGAGGTGGACGGGCATACTTGAGGTGTGCGTCAGGCACGATGCGCTGATCAAAATCTTGACGGGACTGTCAAAATACCGCTTGACAAAGTGCGAGGAAATCGTAATGCGAACAGGGAAAGTGCTGCTCCACCACGTCCCTATGCGCATTCATATCTGCTAAGCAGTGGACATCAATTCGGCTTCCCCCCTGGTAGGGGAAGGTTGGAATGAAAGTATCACGAATGCGGAATGCGGA
>CBCXVS010000022.1:0-13570 GCA_965178525.1 uncultured bacterium | reverse complement strand
TTCCGCATTCCGCATTCCGCATTCAAGTCAGCTACGTCCTACGCAGGGAATTGCCAGACCGGCCCCGCAGGAGGTTCGTCCGAGAGCTGGAATTGGGGTAGCGTGAATTCGTCGCTAATTTTTTGGAACACCACCTGCACGCGCTTCCTAATAGCGACGTTCTCCTCGGCTTCTGCCTGCATGGAGCCGTCAACGAGATTCGCCACCATGCGCAACGCCTCGTGCTCCGTCGGTGCGCCCCGCTGCTCGTCCAGTTCGACCACGATCACGGGATACGGCGTAAAGTCCCGAAAACCCGGCTGGATCGAGTGCACGATGATTTCATAACTGTAAATCGTGCCCTTGCCGCTGACCTCGTGCCAGGTCCATTCAGGCGACATGCACCAGGGACAGGCTGAGCCTGGCGGCCAACGTAACAGGTGACATGCGTTGCAGCGTTTGACCACTAACTGATGGTTGCGCGCGGCTTCAAAATAGCCTAAAAACTCCGTATCATTCTCGGGGACGATCAAGTTCATGCCCCGGTATTCGACAGTCGGCATCGTCTGTTACCTCCGCAGAATCAGGGCGCTACCGGTCACCGGGTTGGCCCAACCAAGATTCATGCTAATTTCCGCGTCTTGGACCTGGCGGCAGCCGCCTTCAGCGTAGTCGTGCGTGTGGATGCCCTCTTGCCACTGCGGGCACGAATCATCGGCCAGGCCGCGTAACTGCCGCACATTTTCGATGACCATGCTCATGCCGTGTGTGTAGCCTTCACAGAGATGGCCGCCACTGGTATTGTTGGGCCGCTTACCACCGATCTCGATGATGCCGCTGGAGACGTAGTCGCCCCCTTCGCCTTTTTTGCAAAAGCCGTAGTCCTCGAGCTGCAACATGGTGGTAAAGGTGAAGGCGTCGTACGAGCCGGTAAGGTCGATATCCTCGGTGGTGACGCCGGCGAGGCCGAAGATGCGCTCTGCCGCGTATTTACCGGCTACGTCCGTAATGGGCGCATCGTTATAAAAGGTATCGCCACGTTTTTTGGTGACGCGGCCCACCGCCCCCATGATGTAAATCGGCCGTTGCCGCATATCGCGCGCCCGCTCCGCAGACGTGACGATGATGGCCGTCGCATTGTCGGTTTCAACGCAACAATCGAGCAGGTGCAACGGCTTGCAGATCCAGCGTGAGTTCAGCACGTCTTCGACCGTATAGCGTTTTTGATAATAGGCTTTGGGGTTGTTACTAGCATGCTTGCTATGCGCGACTTTGACGGCGGCCAACTGCTCGCTGGTGGTGCCATATTCCATCATGTGGCGCATGAAGACCGGCGCAAAATTTTGTCCGGCGCTGACCATGCCGTAGGGCCGCTGCAGCAACTGGCTCCCCGACACCGGCGCGGCCGCGCGCCGGCCCGTGCCGCCGATACGGATTTCGCTATAGCCATTCATCGAGCGGAAGATGGCGACGGTTTCACACATGCCGCCTTCGATGACGCCGATGGCCAGGCCAATGAGCGCTTCGGTACTGGAGCCGCCCCCCGAGCAATCCATGTAGAAGTCAAGACGAATGCCCAGGTCCGAGGCAATTTCCGGCGCCACGGTCGAGTCGCCGCCATGATAGCTCAAAACGCCATTGACATCCGCCGCCGTCAAGCCAGCATCGAGTATGGCGTTACGGATCGCAATGGCCCCCATGGCGCGTGTCGTCATACCCGAATTCTTCGAATAGCCGGTTTCCCCCACGCCCGCAATACAATATTTGTCAGTCAGTCTACCCATGGCTCCTCTCCGTGTTAGATCAGTTTTTCGTAGAACTCGAGCGCTGGGGCTCCGTCTAGAACGGCACGCAGATCAATACCCATGTCCCGCAGGTGGGCCCGGTGCGCATCGAGTGCGGCCTGGTCCGCGTATTCTTCGTAAAACATAAAGACACGGGGATTTTCTGTGGACCGATGAAAAATATAGGCATGGTTGCCGGGCTCCTCCCGCACTTTGGGAACAGCCGCCCGCATGGTGCGTTCGAACGCCTCTTCGCCCCCGGCTTTCACGGTGAGCTTGGCGGTGAAGGTCAGCATGATGTCCTCCTGTCGTGTGCTCAGAAAACGGGCCCGTCTCTGTCGGTGGCCGCACCGCTGTGTATGTGGCTGCGCACCTTATACGAGTTCCGGCGCGAGTGCAAGCCCCGCGTATGCCAGTGTGTATCTGAGGCGAGGAGACAGGAAGACGGTGGGGGCAGAAAGAAGTGGTGAGTGGTGAGTGGTGAGTGGATGTCCCGCCATTCTTAACGATCCACTATTCACTCACCACTATCCACTGCAATTATTGAAGTTGCCGATCGTAAATTCAGCGGCCCCTTGAATGCGGATATCGTCGCTAAAAAAATCGGTGCGGGCTGTGAAGACATAATTCGCCGTGTACGATGGAAAGGGGAAGCCGAATGCACTGCTGCCGAGCTGTCCGCCTTCGGCAACATATTCCTCTTTGACCCGCAATGGCACGAAAGGAAACGTGCCATCAGCCGTTCTCCCTGGGGGAATGACGATGGTTTGCCCAGGTGACGCCGAAAATCCCGTCAAGGCAGGGCATCCCAACGCATTCTCGGGGCAGTGGTTGAGGGTGTAGGTGACGGAATAGTTGACAATCGTGATCAGGAGGCTGCCGTCGATGCTGAGTTGGGTGGGGTCGGAGGCGCCGGGAAATTGGCGATTGGCGAAGATGATGACGGCGTCATGATCGGTGAAAGGCTCCGGCGTCGCGGTCGTGGGGTCAGTCGGATCGGTGCTGCAGATACCCTGTATGGCATCGACATTCGAACCATCGACGGGTGCGATGCTCTCAATCGAGAGGCACGAAACGAACCCGCCGGTGCCACCGCATTCCTCTTTGACATCTGCATCGCAACCCAGAAGGATACACAAAATGCCTATGGCGCATGCCCTGATCAACCATTTGTGTATCACGTTGTGTATCCTTTGTGAACGTAGCATTCCGAGACCTCTCTCCCATGTGTCGCTATTGACGCTTTGTGCTTCCAGGGTCTACGGCCACTGGCGGCGTGAGGCCGCAGTGGGTGCAGGCACGGCGCAGGAGGTCGACCACCTCTGTGTCTTTCTTTTGGTTAGAGCAAAAAGTGTGCCAAGCATGTGCGATGTGGCCTGTCGGTCTCAGAATGGGAAAAGAAGTGCCGTGGCGAGCGGATATGATGTGGGCGATTGAGCTGTCGGTGAGGGGGAACGTCAAGAAAATGGCAAGGCAAAGATGCCTTGTTGACACTAAAAGAAAAACCACTGTAGGAATGCGGCATGCGGAATGCGGCATGCGGAATGTCAGAGTTCTATGCACGATGACTTCATGACGTCGGAGGGGCTTGACCACGAGATAAATCCATGGTAGAGCAGCGCGAGACTTTAGGTGGAGACATCATGCGCGTTACGTTGGCGAAGAGGAGAAGACGATGGCACAAGTGCTTGCGGGTCATCTGATTGGACAGACATTGAAACAGCGGGGGGTTGATACGCTCTTTTATCTCATGGGCGGCCCGAATTTTGAAATTATCAATGGTTGTCAGGATGTCGGCATTCGCACGATCGATGTGCGCCACGAACAGGCGGCGGCCATGGCTGCGCATGGCTACGCGCGTGTGAGTGGCAAGCTTGGCGTGTGTGTCGGCGCCTCCGGACCCGGGACGTTGAACCTGCTCACCGGCGTGTATAACGCCCATATTGATTTGGCGCCCATGGTGGTCTTGGGTGGCTCCAGCGGGGTCAGTCAGTACCAAAAAGATGCCTTTCAGGAAGTCGATCAGGTCGGAACGTTTGCGCCTATCGCCAAATGGGCGTTCCGGATATACGAAGGCAAACGGATGCCGGAACTCATCAACATGGCGTATCGTGTGGCGTCTTCGGGGCGGCCTGGGGTCGTGTATGTCGATTTACCCGGTGATGTGCTCTATACCGATGTCGAGGAAGCGGATGTGGTCTGGCCGCAGGGAGCGCCGCTGACCGCGGCCCGGCCGGCAGGTGAAGCGGCGGTGATTGAGCAGGCCATCGAGCTCCTCGCCCGTGCCGAGCGGCCTATCGTGGTGGCGGGGGGCGGCGTCTTTTGGTCCCAAGCCGCCGAAGAGCTGCGGACGTTTGTCGAACTGGCCCGGACACCGTTTTACACCACGCCCATGTCACGTGGACTCATCCCGGAAGATCATGATCTGGCCTTTATCGCGGCCCGCAGTGCGGCCTTTCGGGAAGCCGATCTGGTGTTGGTCGTTGGAACGCGGCTCAACTGGATCCTCGGCTTTGGTGGGCGCTACGGCAAGGACACGAAGATCATCCACGTCGATATTGCGCAGGAAGAGATCGGCCACCATCGCGGCGTCGATGTCGGGATTGTCGGCGACGCCAAGCTCGTGTTGCAACAACTGACCGCCGCCGGACAGGGCCGCCTGCCCGGGACGAATCGTGACGCCTGGATCCACCAGCTGCAGGAAGAGGATGAGCGGCGCTGGAAGGACATCGATGGCATGTTGAATAATCCCAACACGCCGATTCATCCGTTGCGGTTGTGTAAGGAGATCCGCGATTTCGTGGCGCGTGATGCGATTATTGCCATCGATGGCAACGAAATTCTCCACTTCGGACGTCAATCTTTGCCGTGTTATGCGCCGGGCCATCGCATCAATTCCGGCGCGACCGGCTGTATGGGCGTTGGTTTGCCCTTCGGCGTCGGGGCCGCGGCCGCGAAGCCTGGGAAACAGGTGCTCGTGCTACACGGCGATGGATCGATGGGCATGAATGTGATGGAAATCGATACGGCTGTGCGCCATCATCTCCCGGTCGTCACCGTGGTGAGTAACAACGGCGGTTGGACAGCCCGCGAGCCGACCTTCCGCAAACCGGGACGTGAGCTTGGGTTTACTCGGTTTGACAAGATTGGCGAGGCGCTCGGGGCCTATGCGGAACAAGTCGAGGACCCCGATGACATCCGTCCGGCTCTGAATCGGGCCTTTTCGTCGGGCAAGCCCGCTGTGATCAATGTCGTGACGGACCCACTGGCCAAAGCCATCTCCGTGCGTCAAGCGGGCTACCGCTTAGCGTAATCTCGTGATGCTTGGCTTCTTACGCTTCCCCCCTTGATGAAAGGGGGGAGTGCAGAAGAGAACCTATCCTAATCGATAACGGCCAACACCATACCTTCATCGACCGCCTGACCTTCTTCCACACAAATGTCTTTGACCACCCCGTCGATCGGCGCTTCGAGTGGGATTTCCATCTTCATCGATTCGAGGATCATCACGTCTTCCCCTTTGGCGACAGGGTCACCCACTTGTTTTTCAATCTTGAAAATCGTGCCGGTAATATGCGCCGTAATATCTGCCATGATCCTCTGTCCTTTCGTGCGTGTCGCGGCTGTCTGTATCACGGGAGGAGTACGCGCGCGAGAAAATCGGTATCGACCTCGCCGGCTTGGAACTGCGCGTTGTCCATGATGCGCTGATGTAAGCCGATATTGGTATGGATGCCTTCGATGATAAGACCGGTTAGAGCGCGGCGCATCGAGGTGATGGCCGCATCGCGATGCGCGCCATGCGCCACGATCTTGGCCAGCAGCGGGTCATAGTAGGGCGTCACATACGCGTTTGCCGTGATGCCGCTGTCGATACGTAGCCCCGGTCCTGCCGGGCAGGTTAGGGCAGTGATCCGGCCAGGCGATGGCAAGAAATTTTTGGCTGGATTCTCGGCGTAGATGCGGCATTCGATCGCCGCCCCGTTGCATGTGAGTTCATCCTGACGTCAGGAGAGAGGCGCGCCTTCGGCAAGGCGAATCTGCTCGGCGACCAGGTCGATGCCCGTGATCATTTCCGTCACCGTGTGCTCGACCTGCAGGCGGGTGTTCATTTCAATGAAGTAGAACTGCCCCTCCTCGTCTAGCAGAAATTCCACCGTTCCCGCATTGGTATACGGCGCCGTTGCTGCCACGGCCAGGGCAGCCTGCGTCATGCGCTCGCGCAAGGCTTGATGCTGCGGCTGGGTCAGATAAAACGACGGAGCTTCTTCCAATACCTTTTGACGCCGCCGCTGGATCGAGCATTCGCGTTCGTATACATGCACGAGGTTGCCATGCCGGTCGCCAAGCACCTGCACCTCGACGTGGCGTGGCGCAGCGAGAAACTTTTCGAGATACAGGTCCGGCCGTCCAAAAGCGGATTGAGATCGATTTTGTGCCGTTGTCAATGCCTTGTCTAGCGCCTCGGGCTGGAACACAACCTGCATGCCGATGCCCCCCCCACCCCCCGCCGCTTTGAGCAGCACGGGATAGCCGATAGACGCGACGAGGTCACGCGCACGATCCGGGTCCAGGGGTTGACGCCCACTTCCGGGAATCACGGGCACGCCGGCATCTTGTGCCACCTGACGCGCCGCCGCCTTATCCCCCATGGTGCGCATCGCCGCGGGCGAGGGGCCGATAAACGTCAAGCCGGCTTCCTGACAGCGTGTCGCAAAGGCGGCGTTTTCGGCCAAAAAGCCGTAGCCGGGATGGATGCCATCGGCGTTGCTATCTCGCGCGGCCTGCAGGATCGCCTCGATGTTGAGGTAACTTTGTGGCGCTGGCGCTGGCCCGATGAGATAGGCGGCATCGGCCAGGGAGCGATGCGGCGCCTCGATGTCCGCTTCGGAATACACGGCAATCGCCTGTTTGCCAAGCTGCTGTATACTGCGGATGATACAACAGGCAATTTCGCCTCGATTTGCAATCAAAATCCGGTCCATGGCGTTCTCGATCGTTGCACTGGCAGCGCGTGCCGTCTGAGGCGCTTGGGGTGGATTGCGGGAGACCATAGCATTGCGGCGTGGCCAACACAACGCTACTGCGATGACGGAGTGGGCACGGATTTGCCGGCTGCTAGGTCATGCAAGTTGAAACGTGCGGCTTCCCGTTTGAGGTATGCCAGCACGTCGTGAGCGATGAGCCGGTAGCCCTGGCGATTCGGATGGCCATCAATCTCAAAGAAAAGTTGTTCACCAGCTTGCGCACGCTGTTGAAACGTTGCCGTGGTATCGACGTAATCCATGCCCAACTGCTCGATTGCCATGCGCAGGGCATCGGCGGGGTCGCTCGCCGTCTCGCCCAATCGTGGCAGGTAGATGTGCTCTTTATTGGGCTGAATCACCAGGAGGACCTGCATGCCGTGTTCCGCCGCCAGCGCCTTGAGGCGAGTGAGGGCTTGAAATACGAATTGAAATTCGGGCTGGTCCGGTTGCGCACCCCGTGTGAGAGACGCGAGACGGCTGGGCCAGAGCTGTAGCTGCCCCCCATCTTTTAAGCGCAGGCGCCGAGGCTCTTGCAGGCGCCATCCTCGGTAGATGTCACGGGCTTGATAGACCACATGATAGAGCATGGTATATTGTTGCAACATGGTTTTGAGGCGATGTTGTACCGACCCTCCGCCATGGCTCCGGGCACGCCCATAGTCGCGCCAGACCATGTAGTTTCCCTTGCCTCCCGCATCGCGCCAATGGGCGAACAAGCCCGCGTCCCAGAAATCATTTCCCGGAAAAAGTCCGACCACGAGCAACTTGGGCTGGAGCGGCGCACCGAAGGTTTCATACACACGCACATACTGCTCAGGACTGGCGCCAATAAGGCCCAAGTTGACGACCCGGAGCGGACGAAGTTCTTGGGCCAAGATCGCGGGCCAAGCCTCTTCATCTTCCACGCCATAGCCAAAGGTCAACGAGTCGCCGACCACCACGATGTCAGCCGTCTCCGGCCACGGCCAGCTATTGCGAAATCCATATCCGTCCGTATGATGCACCACTTGAAAATCACGACTTGGAATCACCAGCGCTTTGTTCGGTGTATGCAAATGGCCAATATACGGATGGCTCACCCCCATCTGCTCAGGGTCGGTTTGCAAACGGTATTGTTGCGTTGCCGCCGGAAACAAATACGGCAGGAAGCGCAAGACGACTTCGGCAACGACGAGCGCAAAGACAATACTGCAAAGACTTAAGAGAAGATTACGTAGAACCGATCGCAACATACGACATTCTCCGCTGACACCCGATGGCGCTGTGTCGCCAACGCGGTCAGCTACTGCGCCGTGGCAAGACCATCATCACATCTTCCCGGCCGATTTCGCCAAGTCGTACCAGGGTCACGCCATACGCCACCACACTGATGATAGTGGCGACGATCACCCCCATCCCAGCGTATAACAGGACCATGTGGACCCCGACCATCGCCGCGCCGGCCAGTCCGATGCGCCCCATACTGCGTCCGTGCAGCAGGGGGCCAAACTGCCGTGTCAACCGCTTGTAAAACCAAATGATACCCAGCAACGGCACCCCGATATTGACCACGGCGGCCCCGACACTTCCATATTGCTGAATCCCAAGCGCAAAGAGTGGGACGGCTGGCACGAGGAGCAGCCCCATGATCCCGGCACTCGATCGCACTTGGCCTGCTGCCAGCAGCGTCGCCCCAAGAATCGCGTGAGCCGCCCATAGCCCGTGCGCCACCAGGAGAATCGACATGAGGATGCCCCCCCCGGCGTAGGTGTGGGAATAAACCCATTGCATCACGCCTTCGGCCTGTGCGATCAGTACCAGAGCAATTGGGAGATAACAGAGCGCGAGAAAGCGTAGCGCCTAGTTGAAGTATTGTTTGACCAGCGCGTTATTGTCCAACGCCACGGCGCGCGAGACGGAGGGTAACAAGACCTGTGCGACGGCCGCCAAGGCAAATCCGGGAACGCGCGCGATATTCAAGGCCGCGACAAATACCCCCACCTCGGCTGCCTTGTCGATGGGAAAGAGGATTTGCAGCATCCATAAATCGAGCGAACTCAGGAAGAGCACCGCCAATGAATAAAGCCCCATCGGTACACCGAGGGTCACCAGGGGACGCACGTGTGCGAGCCAACGCGCCGGTGCCATCAGACCCGTGGCGCGACACAAGACGGCGGCGCCAACCAGAGAGGAAAAGGCGTTGAGCAGCAGGGCCGTCTTCACGGAGACGCCGAGAACCATGAGCGCCAACACCCCCGCCACTTTGGCAACGGCATAGGCCACTTCCGAGCCCCCAAGCTGTCCGAACCGCCGGTGGCCCTGATGAATGGCTTGCAAGGCGGTATAGAGACCAAAGAACGGCAAGTCAATCGCGGCCACGCGAATCAGGGTGGCGCCATCTGCAATACCGAACCCCGCTGCCAGCCACGGTGCGGTCACCCACAGGAGGACGAACACCCCGCCGTAGAATATGAGATTTAAGGCGAACGCCGTCTTCGCGAGTTCCTCCCAGTTCTCTACGGTTTCCGCCAGGAGTTTGGTCGCTGCCGCCGGTACGGCCGTTCTACCCGACTGTTCGAGCCACGCCAAGACCGACATAATGACGCCGTAGGCGCCATAGGCCGCTGGGCCAAGCAAGCGGGCGAGGATGACCACGGCCACATAGCCCAAGACAAAATAGCATCCCCGGCTCGCGACGAGCATGATCGTGCCGCGTACGGCAGTTCCGGATGTAGTTGCCATCGTCGTCTGTCCATGAACCTAGTACGGCGTACCGCCAATGCGTGAGCCGTTGACTACTTTGATCTTGTTGACCTTGAGACGCTCAAACCGCCTAGGGACTTCTGCCAGCCTGTACTAGGCGATGACCGGCGCGGCAGCATCGCCGGGGTCGGCTGACACGGTGATGACATGGTTGGTAAGGTCATCAATCGACTGATGGAGTATAAAGAGCCGGCCCCAGAGTTCAAGCATCACCAAGTTGAAAAAACCTTGCAAATCCCGCTGCCAGTTGGTCACCAACTCGTCCAACACGCGCCGTTCGAGCCCGATGTACTCGAGACAGAAACCGTTTTGAAAGAGGGACGCATGCGCTAGCGGCGCCAGATACTCGGCCAGGGGCAGCGGAAACCATTGTTTCTTTCGGTAGGCAATGTGCCGGGGCAGGTGCCGTGCGGCAATCGCCTTGAGAATCCATTTGTCGTGAGAGCCGCGCAGACGGTACGCCAGCGGCAGATTCAACGCGGCTTCGACCAGACGATGATCCAAAAACGGCACGCGGCATGCCACCGACGTCGCCATACTCATGCGATCCAGTCGGCGCAGCAGAGGCGCCAAGAAGTTGGTGAGGTCGCCCGCCATGGCGCTCAACACGGCGCGTTCCGCCGGCCGCCGCACAAACTGATACGCCTCTTGACACCGGAGCCGCAACTCGGTGCGGGTAAATTGGTCGCTCCAAGCCGTGGCAAACGGTAACAGGGTCCCATAGCCCTCGAATTCGGTTGCCGGGATGCCCAGACAGGCGTGTCCCGCCAAGGTGAGCGTCAGCCGAATTTTGTTCGGGAGATAGGGCATCAGGCGTTGCGCCCACATGAACTGCCGGTAGCGCCGATACCGGTTCATGTACCCTCCAAAGAGCTCATCCGCGGCCTCACCGGAAAGCAGCATGATCGTCCCCTGGGAACGCGCCAACTCCGAGATCAGTAAATAACACACGGAATTGGCAAACGTGAGGGGAAGATCATTGTGATAGATCGCCCGCGGCAGGGTGCGGCGAAAGTCCGCGCCGGTCATGGTATAGGTAAAGAGCCGGATCCCCAGCATATCCGCCACCTGCTGCGCGTATTGGTTTTCATCCAGCTTCTTGTGACCGGCGATGGCGACGTTGAACGCGGTCACATCCTGCCGTTGCTGGGTACAGAGCGCCGTCACCAAACTCGAATCGAGGCCGCCACTGCACAACGTGCCAATGGGCACATCACTGACGAGGCGGTCATGCACCGCCGCCGTCAGCAGCGAGGCAATTTCGTCGACGACCTCCTGCTTGGACTTGCGCTGGAAATCCGCATAACGCGCCTCTGCCTCAGGCGTATAGTAACACCGTGGCGTGTCCACCTTGCCCTCACATATTTGCAGGTAGTGTCCAGCCGGCAGCATCCAGCATCCTTCAATCAAGGTCTCTGGCGAGCCGAAGTCGATATTGCGGTACAAGGACCACTCGGCCAGCCGCCTTTGATTCACCTGGAGATGGTCACACACCTGCATGAGCGCTTTGAGTTCCGAGGCAAAGAGCAAGACGCCATCGCGGTAGGTATAATAGAGCGGTTTTTTCCCAAACCGATCCCGAACCAAGGTGACCGTATCGCGGGGACGGTCATAGAGCGCAAACGCAAACATCCCGACGAAGCGCTCAAGGCTTTCTGCGCCCCACTGCATGAAGGCATGGAGCACCACTTCCGTGTCCGAATGCGACCGAAACTGATGCCCACGCAAGCTGAGTTCCTGCCGCAGCTCCCGAAAATTGTACAGTTCGCCGTTATATACGATCCATCGGTCAGCATTGGCGTCAGACATGGGCATATGTCCCGCCTTGGTGAGGTCGATGATCTGCAACCGATCCGAACCCAAACACACCCACCCCTGTGTGACAACACCCTGGTCATCCGGGCCACGATGGGTTTGTACATCGCACATCTGCCGTACTATGGCCACATGGCCATCATCGCAGTCTTGTCGCGTTAAACAAATCAAACCGGCGATCGCGCACATGTCCGCTCCCGCTCCTATCCTCCCGACGCGTCAGCCCACGCCCGGTGTCCCTCCTTGTGATCTCACGCGCTTTGCAAGTTTGCCCATGCCCGTCGATTGCTCGAGGGACCCGGTACTGGCAACCCTGCACACCTGATAGACATAACCCTTGGATTCATCATAACTATTTTATCTATCTACAGACATTTCTAATAGCAATACACCTTTAGTTTTTTTGTATATATGACACCATAAGAATGTTTTATCATGACGCCATATCGTATCATGAATACTGCCAAGCTGAATTGCTATTCTATACTGAAATCGAAAAAATACAAGATAAAATTCTCGAAGCTCCCTTGAGGAAAAACTGCTATAGAAGGATATGTCCGGCATGCGTGTGATGCGTTATATGCCGCTCCTCCGCCCTCGCCGACGGTCTCGGGTAGACCTCGCTTGGTGGCGCAAGCAACAAGCTGCAAGGATGATGCGGTGGCAAGGACAAGGGGCGTATGGGCTGACTCGCCGGTTGGCCGCCGGCTCGCGCCGTGTTTTCCCGACACTCGCAGCCGTTTTACAACGGCTTCTCAGTCGAGTTCTTGTAGCTGTGCCTCCTGGATGCAATCGTGCTTCATGCCATAATCTCGCAGAGCGTATTCGATAATGAGAATTAAACGATCGTTGTTCGTCGGGGTCAAGCCTTTATGCATAATGAACGTGTCTTCAACGAATCCAAAACCTGCCGTCCCGCAAAGAACATTTACATTTTCAACGCCATAGTAATCAGTTATCTGTTCATCATTGTGCATACCACGCAAGAGCCTATGTAAAACATTTTTTGAAGTATGGCTTCTCATAATGCAGACATGGGGACCATCTTCCATATCTACATCCGTCAAATAAAAGAAAAACTTTATGGCGGCATAATCATCTAAGTCATAATGAAATGTCCGATTATATTTAAATTTCTCAAGGGCTGATAAATTCGTGCGAAACGTCCAACGGAGTCTTGTTCCTTGATGGACAGGAATGCCACCGAGATATTTACGCGCGATTTCCAGTAAGATGGGATCGTCGATAATTCTTTGAATCACCTGACAATTGGCAGTATTGAAATAATCAGCTGCGGTCAAATTGAGGTTGTGCTTGTGTGATATGGTGTTTTTTTCATGGTAATAAAATCCCCAATACGGTTTCCCATGTCCATAACATAGCGTGTTCTTGGTATATTGGAAGATTTGCTCCCTAATATCTCTCGGTAAATGTATCCCAAGACAGATGCCGTCTTTTCTCAGGCTGTCCACCATACGGTCGATATCGACATCCGTGAAGATGGGGCTTGGACGCTGCGAGACGTCGTGAGCGCCCTGGCGCTGTGCTGCACGGCTCCGGCGATATTTGACAAGCGATTTCACGCTATCGAATCGTGCGATTTTGCGCATCAGCAACCATCTCGGGTGGGTGAACAATCCCCGATAGACATCGCGGATTTCACGATAGAGGAAGATCCGAATCTGCTCACGCAACGCTAAGAGCCAAGAATGTCCGGGACGAATCACGAAGATGTACCTCCAAACGTAACAAGACGCATGCAGGATCCTAGCTCACACGGGAACGCCTTCCCGACTAGAATATCGACGCAGGTCTTGGCAGGCTACACATGAGGACTGTCAGGCCGAGACGACCCCTCATCGCATCAAAGAGTGCGGAAAGGCGCTGACAGCCTGGGCGGGTCCCGGAACTCGATGATGAAAAGTAGACTACAGAATTTTTTTATCTAAGGATCACAGTAGGGTTCTATAGTAGCAGATAAATACAAAATTGTATACACCATCCCCGTACCATACACCCATCTCGAACGATCTTGCTGTTCAAATTTCGCCGAAGATAAGAACCGCACATCATATGCCCGTATACTGATCTTGATCGTATAGGAATTTTCATTTCGCGGCAGCCCTGAAGTCCCCGTGGTTTCAGGGTGAGGGAGGTGGGTGCGCGTGCCCCGATGAGGGCCGATGACGGGGTGGACTCAGCGGGTCAGACATGGTATAAACG
>CBCXVS010000021.1:0-41576 GCA_965178525.1 uncultured bacterium | reverse complement strand
AAATGGACTTTTGAATTGGGCTAACCTGTTGATCTACTTAACCCTCCGCCTATTCTGCCAGGGGAACTTCGGTCTAGGGCTGGAGCTTGAGCACCATCTCGACTTGCGCCGAATCGACCGCATCTACGACGTGACCTGCGATCATGCTCCCCCAGTCCGCTTCTACCATGCCCGTGAACCAACGGCGGACAGTATGGAGCCGCATGGGTCTCAGAGTGGGTCGCGCTACCTGCAGTTCCTCGACGCCATGGAAAAACGATACCGGCGTCTTCAACCCCTGCAATGGATGCCGCGCACGGGGTGGTCCCATTTGTTGCGCACCGGCGCCTGGCGAGATGTACCCTTTCTCCTGCGCCCGCTGGGGCGCGTCCTGGTGGCGACTCGCTTGCCTCGGCCGGTTGTCGATGCGATCAGTATCTGGACCCATGTGGCGGGTCAAACGCTCGCCAACGCGCCCAGCCCGCTCGCGTTTGTTCCCGCCCTGATGCATCAATTTGGCGCGTATTACCCGATGGGTGGGATCGGCGCCATTCCGCAAACGCTGACTTCCCAAGCCGTGGCAGCGGGCGTAACGGTGCAATATCAGACCAAAGTCCGATCCATCCGCTGCAAGGCTGATCGCGTGCAGGGGGTGGAAACCGAAGGCGATACGTTTCTCGCCGCCGATGCCGTCATCGCCAATGCCGGTGGCGTGGGAACGTATCTGCAATTGCTGCATGCCATCCCATCGCGAGCCCGGGCACGGCTACGGCGTTTGCCGCTGCAGTCCCCTGGCGTCTGCGCCTATCTCGCCGTGCGGAAAAAAACGCCGCCGCCGTATTTACGTTTTGTCGTACCCAGCGACCACACGGGGTGCCGACTCCTCATCACACCGGCCGCCATCGTGCCGGACTTGGCCTGCGAGGGTTGGTATCCGGCGCGCCTGCTCGCACCCATGGATCACACCGCGGCCGAAAGCGGTGGCGCGGCCGCCCAGACCGCCTATCTCGACCGCATATTATCTGAGCCTTGGTGGCGCGAACATGTCGGCGAATACCGCGTTCTTGGCCGGCGCATTCCCGCGGAATGGGGCATGGCGTACCATCTCTACCGCGACAGTATGAACCCGGTGATGACCTCGCCATTCATGCGGGCCGGGCGCCTGGCGCACCGCAGCCCGTATGTGCGCGGATTATATCTGGCCGGAAGCGCCACGCATCCGGGGCAATGGGTGAGCTTCTGTGCCATCTCCGGCCTGCTCGCGGCCGATCACGTCATAGCGGATCTCGGCTCATGCTCGACACGACGTTCGACACCTTAGCAGACGGGTCGCGCCTACGTCTGGCGCGTCTGGGCAGCGGGCCGCCGCTGCTCCTGCTGCACGGCTACCCGGATAACCTACAAATCTGGTGCGAATTGGCGCCACGCCTGGCGGATCGATTCGAGGTCATCGCCTTTGATTGGCCGGGCATGGGGTATAGCGATGCGTGGCCGGGCGGCGCCACGCCGACCCATATGGCGCAGCGCTTGTTACGCCTGCTCGATCACTGGGATCTGGCATCGGTCACCCTCATTGGTATGGACATGGGTGCGCAGCCCGCCCTCGCCTTCGCGGCCCAACATCCCGGGCGCATGCGCCACCTAGCGGTCATGAACGCGCTCGTATTCGGCGATGACCAAACGTCTTGGGACATTCGTATCCTGCGGCAATTCGGGCTCAACCGGCGGATTCTACGCCAATTCCCATGGCTCGTCTTTCGCCGTGCCGAATGGACCTTTTTGCCGCGTGGCGTGCGCTTACCGCGCCGGTTACGGGCCGATCTTTGGCGCGCCTTCCGGCGAGACACGGTACGGGCCTTCATCACCAAAATGTGTGCCGGCTACCAGGGCACGTTGCCGGCACTACCGGCGTTATACCCCGCCATCCAATGCCCCACCCTCATCCTCTGGGGCGAACGCGACCGGCACTTTCCCCCGGTACATGCCCAACGGCTCCATCGCGCCATTCCGTCGTCCCGCCTCCATATCGTGCCACGAGCCGAACACTGGATGGCGTGGTACCTGGCCGGCGAACTCGCTACCCAGCTCAAACAGCTGCCGGAGAGAATCTATCCGATATCTCACGCTTGAGAACTGGATAACTTGACAATCCGTATACCGACGTTGTATGGATGGCGATGTGATCGCAACACGTCTTATGTGAACGTCGAAACCTGTCAACACGTTTTTCAGCGTATGGTCGAGATGGATTGGAGATATCATGCAACCCCTGCACGACATTCGAGCGCTTGCTGTGACGGTGTTCCTCGCCGGACCGTTCTTAAGTATGAACCTGGCCCGTCTCGGCGCCGAGGTGATCAAGGTGGAAGTCCCGGGTCGTGGCGATCCGGTACGTGGTAATGGTCCGTTTGCTGGTCCCCATGGCATGCACCCGACCCGGCAGACGGAGCAAGATATCTCGATGTTATTTCTGAAACGGACGCAGGGCGTCAAGAGCGTCACCCTGAACTTAAAGCATCCCGAAGGCCGCCAGATGTTTTTGGAATTGGCTAAGCAATCGGATGTGGTGCTCGAAAACCTGGCGCCGGGCTCGATGCGGCGCATGGGGTTGGGGTACGACGATATCGCCGCGGTCAACCCTGGCATTGTCTATTGCTCCATCTCCGGATACGGCCAGACCGGGCCGTACGCCGAGCAACCGGCTCACGACCCGCAGATCCAGGGCATGAGCGGCATCATGGATGTCAATGGCGCGGCCGACGGACCACCCACTCGGGTGGGCATCTTTGTGAGTGATCTGGTGACCCCGATGTTTGCCGCCACGGCCATCCTGGCCGCGTTGCGCCACAAAGATCAAACCGGCCAGGGCCAGTACCTGGATGCATCGATGATGGACACCCTCGCGACATTGATGTTTATGGAGCCCCTGGAGAGGGCCATGGCGCAAGGACTGCCCCTGCGCACCGGCAATAACACCCGCAGCGGGCCAACGGGTTTGTACCCGACCCGCGACGCCGATATCATCATCACCGCCGCCAGTGAAGATCAGTGGCGCCGGTTGTGCTCGGCTCTGGAAGCGCCGGAGCTGTATGAAGACCCACGCTTTTCCAGCGCTCCCGGCCGCGGGGAACACATTGAGGCGCTGCGCCAGGAAATCCGGCATCGTCTGGGACAATACACGCGTGACGAAGCCCTACAACGACTGCAGCAGGCCGATGTGCCGTGTGCGCCGGTGCGCACCGCGGCCGAGGTCATGGCGGACGCGCATTTCTACCAGCGGGGCACGCTGGGACCGATGCGTCACGGGATGCTGGAAAAGCCGGTGGATGGCGTGGTCCCGGGCTTTCCGGTCGTGTTTTCCGGGGGGGCGTTGCCGGAACTGCCTGGTGCGCCGACGTTGGGGATGCACAATGAAGAGATTCTCGGTACGTTGTTGGGCTTGAGTGACGAGCAGCTGCAGGAGCTGCAGGCGCAAGGCGTGGTGTAGGGGATATGACATGTCACGCGCATGTTTCCATGTTGCCTATCCGTCCAATGGCTGTCTCCTATATGCTCAGACATTAAGATCCAAGGTTTGACTCAAAAGTTCATCAGGTAGATCGTGCATAGAGGTCGTCTCACACCGGCATTGGTCGGGTGCATCCGTAGGAATCACAGCGTAGGATCTGAGTTGTAGGCGCGCTTAGCGAATGCTTTCGTTTAGCGTTCTTGCGTGTTCCAGCAGAGTGCGACTTTCACCAGGATCAGGAGCTGTCTGGGCCCAATGGGTAAATTCTGCAACAGATGCCGGTCCCTCTTGCAGGAGTCGCAAGCAGCCTGTGATAACCCTGTAGCGGTGCTGACGAAGCTCTATCTTGCGACTATCATTTAAGTTATAAACTGCGTGTGTATATAACGCATCGGGATCGTCAGCTCGTGGCGCAAGCTCGTCGCTGTCGATATAAAAGTGATTGGCCCACGCCACTTGTGTCGGCTCGAGGAGAATGCTTCCGTCAACGGTTCTGGACGCAACCGAACGGGATCTGTTACACCATCGACACGCATATACGAGGTTGGTATAGTCATTCACTCGGTCGACAGCGACGCTTTGTGGTTCTATATGTTCAGCTGTGAAGAGTCCAAGTCCCCTCACTGCGCATCGCACAAAGTCTGCTTCATGCAGGAGACAGAAAGCACAGGTGAAACCGAAGTCCCAGCGAAGACACGTACGATATGCTTGATATTCCCTTGCGCCACGGGCGCGTTGTGGGTTATGTCTCCTTTGTGTCGGCAGGCTGGGAGGCTGTGTCCGTGGTGGGAGGATTTTCATATCTTGCCCTGATTTCGTCCGCTCGATTCAGTATGTCCAGGCCAGGGGCAATCGACTCAGTATATTGAGACGTCAGCACCTCATGGATTAAGTCCGTTTCCAGTTTTTGTAGGCTATGAAGTCGCTGAAAACCGGGCTCAATCTTTTCTTCGAGCGCCAGGTCGTGATGGTCCGGATCACGCAACTCAATGAGATGGATAAGCTCCTGGTAGATTTGATCCATAAAAGGTTCAAGATATTCTCCAAGAATAACTTTTACTCCGTCCAATGGCAAGCCTATCATTCTCGTGATGTCATCTATCGTCTGAAAGCGCAATTCCGGCCCTGTAAGCACTTTGAATACCTTTGCAGCCTTTGCCATTTCGATAATTTGTGGATTGTTTTTGAGCTTCCTAAACCTTTTCTCTTTCAGGCATTCTCTTACCGATGCCACTGGTACCTCATCAGTTGTAAAGTAAATATCATAAACACCGCCAAAGTCTTCTTGAGAAAAGATATCATCTTCTGTAACAATCCATCTGACAAGTTCACCTTTTATGATACTATTTCTTCGATTTCTTTGGAGCTTGGATCGGTATTTTTCATATGATGATGTTGGCCAGAGCTTATAAGAACCCGTGACCACTCCGACAGGGACCCCGGCTTCCCAGGCTGCTTGGGCATAACGATTAGCATATTGGGAATTGACGATTTCAAGCTCCCTATTCTCGCGCCGTCCGATGACCTTGCAACCCATGAAGACCAGTCCGGGTTCTTTTTGCTGCAGTCGCCTCAGGGCCTCCGCGTTCTCCACGACTTCAACCGACACGTTCTTGAGATTTGTCCGAAGCAATTCGCCGTCTGAGTGTTCTCGCGTAGGTAAATTCTGTTGAGGTGTCATAACCCTCAGGGCCTGCAATATTCTTGGTGGAAGCCCCTGCAAAGCCGCGACGATGGTGGCAGAATAACCAAACACGAGGATAGGGCGATCTTCTATCCGGCCCAGCTTCTGGTAATTTTTCTTGACGATATTTCCGATTTTTGTGCCTAAATACGACGTGTCTTGCACACAGTTCGCCAGCACACGACTGGGAAACGCAGGATTTTCCAATTGTGTCCGAACGAAGTCAGACCAAAACACGGTTGGGAGCGGGCGCTCGTGCTCGATAACCTCGCATAATTTCTCTACCAGATTTTTCCGCGTTTCATCTAGATGCTCGGCGTTGCCAATGATCGACAGCACGACTCGCGCGAAGAACAGGGCGACATTCCCAGCAGCCGGTTCATATCTTACGGTATCCTTGAACCAAGTTTCGACATCCTGTTTGATCTCTCTCCTCGTCCAGTCCGTGGAGGCGCGCAATTCCTCATCGCTAATCTTTTGGGCCAATAAACTCGGTACTAGGCTCATGCTACCTCCCTTCAGCCTCTACATGTTGTATACCCGACTAATATCGTTACAATAGCGCGCAACGAGGCACTAACTGATTATAAAAATTGATCGGGCACATGACCAGCTCGAGGTCGCGATAGAGGTAACGGCTCAACTGACAATCTCACTGGCCCCCTTTCCTTGAGAATCGCTCTATGCAGTGGAAACTCTACAAAAGGCTATGAGAGCTGCACGAATCACTACAGACAATGTCAGGCAGTATATCAACTCAAGTCGGATTTGCAAACCCGCCCTGCATTTATTCAGCCATATAAGTGTAACGATAGACGTTTGTATTCCTCTGTACAAAGCCTAGTCGATTATATAGTCGGTTGGCATCCTCGCGGGCAGGTCTCGATGTAAGGTCAACGGTTTTCGCACCCGCTTCACGGGCACGTTTAAGCGCCTCTTGATTGAGAGCTATTCCTACCCCCTGTCTTCGTGCGTTTTCGTCTACGACCACATCCTCAATCCAGGCACGTAGACCCGTGGGAATACGGAAAACGACTAGTGTGAGGGTGCCAACGATTTGACCATTGTTTGTTGTATCTCTGGCAACTAATAGTGCCGAATCTGGCGACGATATAATTTCAGCAAGTTCACTTTCCGATGGGGGTGAACTCGATGAGGACAGCTGTGGCATAAGGCGTTCGAACGCGCTCACAAGGTCGCCGGTGACCTCTGTCATTTCGATAATGTCCATCTATATTCATACCTTCGGGGCTATGGACGTTAGTCCAATCCAATCTTTAGTGGAAGCAAGTCGTGTGTAGCCTGTGGGAGCGCCGCATACGGCGTCACAGAAAGTTGGCCTAACGTAGCACGATTCGTGAGACACAGAAACTAAAAAAACTTGACTCTGGTGATTTTGTATACGGCCAGCCCTCCAGCCCCCTCAACATACTACGGAGGCTGAGAGAGGTTAAAGCAGGCATACAGATCGGCTATGCTGAATTCGTTGAGGGAATTTTACTCGTTTCGCACATGAGAAACATAAGGATTATGTGGGGATGATGTGTAGATTACGTGAAAAAGCGGTGCTCCTGACTTCCGTCGTCATTCAACTCTGTGAAATGGCTCAAGGTGAGGTACACATGATGTCATTGTAATTGTTGCCCTTAGGTCGCCTGTTCCACCCAAGCGACAATCTGCGGGATATGAGCCCTCAGCGCCCGTCCATTCAACACCAGACCCCAGTGCGAAGCCCCGTCCATCTGTATCCGCGTCGCCGGCAGCCAGAGGCCATCGTAACGGCTACTCGGCCATAACGTGTCTGCCGCGCCGGTGACGAGGAGTAGCGGGCAGGGCAGGGCCGTCATGACAATACCGCGCTGCCGATCATCGCGGGCGTAGAGTGACTCGGGACCGCAAGAATCCAGGGCTATCCGCCGCTCGTCTAGGTTCAGATCCGGCATGGCAGGCTGCTCGGCCGGATCGGTGCTGGTAATGCCATAGGCTTCGGCCGTCATCACGCCTGTTCGCGGGGACATGGTGGTGTCGACATGCTGGGCGGGGAGGCTGGGCGCCAGCACCACGCACGCCGGGACACCGCCTGCGGCCGCCACCATCATGGCAATGAGGCCGCCCATGCTCCAGCCCACTAGAATCGGGGGCTGGCGCAACTGCCGCAGGAGCGTGTACACATCGTCCGCATAATCCGCCATGCTAACGCGTGCGAGATCGACGGTAGGGCTGCGTCCGTGTCCACGAAGGTCGAGAGCATAGGAGGACCACCCGTGCGTGGCGAGTTCCTGATGCCAAAGCGTCCACACGCTTGCCGAGTTGGCTGAGCCATGAATCAGGAGGAGGGGAGGGCGGTGCTCGTGGGTTGCAGCCAGGATTGTCGAACATGCCAGAGCGAGCCTATGGTGTGCGTTCATGCTCTCGGGTGGCACAATGTCCCTCCTGTGGAAATTCAGCCGCCGTGACCATTCACATGTGCATGCGGCGCCAGCGCCATGCCGTGAATCATCCCATCCTGCAAGGCCTGAGGGGATTGCCGCTCCAGCACGGCGTGATCATGCAGCTCATCAATCGTGCCGCACCCGGCCGTGGCACACGACGCCCGGACCATTTGCAGCATGACCGTCAGGTGGTCGTAGATCGATCCTACATGCGGCACATAGCCGTCCACGCCCTCTTCAAAGGCCATCTCCGTGAGTTGCGCATAACGCCGATGATTCCGCGCCTTTGCACTTCCTTCCATCCAGTATTCCTTCACCCATTCGCCAGCGGCATTGCGTACCACGTTGCCGTGACTCTCGGTAAAACGCGCCAAGAGATTGCCCAGCATGACCGTGTCGGCCCCGAGCGCCAGCGCAATGACCATCTCGGCGGGGGTGCGCATGCCGCCGTCGGCGATGAGGGGAATATAGGCGCCCGTGCGCGCCGCCACGTGGGCGCGCGCCGCTGCAACCTCCAGGAGCGCAGTACCCTGGCCCCGGCCAGTGGCTTTGACCTCTTGCGTCGTGCAGCCGGAGCCGATTCCCATGCCGACTTTGACGGCATCCGCCCCGGCATCGGCGAGAAAGCGGAAGCCTTCAGCCGTGACGATGTTCCCCGCGATCACTGGCACGTCAAAATGGGATTTGATCCAGACGAGGGTCTCGTGTTGAAACGCGGTATGGCCGTCTGAGGCATCGATGACGAGCACATCTACGCCGTGTTCGAGCAAGGCTTGGACGCGCTCGCGGTCTTCGGGATGGGTCGAAATGGCGGCGCCGACACACAAGCGCTTCTGCGCATCGATGGTGGCATGCGGATGCTTGATCTGCTTATCGAGATCCTTTTTGAAGACGACGGAGAGGAGCGTGCCCTCGGCTGAGACGACGGGTAAAAACCCGCGGCCGTACGCGATCATCAGTTGATTGGCGACTTTGAGATCGTCGATCGCGACGCCGACTTGGACATCGGTCTTCATGCGGTCTTCGACGCGGCAGTCGCGATCGTAGCGAACATCGAAATCTTTGTCGGTGATGACGCCAAGCAGCCGGCCGTGAAACAGGCCAGTGTCGGTCACGGGGAAGGTCGTATAGCGGGTTTCGGTCATCATATCGATGACATCGCCGATCGACTGCGTGGGCGCAAGCGTGATAATCTGCGTCTGAAATCCGGCTTTGTACCGTTTCACCGCATCCATTTTGGCGCATTGCTCCTCGATACGCTGACTCACCGGAAGGACGCCGATACCGCCTAGCTGCGCCATGGCAATGGCCATATCCACATTCGTGACGGCTTGCATCGCGGCACTGAGAATCGGCGTGCGCAGGCGCACAAAGTCGTCCCCTTGACGGCACAACTTGGTTGCCAACGTGACGTGTTGAAACCCGCCATCGGCTGGGGTATAGCCAGGCAAGAGACGAAATTCTTTCAGGCTGTAGGCCGGATTTAAGACCATCTGTGCCATGAGGTGTCACCTCTGTACAAAACGGGGTTAAGAATCGCTCCTACCGATTGACACAGCATACTCAGATTCGATATATTTTACAAATTCATAATAGTAATAATATTTATTACAAGAATAAATAAATGTATCTTCCCTACGATCAAATCGTTACCTTCCTCGCGGTCGCCCAACACGGCAGCTTTTCCAAAGCCGCCGTGGCGCTCTCGCGCTCGCAGTCGGCGGTCAGCATCCAGGTCGCGAAGCTCGAAGAGGCGCTGGGCAAACGGCTCTTCGACCGCACGACCAAGCATATTGCGCTCACCGAAGCCGGACAGGTGTTACGACGGTATGGCAGCCAAATTGAAACCCTCCTGCAACAAGCCGTGCAAGAATTGGAAGACCTCGACCATCTCGAACGCGGTTCCCTGGTCCTGTGTACCTCCGATACGACGGGATGTTACCGTCTGCCGGCGATGCTGCAGCAATACCGTGAGCGCCATCCCGGCATTGACATTGTCGTCCGTAATGCGACCTCGCCACAGACGATCCGAGCCGTCTGTGATCATGAAGTGGATCTCGGTATCGTCACCCTGGCGGCGCTGCGGCCGGAGCTCGACGCCATCCCGTTGTTTGCCCGGCACGATGTGCTCATTTGCCATCCGCAGCATATCTTGGCGCAACGGTCGACGGTCTTGCTCAAAGACCTGGAGCAGTATCCTCTCATCCTACTGGATCAGCGCTGTTCCTCCCGGCGTATTCTCGATGAGCTGTGCGAAGCGGCCCGCGTGCACTTGTGGGTGACCATGGAATTGAGTTCAATTGAGGTCATCAAGCGGTTTGTCCGCATTGACGCTGGCCTGTCGATTGTGCCGGCCATTGCCGTGGAGGAAGAGGTGGAGGCGGGAACCTTGACATGTGTTGCGCTGCATGAGGTGCAGACCACCCCAGCGTATAAAATGGGGGCTGTCTACAAGAAGGGGCGCTATCTGTCGCGCGCTGCGCGCAGCTTTTTACAGGAATTGCAGGCGTATTTTACGCCTGGGATGACACCGCCAACCTCTGCGCCGCTCGCACGTTACCAGGATGGCATGTAGGGGAAGGATACACACCTTGGCAGACGTATATGCGAACGTGTTCTGGCCGCCTTGCCGTATGGAGGCTCATCTCAAAAAGCATCGAGAAAAGAGCTCAGCGCGGAGCGTGGAAGATGGGCACATGGCGTACTGTGATATAGCCTCACGCGGCAAAGACAGGGTTGTCTTTTCCTTCGTTACCGCCTGGAGACCGTCCGGATCAACATACGTATCAGGCCATCCGAGGCCGTCAACTCGAAAAATTCACACATGGCGACGGATAATCGTTTTTCTGTAGTTGTTGGGCATCGAAGGCTATCAAGAGCTGATCATCAATGACATCGAATTGCTGATCTATCGCTATGACCCCGACGACAGGGGCAATGCCGTTGGCGAACTCAGCCCGACTGATGAAACCCAGATGCATGTGTCTGGCCCGACACTCCCTTTGCCTGAGGTGTCTTCTGAATTGATGCCAAGCCGTTACTACATCACGGTGCAGGTGCTGTTGACCCTCGATTTGCTGGCGACAGGTGCGTTAAACTGGAGCGTCTTGGTTGAACCGCAGACGGGATCGGTCGTGCGGCTCGGCAGTCTTGTGGGTTGTATTGATGGGTTCGTCTACCTGCGGGACCCCTTGACCAAAGGCAATACCGCGATTCGCCCAACCGCTTCGTCGGCCACGTTAAACACACAGCGAGACCGCGTCGAGCTCGTCGGGATAGCTTCGCCAGGACCGGCGCCTGCGCAGCAGACACTGCGCGGTGAGTATGTTCGCGTTCTCAACGTGACGTTTCTGAATACCGATCCACCGACCGAGCCCCAGGGTGACGATTTTCTTTACTCGGTTCTGACCGACAACTTCCCTGCAGTGAGTGCCTACTACCACTGCGATCGCCTCTTTCGCATGCTTGAAGAGATGGGGATTGATGTGCGCAGCTACTTCAACGGCGCCACCTTTCCCGTGCGGGTCGATCACCGGGTTGGCTATGCAGCCTTTCCAGGCGCGCCCCTCTCAACCCGAATATCGTCAACGCCTCAGCGCCGGGAAATAGGCGGGAAAATGGATCTGACGGCTTCCGCTTTGCGCTCTTACAGCGGAACACGAACGTCGGCATGGCTGTCAGTTGGCGCGTGACCCTACACGAGTTTGGTCATGCCATCCTCTGGGACCATCTGAACTCACCGAACTTCCGCTTCGCGCACAGCCCTGGGGATAGCTTGGCGGCGATCCTAAACGACCCCGGATCACGGGCCCCGGACCGGTTCGTCACGTTCCCCTGGACACCGGTTCTCCGCTGCCATGATCGCCGGGTACAAGATGGTTGGGGCGGCCGTATGGACCCAGGGACGGCGGTAGGACAGCCGGGTCGAGATGCAGCGGGATACGATCGCGAGCAGATTTTGTCGACCACGCTCTTTCGCTATTATCGGGCCATTGGCGGCGACCACTCCGATCCTGCGGTTCAAAACAAAGCCGCTCGATATGCGGCTTATACGATCTTCTTGGCTGTCGGCGCCCTCAGCCGCTTCGCCCTGCCTCGGGACGCAGAGGACTTTGCTGACGAGCTGATGGATGCTGACCTTAGCATTGACGTGTTCGAGGGATGGCCAGGTGACGCCACCCACAAGGTGATGCGCTGGGCCTTTGAGCGCCAGGGACTCTACCCACCCCCTGGCGCCCCAACCCCAGTCACCCAGCCCGGCGCCCCTCCGGTGGTGGATGTGTATATCGACGACGGCCGCGATGGCGGCTACGATCCCAGTACTCGCTTTATTTTTAGTAGCCCTGACATTTGGAACCGGCGCGCCTCTGACCGTGAGCTGTCGCACCAGCCGCCGGTTGCCGGTCAAGCAAATTTCCTTTATGTGCGGGTGAAGAATCGCGGCCGCTTGCAGGCTCAAAACGTCATTGTCGACGTATTGTCATCTTCCGATCAGGGCGATCGCCTGTGGCCAGCCCAGTGGTCTCCGCTGGACACGCCTTCGGTGTCGGCTTCCGGGCCGATCGCTGCCGGAGGCGACATGAGACTTGGTGAGGACGTTCACGGTGGACCACCTCAGCGCCCTTGCTGACTTCCAAGGTGAAAATGCCGCCGGAACTTGGCGATTACGTGTCGTCGCCCGGGTGGGACTTGATGAAGGAACTCTGGTCCGGTGGGGGCTTGAGATACAACTGACATGAGACAGGGGGCATGAGCCCTGAGAGGCCACCGAGGTCGGCAAAATGAGCTTGCCGGGGTGAGCTTACGAGCCCGCCTCGGCAATGGACTCGGCCCAGGCTCGCACACGCCGTATCCAGGACAAACGCGGCAATTCCAACCCTGTGTGTACCCACTCCGTCAGCTGAATAGGCGTAACACCTGGCAAGATCGTGCTCGCCGATACCGTCGTATACGTATCATCTGTCTGACGATAAATATGCACCTGCTGTCCATCATAACGCCACACTTCGGGCACCGCGAGTGCTGCGTAGATCGGGAACTTGTCCAGCGAAGTGTGGCTCAGATCAATTTCGATGATCACATCGGGAGGCGGATCGACGTCGAGATCAACCGCCCTGTGCCCATGCACTGCAGCGGCATGGTGGAGGTAAAAGGAGGCGTCCGGTTCAAAGCCTCTCTTGATGCCTTCCCGCTTGAACGTCGTGGAACCCGCTGACACCAAGTCGAACTCGCGGGCCTCGGCGACCGCCTTGACGACATCTGCCAAGAGATCCGCTACTTGTTCGTGGTTAAAAGATGGCGCCATGAATTCCAACGTTCCTTGATCATAGGCCATGCGGACGCCACGGCTGTCCGTAAAATCCGACACGAGACATGTGTAGGTTTCCCAACTGATTCCCTGCACGATCACACGTTGTCCGACTGGCGTGACCACGGTCGGCATGGTTCGGATCCTCACATAGAATAGGTCGCGATGCCTAACCGCTCACGAGCTGGGGTCATAGCTGGTGATCATCGAAAGCGCCCGGCTCAGCAGCTCTCCCTGGTTCACTAGCGCCGCTAAGTCTCGCGTCTCTTGCTGCATGTCAGCCGACGCCTCCCGCAGCGCCCGCCGCCACGCTTCAGCCAACACGTCGGCCAGCTCGTTATTGGAGACGATCTGGCTGCCCGACTTACGCCGATGATTTAAGTCATAGATATCATCGAGCGCATTGGCAATCGTTGTTTCCCAACTGCGTGTGGTCTTGCCTTCGATATCGCGTTTGACCAGGTGCTGGAGCAGACGCACCATATGGCTCTTGATGTTACGGATGAGTGCGTCTCGGTTCATGTCGTCCAGCTCGTCTAGCAGTGCTAACGCAGCGTGTACATCGCCGTCTTCAATGAAGATGCGGAGTTGTTCGAGTTCTTCCACTTAAGTTGCCTCCCCAACGGCTGAGGCTGCTGGCGCAACTGGCTGGGCGGCATGCTAGCCACTCTGCAGATTGTACTTGTGCTCAATCGACCGGGCGAGATTCTTGCTTTTCGTCTTGCGCTGATTGCATACATCGCTCAGTTGCTCGTGTGTTCAGCCCATCTCCTCAGCGATTTCAGTTATAACAAGTCTCTACTCTGTATGAGGACCGAGAGATGAATGGTTTCGATCCCTTTCGTAGGAGGTCTTCCGTTTCAACTTTTCATGGGGGCTGATTTTATCTTGTATAGTGATTATGTTTCAATCCCTTCCGTAGCAGGTCTTCCGTTTCAACTTTGCGAGCCAAAATGAGCTTAGGATCGTTCTGCGGAGTTTCAATCCCTTCCGTAGCAGGTCTTCCGTTTCAACTCCTTCCTTCTGGGCGCCTTTTAAATCAATGCCTTAGCCCCCCTGTTTCGGGGACTCCGAGTTTTCCACAGGCCCTGCATACCCTTACACCCCCTCAATTCGGCATAAGTCATTGATTTTAAATCATCGGCAGTCTCAGGCTGGAAAATTCCCTACAAGTGATTGTATTCCCATGGCTTATCGCATTTTCTGCCGAAAAAGCCAATTTCGCCCTGGAGGTTCCCGCAACATTCGCGCAACCGCCATTCCCTGACAATCTGAGGCTTTCCGTACATCACCTTTCTAAAACCCGCTCGCGGCAAGGGCCGGAGCAGGTCTACACCGCGCGTTTGGTCCCGGCTCTCGGGCTATTCGATACGGCCTGGAACTAGACATCTCATACGGATCTTAGCACATTTCAAGCCCCACATCATCGTTTCCGGCCACACGCGCAAGATCTCCTGGAACTGCTGTTAGTCCAGGCAAAGGGCCAAGACGTCACCGCTCGCGATCAGAGTGGCCATGCGCATCTCGTTGTCATCCTGATGCTGCTTGGCATACGATGTGCTATATATAGTCTGAGCTAGCAATCAGGCTGCAAAGGTGTGGCACACGGCTACGTTCGCTCAGGCGGTATTTTCCCTAACTGGGAGGAACGGATGACATGGCCGTTACGATTACCTTAACTGACGCCTTAGAGGAGCGATTACGACGTGAAGCCGAGACCCAACACCGTTCATTGGAAGAATTAGTGCTTTCTCTCCTGAGCAGCGCCCTTGAGGCCGATGAGCCATTTCCAACTCCGGAGACAGTCGTCGAGAAGATCCAAGCGACATCATCCCATTCGGCCCATATACGACCGGCTACGCGTTCATTGGCGGAGGTGTTGCACAGCGCCCCTGAAGATCCCGACTTGGACCTCGACATATAAGGACACATAGTCTTGTTCATCCGCCGGTCGATTTCATCTTGTCAGGTCGCCATGCCGGCTTCGGCACATGCCGTGCGGCATAAATGATGCGCTTGTTCAATGCTTTTGTCCCTTCCCTCAACATCGACGAGTTCGTGAGAAACCGACGTGCTGCGCTATATTTTGTATAAGATGTTAGGACCACGATGTGAGGTAGACATCAGAGGAGGACAGAGCGATGGTGTTGGCGCGTTCCATCAACAGCAGCACGGATTTGTGGGACAATCCCCTCGGGACCGATGGGTTCGAGTTCGTCGAATTCACCTCGAAGCATCCTGCCGCCCTTGTTCACCTGTTCGAACGCCTCGGTTTTACGGCAGTTGCCATGCATCGTAGCAAGGATGTGACCCTCTACCGTCAGGGCGACATTAACTTTATTCTCAACGCCGAACCCCACAGTCAGGCCGAGCACTTTGCCGATATACATGGCCCGAGCATCAATGCCATTGCCTTTCGGGTGCGGGATGCGGCACATGCCCTGCATGCGCTCAGCCAGGGCGGGGCCACACCGGTCGCCTCCACGGCCGGCCCCATGGAGTTGCATATCCCAGCCATTGAAGGCATCGGCGGCTCGCTGATCTATTTGGTCGATCGCTATGGCGCGTACAGTATCTACGATGTGGATTTCAAGCCCATCGACGGGGTGGCGCAGCGGCCGTGCGGCGCAGGGCTTACCAGCATCGATCATCTGACCCACAACGTCGCCCGGGGCCAGATGGATGTGTAGTCGCGTTTTTACGAACAGCACTTCAATTTTAAAGAGCTGAGCTACTTCGATATCGAAGGGAAGCTGACGGGACTGCGCTCACGGGCGCTGACGAGCCCGTGTGGCAAAATTCGCATTCCGATCAATGAGTCCAGGGATACGCAGAGCCAAATCGAAGAATTTCTCCAGCTCTATAACGGCGAAGGGATTCAGCATATCGCCCTCAGTACCGAGGCGATTTATGACACGGTGACGACCCTACGCGCGAACGGCGTGACCTTTCTCCATACGCCTGACACTTACTACGACATGATTGCCGAACGCGTCCCAGAGCATGGTGAGGATGTCGAGCAGCTCCGGGCGCAGCGCATCCTCATCGATGGAGCGCCCACGCAAGGGCAGGGGCTCCTCCTGCAAATTTTCTCCGATACGGTCATTGGGCCGATTTTTTTCGAGATCATTCAGCGCAAGGGTAACAGCGGGTTTGGCGAGGGAAATTTTAAGGCCTTGTTCGAGGCGGTGGAACTGGATCAAATTCGCCGTGGTGTCCTGCGCGAGGACACCACGAACGGAACGGCGTAGGGCGCATGCTCCGCAGCCCGCCCCTTCGTACCGCTGCATGTTAAAAGGGGCACAATGAAGTTCTTAGCTATCAGCTATCAGCTATCAGCTATCAGCTAAAACGCTGGAAAAATCTTAGCTCTTCTTTTTTAGCTAACAGCTAATAGCTAACAGCTAATAGCTAACAGCTAATAGCTTTAAAGCACCTCTTCGATAAACGCGAGTACTGCTGGCAGATTCTCCTCAAACGTCGGCTGTATCTGCTCGGGTGGAAGCATGAAACCGCCTTCCTCCATGCTACTGGGGCGTAACTCGATGGTGTACGAAGGGATCCCGTAAATCCCGTATGTCCAATCGGTTGTGTCCCCCGCCGTAGGATAGAGAGAGGACGGACGATTGTTGGGGCCTGTAGAAGGCCCCATGCACGTCCTGAATCAGTTCCTGCATGCGGCCCGCGAGCCGGACCGGATGGTCAACATCTTCCGGAAAGATCAGCTCCTCGGTAAAACCCCAGGGATACAGGATCAACTGGGAGTAGCTGTGGAAGCTGATCACGCCACGGAAGCGTTCGCGCCCAAGCAAGTCCCGGATGGCTTGCGTTTCGGGTTCGGAAAAGGGGCGTGGCCCCACGTAGGTGTTGTCACTGGGCGTATGGCTCGACGTAAACGTGTCCAAGGTCCCCCACATGTAGCCGTAGTTACGATTGGGATCGACGCCGATGCTGCCATCCGCGTTGCAGCGGCGATTTTTCCGCCACAACCGTTCATTCGTGCGGCTGAACTCATGCCCGTCGGAGTTCACCATCGGGGCCACCCAAATTTCTCCCTCGCTGAGCCAGTCTTGCACGGGAGAGCTGCCGGATTCTTGCACCAGATATTGCGCGACTAAATAGGGCACCTCGACCGCAATCCATTCGCGGGCATGATGACACCCCATGAACAGGAGCTTGCGTGTGCTGCTGCGCCGCTCGCCAAGGCGCAAGGCCCAAATCGGGCGGCCTTCGACGCTGCGGCCGATTTCGCACAATGCCGCAATCTCAGGCTGGCGCTCCGCCAACTGACGCAAATCCTGTTCCAACGTCTCGGCCGAGTGATACCCGGCGACCGTCTCTGGCGTGGCAAACCGGCTCACAAAGGAGGCGGTTTCTTGGAGCTGCTCGACGCCGTACCCCATTTGCCTGAGACGCTCGACTTGCGCTTCGGCCGCCCGCAGCACCACATAGTCTGCTTTGACCTCCCAGACGTCCAACTCTAAGGGGATGTTGAGCAAACGGGACACCGATGCTCTTGGACCCGTGGGCGTCACCTTGACAATCAGATCCATTCGTATGCTTCTCCTCGACCGGGGTTCGATGTGATAACTACGCTTTCGGCTCTGACCGCTGCTGCGCTCGGCGCGCGTATTCCGCTACGGTGTAGAGTCGCTCCACGTGGGCTAACGAACGGCGTGTTACCTCCCTACTTGCGTCTCGCTCATGACGGCGACCAGACCTGCATCGTCGCGTTCCCAGACGTCCATCGAGACGGGGAGGCGCAGCAAGTCATGCACACGACCGCCGGCCATCGGGGTCAGGCGTACGATCCATTGCGTCTCATGCTGACTCATACCCGGTCCACTCGTCGGCGTCGTCATGCCCGGAATTGGCGTTCGAAGGACATGGCATCTGATGGGCCATGTCCTCGTGGTGGTGATGTCCTGCGTGTGATCTTAGATAAGCTTTCGTGCCGATGCAATGAATCTTTTCATGGCAGGGAAACGCTCGAACGCCGAGCCGTTAGTATGACTTGTGCAGTTTGGTCTCGAGGTCTGCCGCAACCGCAGGCCACTCAGGGGCAATAATACTAAAGCAGACCGAGTCGCGATATCGTCCGTCTCGCATAATCATATGGTAACGTAAGACACCCTCCTCCTTCGCCCCAATCCGCAGGAGAGCGGCGCGCGAGCGCTCGTTCAAGACATCCGTGACGAATTGCACGCGAATGCACCCCCACACGTCAAAAGCGTGCCGCAACAGTAACAGCTTGGCTTCGGTATTGATGGCGCTGCGTTGCCAACTCTCCGCCAGCCACGTGCCGCCGATCTCCACTTGCCGGTGCTCCGGAACGATGTCGAGGAAACGGGTACTGCCGACCACACGCCCGGAAGGCTTGTGCACGATGGTAAACGGGAGCTGCTGCCCTTGCTCCCTGGCTTGCAAGGTTTCCGTAATAAATGTGGCCATGGTCTCTGGGGTCGGCACGGTGGTGACGCGCAAGTTCCAGAGCTGGCCATCCGTGGCCGCCTCGACCAGCCGGTCATGATGCGCCATGGATAGCGGCTCCAGACAGACATGTTGACCTTCTAATGTGACAGGCGAAAGATCCACCGTGGCTTTCCTTTTCGTATGGGTGTATCCTGCTCATATCCGGGAGTGGCCCGTGAGGGATGCTGTGAACGCATATAAGAGCCCACTGCGGATCAGACCCCATTGGGTTGTCGCGACCTGATCCTGAAGCTAGGCCACATCTGCATCCAGCACCTGGAACCCCTCAGTCCGGGCGGATCGCGCCAGCTGGCTATCGAACGCCGTAAAGGCGACTTCGGCGTCCGGCGCTTCCCGCCGGAGTTCCAGAGCAGCTGTGAGGTGAATGGCATCGAAGCCACGTAGAGCGTGCGTGATCGCCACTTCGCCGGCTGCCGTTTCATCGAGATCAATCACGGCAAAGGCGGGCCATTGCGCTTTGAAGGTCGCTATGACTCGCTGAAAATCGGTCTCATCGAGATCGCCTGCGCGCCAGCGGCGGGCCAGGGCCGCAAGGGTCTCCGGATAGGCTACGCGAGACGTGGCCAATATTTCTGCCTCCTGCGCCCAACGATGCACGGCTTCACTGTAGGCCTCGTCCAGATACAGCTTCACGAGACTGCTGGTATCCAGATACAAGATCATCGGCGATCCTCAAGCACGGTCTCTGCCACGGCGCCTCCTCGCACCTGCACGCCTTTGAGTCCTGCCGGCTTTGTCCCGTTCCATTGCAGCTTGCCATGTTTGGCCAAGGCTTGCACCGCCTGCCGGGCAGGGCTTAGGGGCCCCAGTTCCGCTACGGCTTCGCCCCGATCTGTGATGATAATGCGCTCGCCTGTCTGAGCTTTGGCGATATATGCACTCAGTCGTGCTTTTAGGCTCTTGATTCCGACTGTCTCCATATATCCTCCTAAAGGGATTACCCGAAAAATGTAAATGTAACCACTTCTGAAAGCAAGAGGATAGTGGTGGATAGGCGTGGCCGTAGTGATACATGTTCCTCATCCTTTCTTTGTATTTCTCGTCTGTCGCCCTTCTCGAGTCCCCATCTCGAAAAATTCACACATGCGTCTTGCCACACGTCTGTACTTTTAGAAGGACGTATCAGGACTGCGGCGGCAGAAGCGGTGGCCGGACAAAGCGGTCCCTCGCGTGTCATCGCAGTTTGCGCGACACATGTCTTCGGCACAGAGGAGAGCAAAGCGTATGAGACTTCAACACCGTAAACACCATATGACGGCTCTGGCAGGGCTCCTGCTACTGGGTAATGCGATAGGGGTGTGGTCTCCCGATGATGGCCAGGCGGCATCCCTAAAAGTGGCGTATCAATACGCTGTGAAAGTCACGTGTTCGTTGCTGGGTCCGGTCAATGACGGCGAACTCGCTAACGGCGTCTACCGCACGGTCATCAATGTCCACAACCCGAACGAAAACCGTGTCGCGGTTGCCGCAAAGGTGGTTCTACCCCAGCCGGTAGGCGCCTCTCCCAGCGATTTGAACGTCACCCCCTTCAAGCAGAACATCGTCGGGCCCAACGCCGGTATCCAGTTCACGTGTGGCACGGTCGCGGGTTTTTTCTGTCCCATTGACCTGAATGGGGCTCCTGTCTGTATCGATTTTGCCTACATCGATGGCTTTGTCGTCCTCTACAGTCCGGCGGAACTCGACGTGACAGCCGTGTACACGGCCAGGCCGCGCGAAGGCGAGGTGACCACGATGGACGTCGAACAGAGCCAGGCAAGGAAGATTAGCAAGACGATCGAGGTCGAGGAGCAGCAACTTACACAACGCATACAGCAGAATTTCCCCACCTCGCCATAATGGCGCCGTCAACGAGGCGCCGTTATCGCCGTCAATTTGCGCCCCTTCGCGCCCTTTGCGGATCAGTCTTGGCCTGCCGTGGTCACGGCTGGTCTGCGTTGATAATACCGCGTCGCCTGCTCGAAGGCGTGCGCCAGCTGCAGCACGGCAAAATCGGCGTGCGGCCGGCCCACAATTTGCAGACCCACGGGCAATCCCTCCGGGGTAAAGCCGCACGGCACCGAGATGGCCGGACAACCGGTTACAGTAATGGCATAGCACAGGCCCATCCAATCAATATACGTCTCCAAGCGCTGACCGTTAATCTCGGTTGGATATTCCTGCTCGATGGAAAACGGGGAAACCTGCGTGGTCGGGAGACAGAGGAAATCATAGCGCTCAAAAAACGCCACAACTCGGTGGTACAGCGCCGTCCGCTTTGCTTCCGCCTGCGCCACCTCCAGGGCCGACAGGGTCATGCCCCTTTCGGCATTCCAAATCACGGTGGCTTTGAGCTGATCACGGTGCTCGGCCAGATGCCGGGCATGCCGATGGGCAAAGGAATAAGCCCGCATCGTCTGGAAAATTTCGTCCGCGTCGCGCATGTCAGGCTCGGCATCTTCCACCGTACAGCCAATCTGTGCAAACGTCCCCCGCTGCGCCTCACAGACCTGCGTGATGACGCTGTCAACGGGATACCGGCCCAGATCACGGCTCCACGCCAGGCGCACCCCATGGAAATCGCGGCCAAGATCGCCAGCAAAAGCCGTGGGCGGAAAGGGTAAAGCCACGGGAACACGCGGATCAGGACCGGCGATCACCGAGAGCTGCAACGCCACATCCCGCACGGTGCGGCCCATGGCGCCGGTGACGGAGAGCGAGGAGTAGCCAAGAGCGACTGGCCATACGGGCACGCGGCCAATACCGTTACGAAATCCGACCACGTTTGACCAAGCTGCCGGGTTGCGTAGCGACCCGCCGAGGTCGGAGCCTTGCGCTAACGGAATCATGCCGCAGGCGAGCGCCACCGCGGCGCCGCCGCTCGATCCCCCACACGTTTTGCCCGGATCGTACGGATTCCGGGTGGCCCCGAACACCGCGTTAAACGTCTGGGAGCCCGCCCCAAACTCTGGGGTATTGGTCTTGCCAATGACAATGGCGCCCGCCTGTTTGTAGCGCGTCACCACCAGGGCGTCGACGTTCGGCACGTGGTTGGCGTAGATGGGCGAGCCATACGTGGTCCGTATCCCTTGGGTTTCCGTCAAGTCTTTGATGCCCACCGGCAACCCGTGTAACGGGCCAAGCGCTTCCCCTCGCGCCTGCTGCGAGTCGGCTGTCTCCGCGTCTTTGAGCGCCTGCTCTGCGGCCAGCGTACAGATGGCGTTAACCCTGGGGTTGAGACGGTCGATTTGCTCCAGATGCGCCTGCATGAGTTCGACTGCCGAAACCTGTTTCGACGTGACCAGGGCGGCTTGTTCCGCCGCTGGCAGAAAAACCGGATGGGTGTGTGACAACAGTAGTCCTCCAATGGTTCCATGATGCCGCCAAAATAGACCGTGTCATGTGGCAGCGTATCATAGCAAGCGCCATGCCGCCGTGTCTACAGAGGTAGAGCTTTGTAAGATATTCGCTTGTCGGCTAAGACAATATCTTGTAACCTGGCATGGGACCACATCTGGTCTGCACTCGTATATAGGATAAGGATACAGTGATGGAAAGCGAGGTGGCATGATGAAAGCGCAGAGCCCTAGAAGACGCGTGTACACCTTGTTGTTGGGTGTCATCCTCCTTGTGGGCGCCTCAGGGTGTGTGGCTACCCGAGGGTGGGTGCACCAACAAATGGCGCCCTTGTCCCAACAGGTGTCAGAGGTCGAAGCGCGCCTGGGCCAGACCGAAGCCAACACCAACCGCGCCATGGGGCGGGCGGAGCTGGCGCTGAAGAATTTGGAGAACCTCCGGCTCGAACAGCATTTTGTGCTTGGGGTCCAAGATGGCACGAATTTTTCCCTGGATTCGGCCACCTTAACCGCCGAGGCTCAACATGCCATCGATACGTTTCTCCACAACCTTGACGCCGGGGCTGATGTCGTCTTTCTGGTGGCTGGCCATACCGATAGCACGGGGTCGGAAGACTACAACTATACCTTGGGGCGTAAACGTGCGGCCACGGTGGCGCGTTACCTGATCATGCATAAAGGCCTTGATCCGCTACGCGTGAAAACCGTGTCCTATGGCGAGGAAGCCCCTCTCGCAGCCAACACGACCCGGGACGGACGCTTTAAGAACCGGCGTGTGGAAATTCAGGTCTATAAGGAGATCGTGGTCTCCGCCCCGGGACGCCAACGCCTGAAAATCGAGCGGTCGTCCGGCGGTGGCGCCTGAGGACCTTCAGGTGTACGAGCCGCGCTTGACAGGGTCAAGCGCGCCCGACGCCGTGTGCCGCCGTTAGGTTAGCGACATGCATCCCATGCTTCCCGCTCTGTACAGCCGCCCTGTACGTCCATGTTGGCGGCCTCCTGCCACCCCGCCACCACCTGCGCCTCTAACATATCTTCAAACGGACGACCCGCGTCCAACGAGTGCGGGACATCAGGCCCGCGAGGGTGTTGGCGGCGCTGGGGCTGTGGACCCGCGTGAAGGTGTGGCGCTTCTGTATCACTTCAGACACCTGTATGCGCACCTCGGATAGAGGCTGGACGCATCAGGAGATACTGGCCAGGGCGAGAGGGGAGGAAGGATTGACGCAACGACAACTGTGGACCGATCTGCTGATCAGTCTGAGGAAACAAAAACAGGAGGGGAGGGAGCTATATAAATGAGAGCGCAATAGATCTCGATATTACTGTTATCATTGTGTTTCTGTTCAATGGGGTATGCTGCGACCAGCACCTTCGATCAGAACAACGAGAACTGGGCCGTGGTCAACGGGGCGCAAAGGCCAACCCACAATCCGGCGGGCCATATTTGCGCTGCGGATTCGGGTCGTGGCATCTGGTATTGGAAGGCGCCGTTAGACTTCCTCGGCGATGTCGCTGATGCCTACAACAGCGGCTTAACCTTCGACCTGACGCAGTCCACAACCGGTGGCCAGTTTGATGCTGACGATGTGATCCTAGTCGGTGGGGGCCTAGTCCTCGCCTTTGATACGCTTTCGAATCCCGGCGTGGACGGGACCCGCTATAGAGTCCCCCTGGAGGAAACAGCAGGCTGGAACATCGCCGGGAGCGACGAAGAACCGACACAGGAGGAACTGAGCCTCGTCCTTTCATCCGTAACCGACCTGTTGATTCGCGGGGAATACGCGAGTGGAAGAGACACGGGCTGCCTTGACAACGTCATCTTGCGACGGGATCGACAGGAGCCGGAATGATTGAGTTGATAGGGATTTTTTGCTCAATCCCTCTGATCGTGGGTTGGGCAAAAATCCCATCTACTCGCACGCGTTGGACGCGAGTTATCCTCGGCGGGCTAACATGGCCTGCCGACATTCTCAAGCTCTGGCCAAGTGTGTCGTACAGGCCGCACACTTGGCCAGAGGCGAGCTGAGCGTTACGTGAGGGCTCGCTCTTGCGGCTGTGTGACCGGAATCTGGTAAAGACGCACCGCGTTGTCGAAGACCAGTTGTTGGAGAGCCTCTTTCCCTAGAGCCGCCTCCGCCGGAATATGTCCCATCTCCTTGGAGTGCGGCCAGGGGCTGTCCATACCGGGGAAGTCACTGGCCCAGAGGAAGTTACCTAAACCCACCTCCGGCACGCGACGAAAACCACCCTCTTCCTCGACCTCGAACGTGAAGAAGAGTTAGCGCTTCACGAACGCGGTGGGCTGGTCTGAAAGCAAGATATCGGGCGCAAAGACACGGGCCGAGGGCTCGCCCCAATCGTACTCTCGGTCGAAGCGCCAGAACAGAAACGGCACCCAACCGACCCCCGCTTCTTCGAGGACGAAGCGCACCCTGGGATGGCGATCGCAGATACCGGCGAACACGACGGCGCTCATCAGTTCCGCCATCGGCCCCATGGGGAAGTTGACGACCCGCATCAGGGATGGGTTCCGCGCCTCCAGGCTGGAGACCCCCACCCCTAACTGGCGCGACCCACCACGCGGGTTGGCGTGAAAGTTAATCGGCAGGCCGGTCTCTGCGGCCGCCGCCCAGACCGGCTCCCACATCTGATGCAACACCGGTTCAGGCGCGCCAACCCAATCGAAGATGACCCCGGTGGGCAAGCCAAACTCGGCCACCCGCAGCAGCTCCGCGACTGCCTCCTGTGGCGTCTGGCAGGGTAAGGGCAGAAGCATGATGAACCGGCCGTTCGACGCCTCATACAGCTCCCTCGCCCAGTCGTTGACGACCCGCACGCAGGCCCCACGAAGTTCCGGATCTTGGATGGCCGCTATTTGCTCATAAGGACCGTTGACGAGTTCCGCATCCACCCCATCGCGGTCCATGTCTTCGCAGCGATACCGGGCATGGGCGGCGCGGAAGATGCCGGGCTCAGGCTCCTCCGCCACCCCGGCCCGGGCATAGCAGGAGACGTCCCCCCGGCCCATTCCACTCCAGCCCACGCCACTCCAGGGGCGTCCTTCCACGACCCATTGTCGGGTGCCGTCGGGCCTCTGCACCACTGTCGGCCCGTTGTCCTGGAACTTCCTGGGTAGCCGCTTCGTCCACAAGTCGAAGGGCAGGTGCATCACCCGGCAATGTCCATCCGCGGATATCACGCCAAACCTCTTCTCCGTGTCGAACTCCCCCTTGCAGCGGGTTGATGGATCAAGCCTTCCTCGCCTGCACGCCAGATGATAAGCCTCCGCCCCCGAGTTGTCCAGAACGCCTCCCTCGTGTGTGCCTTCATCGGAGGCAATCTGCCCAAGGAGCAGCCGCACCAAGACCTTGCAGACACCATGCACACGATTTCCCCAATAGAAATTTCCTCAAGACAGTCGTATACTACTCATTTGAGCAGTATATCTTTCGATCTTAGCAAGGCGAAAAGCGTTGCCAAAACGCTTAGAGGAGAAACCGTGAACGGCAAGCCCGCCCCAATCCGTGGTCGTGGAGCGGCTGAAAATCCCAAGAATCGATTTACTGCTTTATGTTATGTACACGACCCAAACGGAACCGATCCCGAAAATCCGGCACCGCAGACACAATTTTTGCACGATACGACACGCTCGATCATCACCCATAACTCCAGTCCCGATGTTGGCTTTGATACCAGTATTAATCCTTACAGAGGCTGTGAGCACGGATGCATCTATTGCTTTGCCAGGCCGACGCACGAATATCTGGGGTTTTCGGCAGGGCTGGATTTTGAAACCAAAATTCTGGTGAAAACGGATGCGGTGGAACTGTTGAGAAAAGAGCTGGCATCGCCGCGCTGGAAACCCCAGGTCATTGCCATGAGCGGCGTCACCGATGCCTATCAGCCCATCGAGCGTCACTTGAAGCTCACACGGGGTTGCCTCGAAGTGCTCGCCGAATTTCGCAATCCGGTCTCGATCATCACCAAAAATCAGCTCGTCACCCGCGATATTGATCTTCTCAGCGAACTCGCCTGTTACGACGCGGTCAGCGTCATGCTATCGATTACCACGCTCGACGACAAGCTGCGCCGCATCATGGAACCGCGCGCCTCGCATCCCGAGCATCGGCTCAAAGCGATTCAAACTCTCAACGAAGCGGGCATCCCGGTTGGGGTGATGGTCGCGCCGATCATTGCAGGGCTCAACAAGATCGAGATACCGGCCATCGTCAAAGCTGCGGTGCAAGCGGGAGCGCAGTGCGCGGGCTATACGCATCTGCGACTGCCGTATGGCGTGGCGCCGTTATTCGAGCAGTGGCTCTCCGAACATGTACCGACCAAGAAAGATAAAATACTCAATCGCGTTCGTGCGATGCGGGGTGGGCAACTCAACGAGCGTGAATTTGGCAAGCGCATGCGAGGCGACGGGATTTTTGCCGAGCAGGTCGCGTCATTGTTTAAACTCGCCTGTCGTCGATCTGGCCTCACAAGCAACCCCCCTTTTTTATCGACCAAAGCCTTCCGACGCCCGGTAGATGCTCAGTTGACCTTGTTCGGCTAATTCTACTGCTACAACAGAACATAATCGCATGATCTGGCGCTCTCGTGGAGGACTTCTTGTCTCTGCCTGGCGTAATCGGTATCTTGGTAGGTCAAACCTGAGTCACGCGCCATGTCGATGCTCCTTTCGCGATTTCCGGAGCCTCACTGGTGATTCGGATTTTGTTGTCAGCAGATGACTCTCATCAAGATCGTGAGGTGCCAGATGCCTGAGATGATGACCGGCAAACAAGCGCTGTTGGAGATGCTGAAGGCGGAGGGTGTGGCATATATCTTCGGGAACCCAGGAACGAGCGAGGGCCCGATCATCGATATGCTACGCGACTACCCGCAGTTTACGTACATCCTGACCCTGCAGGAGAGCGTTGCGATGGGCATGGGCGAGGCATTTGCCCGAGCCACACAGACGGCCTCGTTTGTCAGCCTGCATGTCGACAGCGGTCTGGCGAACGGCATCGCCCTGATGCTGGACGCCTACAACACGGGTACACCGATGGTGGTTACCTCGGCCAATTACGATGCCCGCAAAATCACCGAGACGAAAACGGACCTGGCGGAATTGGTTCGCCCAGTGACGAAATGGGCGGTGGAGTTGAGTCTCCCCGATCAGATTCCCAGTGTCATGCGGCGGGCGTTCAACGAAGCCAACAGCCACCCCAAGGGGCCGGTCTATGTCGGCTTTACCTCGAATGCGCTGGAAGGCGTGGCCGAGATGAACATCGTTGCCTCCAGCAAGATCCACGACGCCACCGGACCAGACCTGAACGGCATACACGAAGCGGCGGCGCTGCTGACCGCATCGACAAGGCCGGTCATGATCGTGGGGGACCGAGTTTCGGACGACAGCGCCATCGGCCAAGCGGTCGAGCTGGCAGAATTGCTCGCTCTGCCCGTCTACCAATCCAGGGACGCGGAAGTCTCTTTCCCCACCACCCACCCGCAGTATGTCGGCGTGCATTCCCTGCGAGTCGCAGCGGATCGAGAGGCTCTCAAGGCGTTTGACCTAGTGCTCGCCGTTGGCATGGATACCTTCGACGAGCTGTTCTACTGGGACGACGTCATCCTGGAGCCCGCCGTCAAGCTCATCCACATCGATCCGATTCCCGGTCGAGTCGGCAAATCGGAACCGACTGACGTCGGCATTGTCGCCCACTGCGGCCTGGCGCTGGTTGAACTGATCAAGGCCGTCAAGCCGCGGCTCGCACCGTCTGACGAGACCGATATCCGGAGCCGTAAGGAACGCGTCGTGCAGGCAGCTGCAGCGAAGCGCAAGGCCTATGAAGATGCCATGGCCGCGAAGTGGCATAACGTGCCGATGACGCCCGCACGAATGATGTCCGAACTCGCCGATGCGATACCCGAAAACGCCATTGTAGTGGATGATGCCATCAGTAACCGGGGCGCGCTTCGCCACTACTTCCAGGGGACCCGGCGAGGCGATATTATAGGCGTCAGGGGGCAGTCGATCGGCGGCGGCATCGGGGCGACCATGGGCGCCCAGTGCGCCCACCCGGACCGGCCGGTCTTTGGGATCATTGGCGACGGCAGCGCTATGATGACCATCCAGGGCCTGTGGACGGCCGCCAATGACAACATCCCGTGCATCTTCGTCATCTGTAACAACGGCATGTACCGGGTTTTGAAGGTCAACTTCGAGGTCTATCAGCGGGAGATTCTCCATGAAGCGGAACCCGCCGGCCGCCACCTGTTGTACGCCGATTTCCCGACCCCTTTCGATGTCGCTGCGATTGCCAAGAGTATGGGCGTGCACGGGGAGCGCATCGTCGATCCGAGCGAGATCAAGCCGGCCGTAGACCGCGCCGTTGCCTCCGGCAAGCCGGCCCTGCTCGATATGGTCATCGACGGGTCGATGTAGAGCCCGGCCTTTTGGTTTTCCCCGGCGCGGGATGGTGCGGTCGGATGCGGCACGTGAACCATCTTCTGCGGAGCGCTTGCTTGCGCCTTTGTTCGGGTTGGCGCCACAAGAGGTTGACGTCCTCCCCCCACTAAAGTGAGGGGATTCCCTTGATCGGCGTCTGACGTCCCAGACGGAGAAGGTTAGGCGCCGCATTGATATCCCGATCGTGGACAACGCCACCGTGGGTGCAGCACCACTCTTTTACCCCCAGCGCACTCCGTCCACTGGGCCCCGTCCGCTTGAGACAGGCCGAGCCAGTGACGCTGGAGAACGACTCGTTGACTTCCTGGACAACCGCGCCAAGCCGATTGGCTTGATAGGTCAAACACGTTTTGAAGTCGAACCACGAGGCATCAAGTACGGATTGGGCCATGCGGGTCTGGGCCAACCTGGAACGGCTGACGTGGCCAATCATAAAGCGTTTGGCGCGCCCGGCGAGTTCGGAGGTTTTTTTGTGCGTCCCGTCCTTGCGCGCGTTGCGAATCTTGGCATGAATGGCGCTCACACGCCGTTTTTTACCCGCCCGTTGCGCCTTGGCCAAGTCATCGGCCCACTTCCGGGTCAGATTGTCTCGGTTCAGCCGGGCGCCGTCTGTACACGCGGCGAGGTCTTGGAGGCCCAGGTCCATGCCGATCTCGGCGCTCGCTGGGGTGGACTCAGGCCATGGCGTGTCGCACTGAAGGCAGACGTACCAACGGCCCCGAGCGTCTTGCGTGAACGAACCGGCTTTGACTTGGCCGCCCACCGGGCGACGGAGCCCAAGCCGATAGTGACGTTTGCCGTCGCGTATCGTGTCGCCCGCCAGATCAATCTGGCGGCCCTTGAACGGAATCCAGCCGAGCGCGCGCTTGCGAGCGCGCCAATTCAGACGAGGTCGGCGGAATTGCGTGCGCCTCGTGGCGTATTCGGCGCACACCTGACTCATCGTATCGGAGCCGATCCCGAGTTCTTTGGAAGCGCCTTGGGTCCGGTTGATCAGATCAAAGGCGGTGAGCCATTTCTTGTCACGGCGCCAGGCCAACAGGCTGACCTCGTTGCAGAAATTCCACACCGTATGGACCGCCCAGCTCATACGGGTGAGCTGAGAGCGCGGCGCGCGGTCCTTGAGGCGGTACTTGTCGGTCAACATGCTACTTGGCATGGTGCTTCTCTTGATTGGCAATATCGTGCTCGATGGTCTGGGCCGACACCTGCCCGGCAGCGCCAGCGTCATAGCCAGGGGCACAAAGTCGGTTCGAGCGCACGGTCTTTTTCAAGTCGGGGAACATCATCCGCAGTTTTCGAGCCGATATACCTTTGAGTAGCTTGACCGCATCGGCGATCGACAGGGCGGGTGGCCATGACGCGAAGAGGTGAATAGGGTCCTTTTCGACGTGAGCGGCGATCAAGTCCATGCCTTTTTGTCGGCAAATCTCTGCGAACAAGTCTTCCAGCGTGGACTTGACCGGTTCGTGGAGAACGGCGCGTCGATACCTGGGACGCCATACGAGAGGGTAGGCCGTTTGGTATACGGGGTTTGTTGTATGTTTTAGTTTTACCATGCAAATATGACAGCACAGAGGGTCTGGCTTTTCAAGCCAGACCGTTGTTTCCTCCCCGAGCTCAAGCGCGGGGTTTCCACAACGGATTTTTTAGGAATGAGGAATGGGTTGATCGTCGGACTGATCATCGGACTGATTATGGGAATCAGACGTGGCAAGCAAAGCATTATATATGATATCCACACCGTGGAGTCCTTGCGTTGGTCCTGGGCAAGCGCTCGAAAGGCCGGCATTTGGGGGAGCGTCGTAGCAACCATAGGGGTGCTGATTGTGCTGCTGATGTTGGGGCCGATTGTGAAGGAGAGCGAGCAGTTGTGGGAGTGGCGGATTCGGGCACTCGTTGCAGGGCTCAGTGGGGGACTCATTGGTATGTTTATTGGCGGTCTCAACAGCCGTGTTGTCAAGCGGAAGGCCGTGCCCAATCAGGGTATTAAGTTGTCAATCCGAAATATGGCCTTCGTCGGAGTGATTGAGGGACTGATTTTTAGTACAATTGGCGGGGGGATTGCAGAGATCTTGGGGATGCAAATTCGTGAAGTTTACGGATGGCGGTATGGCATGAGTATCGGACTAACCGTGGGAGTCGTCGCAAGCTTATGGTTCGGCGGTTTTGATGTCATTCAACACTATATTCTCCGTTGTATGCTCTACCTCAAAGGCTACATGCCCCTCAACTACGCCCACTTCCTGGATTACGCCGCCGAGCGTATCTTCCTGCGAAAGGTGGGCGGCGGCTATATTTTTATCCATCGGCTATTACTGGAGCATTTCGCCGCTATGGATGAAATAGGAGAATAAGGGTCACATCTACGTGTTGCGATGGAAGACAAAATCCGTAATAGGCAACACGTAAATGTGGCCCTTATTTCCCAACATTCACGTCTCCGACACCTAGGTTCAATCAGGGCCACGTGGCTTTGCATCACACTGCCGTTTTGTTTATGTGAGCTTTGTTGGGGGGATTGACATAGGATCGTAGGCAAGTCGCAAGGCAATCCCCCGGTTTGATCATCACCCAAAAATTTCAGAAATGGGTACGGTGATATCATGTGAGGGATCCATCACGTCGCCATTCGAAAAGGTCGCGCGCTGTGTGGGGGATTGATAGACATGCACGGTTTGCGTCAACGGATCAACCAACCAGCACGATGGGATGCCGAGAGCAAAATAGGCTTCAAATTTCTCTAAAATGCTACCCGTACCTTGTCGCGGGGACAGAATCTCAACAACCAACAAAGGCATCTCAGTCATGCGTAAAATATCATGAGGAATACTTAGCGTCCGCTTCGGATACAGGGCGACATCGGATACCAGCTCTTCTTTGACCTCATAACGCTCGCGATCGAGGTGACGCACATCCAAGCTTAATTCAATAAATACCGTGTAACCACCCATGCGTTTGAAAAGATAAGCCAGATTCGCTTGCACCATCGAATGATTGTGTGAGCCCATGTCGTCAGATTCTTCTTCCTCTGCCTCAGGTACAATCACGATTTTATCCATTTTGAGCCCCTTGGTGAACAATGGATTCGAGCAAGCCATGCGATTTCGGCCGCCAAGGTATCGGTGATCACAGGTATTTTAAACGCATCTTTTTCGCGCGTCCACATCCTCTCACGCAGAAGCCGCACCGTCACGTCCCGGCACCCAGGCCGGATCGATCCGGGGGAAGCACGCCACGTCAGCGGCAAGGCAGCGTGAACCACCGCGCTCAGCTCCTTCAGACTCGCACGCCCTTGAATCAAACGGCCGTTTGGTTTATGCTACCTTTAGGTGGGTGTTAACCCTGCAATAGGATATTCACATGCAGATTTTGCTCAGAATCACCAAGATGGCCTGGCGCTACCGCATGGGCCTGGTCCTCGCCTATCTCAGCTTCTTCGCCGCCATCGGGTTTGCTCTGCTCGTACCGCGTCTCTTTGGCAACGCCATTGATCGCTTGGTCCGCTTCGATCCGGCCGATGGAGGCATCCTCCCCTTAGAGGTCGAGTTCGGGACACTGGCCCTCATGGCGCTCGCCATCTTCGGGGTCAGCCTCCTGCGCGGCTTTGCCGACTTTGCGCGCACGTATACGACCGATTCCCTCTCACAGAAAGTGTCCTACGACCTGCGCAATCTCCTGTACGACAAACTGCAGCATCTGAGCTTTGCCTTCCACGATACCGAGCATACCGGCAACCTCATGTCCAAGGCCACCGCCGATGTGGAGGCGATACGGCGCTTCGTCAACATGGGCCTCGTGTGCTCCCTCGATGTGTTGATCCGGCTCGTCGCCATCACGACAATACTCGTCTTTTTAAACTGGAAACTGGCTCTGCTCAGCCTTCTCTTTGTCCCGTTCTCGGTCTTACAGTCCACCCTGGTCCTGCAGAAATTGCGCATCATGTGGCTGCGGGTGCAGGAAATCATGGGGGAATCGGTGACCGTGCTGCAGGAAAATCTAGTGGGCATGCATGTCGTGAAGGCATTTGCCTCCGAGGCGTACGAGCAGCAGAAATACGACCGCAAAGCCCGGGAGCTGCGCGAGGCGTACTTTCAGTCCGAGCGGCTGCAGGGGACGAACAGTGCCTGGATGAGCTTCTATTTCACCTGTACGTTGGGCATCATTTTGTGGTTTGGGGGCTGGGAAGTCATCAAGGGGAACCTGACGGCAGGGGGCTTGACCCAGTTCGTTCTGTACATGAACCAACTCACCTTTCCGATCCGCCAGGCGGCGCGCGTCATCAATAGCATCTCTCGGGCCATTTCCTCCGGGCAGCGCCTCTTTGAGGTGTTGGATGCCGAGTCTCCGGTTGTGGAAAGCCCGCATGCAGAAGTCATGGGACGGGCCAAGGGTCATGTCCGCTTTCACCAGGTCGCCTTCTCCTATGACCGGCGTATACCAGCGCTGAGGCAGGTGCATGTGGATGCGGCGCCCGGCCAGATGACCGCGATCCTAGGGGCGCCGGGGAGTGGGAAGAGCACGATCGTGAGTCTCTTGCCCCGCTTCTACGATGTCACCGAGGGGCGGATCATGATCGACGGGACGGACATCCGGGAGGTCACGCTCGAATCGTTGCGGCGCAATGTGGGGATCGTGCAGCAGGATGTTTATCTGTTCAGCGCCACGATCAGCGACAACATCGCCTATGGGGCGGTCGATGCGTCCTTTGACGATGTGGTCAGGGCGGCCAAGATCGCCCAGCTGCATGACCAGATCATGAGTTTTCCCAATGGCTATGATACCTGGGTAGGCGAGCGGGGCGTCACTTTGTCCGGCGGACAGAAACAGCGTTTGTCCATTGCCAGAACGATTTTGATTGACCCGCCGATCCTGATTCTCGATGACTCCACGTCGAGCGTCGATGTCGAGACGGAGCGGCTCATCCACCAGGCCATGACCTCAGTGATGCAAGGGCGTACCACGTTCGTCATTGCGCATCGCTTGAGCACGGTGCGCGACGCGGATCTGATTCTGGTCTTGCAAGAGGGTGTGGTGGCGGAACAGGGCACGCACCGGGAGCTTATCGCTCAGGGCGGCATCTATCAGGATATTTACGAGCTGCAGCTGCGGCCGCAGGAAGAGATCATGCTGGATGCGTCAATGGTACGGCATAGCGAAGGAGAACGGTAGATGCGAGGCGGTAGCGGTGGCGGCATGCTGAGCGGCTTGCGGGGCACGAATGCCGGGGGCATGCATGCGCCCACGACCGACAATCTGACGGATGAGACGGTGGTGGGCAAAGTGTATGACAACAAAGTGGTCATGCGCCTGATCACGTATCTGGCGCCGTACAAGCGCGATGTCTGGTTCAGCCTCGCCGCGGTTTTCATGTACACGGCAGCGAATGTGAGCATCCCGCTGCTCATTATGTTCGGGATCAATTGGGGCATCAACCGTGGCGAGGTCTGGCGCCTGCATGTCGTGGGGCTGGCGTTTTTAGGCGTGACTTTGGTGCACTTCGGCGCCAATTATCTCCAGTTTGTCTCCATTGCCAAAGTGGGCCAGGGTATTTTGTATACCTTGCGCACCCAGATCTTCAATCACTTGCAGACCCTGTCTGCATCTTTCTTCCACCGCACCTCGGTGGGACGTATCATGTCGCGCAGCCAAAGCGACGTCGGGCAATTGCAAGAAACGTTCGAGCTGCTCGTCACCACCCTGGCCGATATACTCAGCCTGGGGGGCATTATTGTCGCGATGCTGCTAATCGATTGGCAGCTCGCCCTGGTCAGCCTGAGCATTATTCCGGTGCTCTTTGGCATCTTGGCGTACTGGCAGCGCTTCGCCCGGCACTCGTTTATGCGCATCCGGCGCGCCATTGCCATGGTCAATGGCGAATACAACCAAAATATTACCGGCATCCGCGTGGTGCAAAGCCTGAACCGGCAACAAGAAAATCTCAGGCATTTCACCAGTCTGAACCAGGAATACCTGGAGGCCAACCTCGAGGCCAGCCGCTTCTCCGGGACCCTACAGCCCATCGTGGAGTTCTTGACCGGTATCGGCATGGGGTTCGGCGTCATCCTGGTCGGCGGTCTGTTGCTGCAGCGCGAGCAGATCGCCTGGGGCGTGCTGGTGGCTTTTGCCTTGTGGGTGCAGCGCTTTTTCGAGCCGGTGCGCCAGTTGGCCATGCAGTACAGCCAGTTGCAACGGGCCATGGCGGCGGGGGTACGGATATTCGAGCTGATCGATGTGCAGCCGGAAGTCCAAGATGCGCCGGATGCACGTCCCATGCCGGAAGTCCAGGGTGAGATCGCCTTGGAGGATGTCTCCTTCCATTATGTCCCGGGCGCCGAGGTGCTCAACGCCATCAACTTGCACACCCACCCCGGAGAAAACGTGGCCCTGGTAGGCTCTACCGGCGCCGGCAAGAGCACACTGGTCTCGTTATTGCACCGTTTCGCCGATGTCACCGCTGGCAGGATCACCGTAGACGGCTTCGACATCCGGCAGGTGCAGCGCCAGTCGTTGGTGCGGCAGATGAGCATGGTGCTGCAGGAACCCTATTTGTTTTCGGGCACGGTCAAGGACAACATCCGCTACGTACACACCGACGCCAGCGATGCGGACGTAGTGGCAGCGGCCCAAGTGGTCGGGGCGCACGACTTCATTATGGCGCTGGAGCACGGCTATGATACCCCGCTGGCTGAGCGCGGCGTGAACTTGAGCGTAGGCCAGCGGCAACTGCTCAGCTTCGCCCGTGCCATTGTCGGCAATCCCCGTATCCTGATTCTGGACGAAGCCACCGCCAATATTGACACGCACACGGAAATCCTCATTCAGAACGCGTTGAAGCGTATTTTGGAGGACCGGACCTCGATTGTGATTGCCCACCGCCTCTCGACCATTCGCAACGCCGATAAGATCGTGGTCTTGGACCATGGCCGCGTGGCCGAAATCGGCACGCACGAGGACCTCTTGGCGCGCCAGAGCGTCTACGCCCGGCTGTATGCGGTCAACTATGGGCTGAGTCAGAATGGCGCGACGCCGGCGGATCAGATAGTGTCTTAGCTCATTCCGTTGGGGCCTCGCCTTCCTCATCCGGAAGAGTAGGTGGGGGAGAGAAGATCGCTCCGACCTTGGATAGAAATATCGAGCATGACCGACCCTGGTACGATTCCCGCCAGATCTCGCACGTCGTTGTGGCTGATACGAGCTATCCAAGTGCAGATGGCTGCACACCGACGGTGCAGGCCGGTTCGTGTCTCTGGACATGCCACGGGAGCATGACCGAGTCATCCGGCAACGACTCGGGGAGACGGCTGGTGACAGCGAGGATGGCGAAGATTGCCCAATCGCTCTTGACAAACCGAGAAACTCGTATTAGCTTTATCTTGCACGACCGGACCATTCGATAGAGTGGTGTAGGCCGCGCCATACTGAAGAGGGGCTTCGGGAGGAATCTCGGAGCCCTTTTCAGTTGGTCTCATCTATTCTCTTAACCTTCGCCCCTAATTTTTCCACTATCGATCTTTGAATCGTAAAAACGTCATTTTGCTTTTGTCCACCCACAATCCTGTTGATAGAAAAAGCAAGTACATCAGCCAATTGAATAAAGTAGGAACTTTTTGAATCACGAAAAACGATATCCTCAACGATGCCGGCTGTTGGAAAATCAAATTGTACAGTCAATTTTCTTGAAAACTCTCTTACTATTTTTCTTACGTGCCTCTCTTGACCTGGATTAAAATCAAAATGGACAATAGCATGATGCGGATAGCCAAATTTTTCAGATTTTTCTAACAGATGCTGTTCATACATTGACAAGAATTCTCTCCACGTCCCTTCAGTGAAGGTCTTTATCATATTTTTGTATTCACTTTCTCAGAGTCTTTTAGACCTCTTTTTGATTTGATAATTTCGAAATTCTCTGTCAATGGATCGCAAATGAGATTAATCAATTGGTTATAAATCCATGCTAAGTCTCTCGGTTTCAAAAAAGAATTAAAAAAAGCACCCCAATGTGAAAAGAGATGAGAACCTTTCAATTCAAAGTCTTTTATTCCGTATCTTTGTGACACATGCCTTCGCAAATCCTGTATTTTCCAGAAGTATTCTTTCCAGTATCTAGCTTCTATGGAAATCCCTGCTAAGATGCAATAGTCGGTGCTGCCGGCTGCCAAGCCATTGTCATCCGATTCATCCATGAACAGGAATTCCATATATCTACTCCAATTTTTTCCAGGGTTCGAATCGTGCTTAAAACATATATCGGACGCCTAACGGCCCCGCTCAGGTGTGAGCGACAGCGTGTGGGATGGCCATGTCTTCTCCGTCCAGATGACGTTTAAGACACATTTCCCTCTTGCCAATACCATGGGCTGCAAACCAATGAACCTCGGCGAGACGTATTATGCCAGATGTCACCGACAATTTGAAAATACATCAATGCATATTATCTCGCACAGTGATCACGATATTCAAGGGGCACTCTCACTTTGTATTCGACGGCCCCATGCCCTCAAGCACCTTCACTGGAGGTAGATTACGGCACAAAGCCATTGAGTACAGCTGATCTGAGTGATCTCCGGATCAAGGCGATCAGGCACATCTTATGCCTACACTCTACAGCGTACATCTGTATAGAATTACATGGCATTGTACGATGCAGCATCGAGCCGTCAACTGGCCACTCCATGTGACTCCTCCTGCTCCAGTACTTTGGGGCTCTAAGGTCATGGGGAAGCAATCTTATCAGCAAGATGAGGATAGATTCTCCGAAAATCCCTCTCGTTGAGCGTCACGATACGATGAACTTCGGTCTTCAGCGCGGCATGGAGAATCAATGCGTCGTACGTGGCGCCACCAATAACATTCTCCTCCGACAGATGCGTGATGACCGTCTCATAGTCTTGTGCAGATAAGCTCATGATTTCGCAGACCTCAAGGACGTTTCGTTGGATCAACTGCTGGGCAAGAGCGGGAGGAATACGTGGCTGGACCGGCAAAGTCGTCAGGATGGCGTACAGTTCAGCCAACGAATGCGCGGAGACCAATCCCGTATCCGTGCCGTCTTTGATCCGCTGGAGCCAGGGCAGGGCGCGGTGATGAGCCGGATGCACTTCAACCATCGCGGCTACCAGTACCGACGTGTCTAGCAAGCACCTCACAGCTGCAGACGCTCAACTAAGACAGAGACGCGACGATCACGCTCAAACCGCGTGACATGGGCCAAGCTGCCGAGCGGTTGCGCTCGAACAACAGTCACACCTTGTTTGTCGACGAGCCTCGACTCGTCCGTCTGGAGACGCAGATAAACCTGGCCCTCCTCCCCTTGTTCAACCACGAGAGTCGCTCCTGGCGACAGTCCTAGGCGATGTTGGAGCATTGGCGGTATAACCATACGCCCTTGATCATCCACGGAGACTTTGATGCCTTGCTCCATGTGTTCTTCCTTGCTGCATGCATCTAGGCCGACTACTTCTTTGGAAGACTACTTCTTTGGAAGTCTAACATCGGCATACGATTTTGTGAATCCTGTCGTCGTAATAAATCTCCTTACGCTCAAGCGTCCTTACGAGACAGCGCATCGATCCGCATGCCAACCCGAGACCTAAATGGCCGAACCCGATTCTCACGCGCCGTGCGGCCCAGGGCAACGACAAAGATCGCACTTTTACCGGCACTGTGAGGCGCAAAAAATGCGGTAACCTCATCATCGAAGAACGTCAGCCCACTGGCCCCCAAGCCCAAAGCATAGGCGCACAGATACATCTTCCCGCCCACCGCTCCAGCTTCCAGTTGGACAGCACGATAGCCCCGGTTTCCGAAGTGTTGCAACACGCGCTCCAGATCAGCCATGAAGAACACGACAACGCTGGCATCAGCCCCCAGGGCTTGCTCGAAGCACAAGTGACCGGCCTCTTCTCGGAACGCGCCTTCTTGCAAGCGTTCTAGCGCCTGCTCGGCGGGCACAAAGACATAGCTACCGGTGGGAATCCCCTCCACCGAATTGACAACCATATAGATATCGAGCAGACTCGCGCCATTCTGGCCGAGAAAATCGGCGGGTATGCCGGTGGTGGCATGAGCCCAAATCGCACTGAGCTGTGAGAACAGAATGGGCTCGCGGGCAAAGCGGCGGGTGGAGCCGCGCTGGCGGATGACGTCGCCCAGGCTGTTCGGCGTTAATCGGGTCATATCGAGAGGCTGGAGGGGGTACAGCGGCGGCGTGCTCGGTCCTGGCCGCGCCGCGAGCGTTTCGCGCCATGCCATGGCTTCCTCAGAAGTAGACAGGACGGAGGCGGCATGCATGCGGGTGATCTCCGGGTAGTCGATTTCATCCTGAGATGAGGCCACCGTCTCAGCATCCAGCAACGGCACGGTATCGCTGCTGGACGGGGAGGGTAAGTCCTCAGGTGGCCCGATGGGTACGAGGCAAATGCTGGCCTCCCGTTGCCCATCAATACCCAGCAGATGGTTCACCTCCATGTCGACAAAGCCGAGGCATACGCTGGCTGGCTGACGCATCGCCGTGGCGGTCGCCAGCAGGTTGGCCAGCATTGTCCCATTGTCCCAGAAACAATAACGATACGAGCGGACGCGATACTTCCAGGCGCTGCGCCAAAAAACCGCGGTACAGATCAGCGTTGCCGGGGCGGTGGCCAGGGTCGCGTCGCCGCCAGCGGCCTGGGAAAGCGTCCCACGATAGTCACCCTGACGCAGGCGGCGAAGGGCAAAATCAGCCGGTGAAAAATGGTACACACCCGCTTCTAGGCCGGGCAAGTCCCCGCAGACGACATACAACTCGATGGGATAGAGGCCTCCGGCTGAAGCCGCCGCCCGAAAGGTGACCTCGCCCGCTCCCGCGAAATGCCGTTTCCGGATGCGCCCGGCACAGAAGTAGAGCAGGTTGGCCAGAGCCGTGACGTCAAGCCCTGGAGCGGTGCTTGCAGACCGCGTGACGCCCGCGATGGCTTCCAGCGTCGAGACCGCCAAGGACGACAAGTCGGTCGGCAGGGGGAGCGGGGACAACGCCGTATATTGCTTATGCGCGGGCGGTTTATGATGTAGAGGCAAATAAAAAAGTTTGGTCGATTCGTGGTACAGGTTCGTGCTATCAATATCTCGATTGCTCACGCTTAGCTCCTTTTGCAGACGATACGCCATATGACGCGCGATCGCTTGGTTCGCAGACGCTCCATGCTCACGCGAGATGGGCACGTTGTCAAGACGATCGAGCAGGCAAGATGACGGCTGCACAATCTTCGGCACGGGACCGCACGACCGAGGCCGGTGATGATGGCGAGCGCCACCTGGCGCATGCCGTGTGGTTCCGCACCCTATCCCCGCCACTTGACGCGGATGGCAATTCATGTACCATCGTAGCTTTACGTATGTCCAATATGAGCTACAGATGCGGCGAGAAAGGGGGAGTCATGGACTTCGGACTGTTTATAGAGTTTCCATGCCGTGAAGGGATGCCCGATCAGGATGCCTTTGCCGAGTGTTTTGACCTCGTCGACGAGGCCGAGGTCTGCGGTGTGGACTCGGTCTGGCTGGCCGAGTACCATTTTTCCCCGATCAGTGTCCTGTCCGCCCCGATCACCATTGCCAGCGCCATCGCAGCCCGGACGCAACACATACGTATTGGCCTCGCGGTGGTCCTCTTGCCCTTGGCTCAACCGATACGTATCGCCGAAGAAATTGCCACGTTGGACCACATCAGTCAAGGCCGGGTAGAATTTGGTATCGGGCGTGGCACCTTTCCCTCAACGCACGATGGCTTCAACTCGCCCTTTGCCGAGAGCCGGGCGCGGTTCGAAGAGTACCTTGAGGTGATCCTGCAGGCCTGGACCACGGAGAATTTCTCCTTCGAGGGGACCTATTACCGATGCGAGGATCTGTGCGTCCGGCCCAAACCGTTGCAGACGCCCTACCCGCCGATCCGCGTCGGTGTCACTTCGGAGGAGACGTTCCCCATCATCGGCCGGATGGGATATCCTATCATCATCAACCCGTCTCGGGTGTTCGCCTTGACCGAGTTGGGGCCGTATATCGCCCAATACCGTCAGGCATGGAAAGAGGCCGGCCATGCGGGTCCAGCGCAGGTGGGTCTGCGCGTGCCGTTGTACGTGGCCGAGACCGCCGAGCGGGCCTATGCCGAACCCATGGAGAGCGCTATGGCCGCGATGCGCGGTCTGCAAGATCGCGTCGCGGCCAGCGCTTCCCGTGAAGGGACGACGGGTGATTGGAACGCGCAGGCAGAACATCTGGGGAGCATGAGTTACGATGATTGGCTACGGGATAAGGTCGCGTATGGCACCCCGGAGGTCGTGGTGGATCGGCTGCGTCAGTTACAGGAAGATCTGCAGTTGACACAGCTGATCTATGAGGTGAACTATGGCCGCCAATTGTCGTATGACTTGCAGCTGAATAACTTGCGGTTGATTAATGAAAAGGTGATCCCGAAGCTCACATAACGGAGCCGCCAAGGACGCAAAGGGGTTCGAGAAAAAAGGAGGATAGGTATTTATGGAGCATGCAACACCGGTTCTGGTGGTGACACCGCATCCTGACGACGCCGAATCCGGAGCAGGTGGTACCATCGCTCGCTGGACGAAGCAGGGACGCAAAATCGTTCTCGCCGTGTGTACAAATGGCGACAAAGGAACCAGCGATCGCAGCGTTAAACCTGCCGATTTGGCAGCGCTACGGGAAGAAGAACAGCGCAAAGCGGCCAACGTCCTGGGTGTGGCCGAGGTGGTATTTTTGCGTTTGCCGGACCAGGGTCTGGAAGAGACCTCCGAATTCAGGGAAATGCTCGTGCGGCAGATTCGCACACATAAACCGGAGACGGTCGTCACCGTTGACCCCCACCGCCGCTACATCCGTCATCGTGATCACTTTGTGTGTGGCCGTGTGACGCTGGATGCGATTTTCCCCTCTGCGCGCGATCACTTGGCATACCCCGAACATTTGCACGAAGGCTTGGAGCCCCACCATGTGCAGGAAGTTTTGCTCTGGGGGTCGGAGGAACCGGATACGTTTCTCGATATTACCGACGCGTTTTCCACCAAGATGGAGGCCCTCTACTGCCACGCTAGCCAGATGAAGCAGTCACGTGAGGAACGCGAGGCGCGGTGGCGTGCACGCTATGAAGTGGTCGGCAAGAAAATCGGCACGCCGCTAGCCGAGCAGTTCAAACGCATACAATTGTGGCGTTGAACCTGAATGGCCTTAAGTGAAGCTCTAACTGCATGTCGTATCAACGGTTGACCCAACACATGAGGGGGTTTTGTCATGAGGGGAGCGATCTGGGGTCGTCGCTTTTGGACGCGGGGTTCGACCCGGTTCGGACGAGAGAGGTGGACGAATAATTCCTCTCAGGGC